>NZ_JBEAJW010000036.1:0-70106 GCF_040064295.1 Klebsiella sp. JB_Kp031
AGGCACCGGATTCTGATTCCGGCATTCCGAGGTTCGAATCCTCGTACCCCAGCCAAATTAAAAAGTCGTTCAGCAATGAACGCACTGTTGCTCTTAAACCGGGATAGTGTCGGTCAGGCGCAACAGACAATTGGGGTATCGCCAAGCGGTAAGGCACCGGATTCTGATTCCGGCATTCCGAGGTTCGAATCCTCGTACCCCAGCCACTTAAATGCAAAAAAGCCCACCTCGGTGGGCTTTTTTGCTATTGGCGTATAGCCATCCTGGCGCGTCACTGACTGCCGGGCAGGCGCTTTCCACTACGCCCCCGCCCGGGAAGCCGGAGTTACAAGCCTAACGCATACTTCAGCGCCTGACGCTTCAGCACCCCGGCGCGTTCGGCCGCCATCAGGCCAATATTACGCAGCATCCGCACCGGCGCCAGGTCATTGCTGAATCCGGCGTAAAACAGATCCATCCCCGACTGCATAATAAAATTATCCGCCCGCCGCCGCGCCTGGTAGCGCTTGAGCACCGGCAGGCTGGCCCACTCTTCGCCTCGGCCGCGCGCTTGCGCCAGGATCTCCAGCAGGGCGTCGACATCGCGATAGCCAAGGTTAACCCCCTGCCCCGCCAGTGGATGAATGGTGTGCGCCGCATCGCCCACCAGCGCCAGACCGGGCTGAACATACTGCAGCGCATGACGCCGGGTGAGCGGGAAGGCGCCGGCCGCCTGCGGCGTCACCCGTCCGAGACGCGCCGGGAAATGGCGGGCGATCTCCTGCTGAAGCTGGGGCATGGACATGCCCTGTAGCTGACGGATCCGCGCCGGGGCGTCATACCACACCAGCGAGGCCCAGTTGTCGAACAGCGGCAGGAAGGCGCGCGGTCCGCTGGGGGTAAACTGCTGCCAGGTGCTGTCGCCGGGATCGTCGGCGCATTGGACGCTGATGAGCATACAGGACTGCTGATATTGCCAGGCATGCACGCCGATGCCGGCCATCTCCCGCACCTGAGAGCTGGCGCCGTCGGCGCCGATAACCAGCCGGGCGTGGATCGTCTCCCCCTCGCGTAAACGCAGCGCCGTCTGCGCCTCGCCGCGCTGCATCGCCTCCAGTTCGCCGCCAACGCGGAGGGTAATCCCTTCGTGCGCCGCCAGCGCTTGCCACAGGCCCCACTGCAGGACCTTGTTCTCAACCATATAGCCCAGCTCTGGGAGCTTGAGCTCTGCGGCGTCAAAGGCGACGTGCGCGCTCTCCCACTCCCAGGTCTCCAGACGACGGTAAGCGTGGACGCGCATCGCCCGCACGGCATCCCAGACGTCAAGGCTTTTCAGCAGGCCGACCGAGGCCGCGCTGATCGCCGAGATCCGCACATCCGGGGCGGATGCCGGATCGAAAGCCGGGGGCGCCGTTTTCTCAAGCACCGTCACGGTAAATCCCTGTTGCGCCAGCCCTAACGCCAGGGCGCCGCCGACCATGCCGCCGCCCACGATGGCGACATCTGTTGCGTGAATTGTCATGGCTATTATCCTTAAAGCAGAATCCGTTAAGTTTACCGGATTTTTCGCCCTCTTGCGGTGATAACGCTCGCACTGGTCAGGGGGCGACCAAAGCATTACAATACGCGCCCTGGAATGCGAAATTCACCCTGTATATATCCCCGCGTTTTGGATATCTATTACTGAGCATGAGCAAGTCAATGACAAAAAAACTCCATATTAAAACCTGGGGCTGTCAGATGAACGAGTATGATTCATCAAAGATGGCCGATCTGCTGGATGCGACACATGGGTATCAACTGACCGAAGTGGCGGAAGAAGCAGATGTGCTGTTGCTCAATACCTGCTCAATTCGTGAGAAGGCCCAGGAAAAAGTTTTCCATCAGCTTGGACGCTGGAAGCTGCTGAAAGAGAAGAACCCGGACCTGATTATTGGCGTTGGCGGCTGCGTGGCCTCCCAGGAAGGCGACCATATTCGTCAGCGCGCGCACTATGTCGATATTATTTTCGGGCCGCAAACCCTGCACCGCCTGCCGGAGATGATTAACTCTGTGCGCGGCAACCGCAGCCCGGTGGTTGATATCAGCTTCCCGGAAATTGAAAAATTCGATCGCCTGCCAGAACCGCGCGCCGAAGGCCCGACCGCCTTTGTCTCGATTATGGAAGGCTGCAACAAATACTGCACCTACTGCGTGGTGCCCTACACCCGCGGTGAAGAAGTCAGCCGCCCGTGCGACGATATCCTGTTTGAAATCGCCCAACTGGCGGCGCAGGGCGTGCGTGAAGTCAACCTGCTGGGCCAGAACGTGAACGCCTGGCGCGGTGAGAACTACGACGGCACCACCGGCAGCTTTGCCGATCTGCTGCGCCTGGTGGCCGCTATCGACGGCATCGACCGCATTCGCTTCACCACCAGCCATCCGATCGAATTTACCGACGACATCATCGACGTCTATCGCGATACGCCGGAGCTGGTGAGCTTCCTGCACTTGCCGGTGCAGAGCGGTTCCGACCGCGTGCTGAACCTGATGGGACGGACCCATACCGCGCTGGAGTATAAAGCGATTATTCGTAAGCTGCGTGAAGCGCGTCCGGATATTCAGATAAGCTCAGACTTTATCGTCGGCTTCCCCGGCGAAACCACGGAAGATTTCGAAAAGACGATGAAGCTTATCGCCGACGTCAATTTCGATATGAGCTACAGCTTTATCTTCTCCGCCCGTCCGGGCACCCCGGCGGCCGATATGGTCGACGACGTGCCGGATGCAGACAAGAAACAGCGTCTGTATATTCTGCAGGAGCGCATCAACCAGCAGGCGATGGCCTGGAGCCGTCGCATGCTCGGCACGGTACAGCGCATCCTGGTGGAAGGCACGTCGCGCAAGAACATCATGGAGCTCTCCGGGCGTACGGAGAACAACCGGGTGGTCAATTTCGAAGGCACCCCGGACCTCGTCGGCAAGTTTGTCGATGTCGAAATCGTCGATGTTTACACCAACTCGCTGCGCGGCAAAATCGTGCGCACCGAAGCGGAGATGGGTCTGCGTATCGCTGAATCACCCGAATCAGTGATTGCCCGCACCCGTAAAGAGAACGATCTTGGCGTGGGTATCTATCAGCCGTGATCCCTTCAGGCCTGTCGGTTCCGGCAGGCCTTGTAATTCCTCTCTCCGTCCCTATATCTACAGCAATGCTTGCGCCATTTTCCTGTGACGTAAATAATTTCCTGATTAGCCGGCCACGCGCCGCGTCCGGCCACCTGCGTAAAGAGGAACAGTTTGAACATAGACACTCGTGAAATTACCCTGGAGCCAGCGGATAACGCACGCCTGTTAGCCCTGTGCGGTCCGTTTGACGACAACATCAAACAGCTGGAGCGTCGGTTAGGCATTGAGATCAACCGCCGTGACAATCACTTTAAGCTGACCGGACGCGCCCTTTGCGTACACGCCGCCGCCGATATTCTGCGCAGCCTGTATGTCGACACGGCGCCGATGCGCGGTCAGATTCAGGATATTGAACCAGAGCAGATCCATCTGGCGATCAAAGAGGCGCGCGTGCTTGAGCAAAGCGCCGAGAGCGTGCCGGAGTACGGAAAAGCCGTCAATATCAAGACCAAGCGCGGGGTGATCAAACCGCGTACGCCGAACCAGGCGCAGTACATCGCCAATATCCTCGATCACGACATCACCTTCGGCGTGGGTCCGGCGGGTACCGGGAAAACCTATCTGGCGGTGGCGGCGGCGGTTGATGCGCTGGAGCGTCAGGAGATCCGCCGCATTCTGCTGACCCGTCCGGCCGTCGAAGCGGGTGAAAAGCTCGGCTTCCTGCCCGGCGATCTGAGCCAGAAGGTCGACCCGTATCTGCGCCCGCTGTACGACGCGCTGTTCGAGATGCTCGGCTTTGAGAAGGTGGAAAAGCTGATTGAGCGTAACGTCATCGAAGTGGCCCCGCTGGCCTATATGCGCGGACGGACGCTGAATGACGCCTTTATCATTCTTGATGAAAGCCAGAACACCACCATCGAGCAGATGAAAATGTTCCTGACCCGCATCGGCTTTAACTCCAAGGCGGTGATCACCGGCGATATCACGCAGATTGACCTGCCGCGCAGCACCAAATCCGGTCTGCGCCACGCCATCGAAGTGCTGGCGGAAGTCGATGAGATCAGCTTTAACTTCTTCCATAGCGAAGACGTGGTCCGCCATCCGGTGGTCGCCCGCATCGTGAACGCCTATGAGGCATGGGAAGCCGCAGACCAAAAACGTAAAGCAGAACTGGCCGCCGAGCGCAAACGCGAAGCCCAGGAACAGGAGCAAAAATGAGTCAGGTGATCCTCGATTTACAACTGGCCTGCGAAGAGACCAGCGGCCTGCCGGACGAAGCCCTTTTTCAACGCTGGGTCGACGCCGTCATTCCGCCGTTTCAGGAGGAGTCAGAGTTAACGATTCGTCTGGTCGACGTTGCAGAAAGCCATGAGCTGAACCTGACCTATCGCGGCAAGGATAAGCCGACCAACGTCCTCTCTTTCCCGTTTGAAGCGCCGCCGGGGATTGAAATGCCGCTGCTCGGCGATCTGATCATTTGCCGTCAGGTGGTGGAGCAGGAAGCCAGCGAGCAAGGTAAACCGCTGGAGGCGCACTGGGCGCATATGGTGGTGCACGGCAGCCTGCATCTGCTGGGCTACGATCACATCGAAGATGACGAAGCGGAAGAGATGGAAGGCCTCGAAACAGAGATAATGCTTGCTCTGGGCTATGAGGACCCGTACATTTCCGAGAAGATTGCTGAATAGCCCCCTGCCGGATCGTGGCGCTTGCGCCTCATCCGGCCGCTGTTCATGCATTTTACCCGCCTGAACGTCAGGCAACCCATGCCGTCCGGCGCTGAGTTTACGCGCGACGAGCGACATTAAATCAACATGAGAACCCAAACGACGCCATGAGCGACGACAATTCACACAGTAGTGACACAGTAAACAGCAAAAAGGGATTTTTCTCCCTGTTACTCAGCCAGCTCTTTCACGGGGAACCGAAAAACCGCGATGAACTGCTGGCGCTGATCCGTGATTCCGGGCAGAACGACCTTATCGATGAAGATACTCGTGACATGCTCGAAGGGGTAATGGATATCGCCGACCAGCGGGTCCGCGACATTATGATCCCCCGTTCACAAATGATTACCCTGAAACGCAATCAGACGCTGGACGAGTGCCTCGATGTCATCATCGAATCCGCTCACTCGCGCTTCCCGGTCATCAGTGAAGATAAAGATCACATCGAAGGGATTCTGATGGCCAAGGATCTGCTGCCGTTTATGCGCAGCGACGCCGAAGCCTTCAGCATGGAAAAAGTGTTACGGCCGGCGGTTGTCGTTCCGGAAAGCAAGCGGGTCGACCGCATGCTGAAAGAGTTTCGCTCACAGCGCTACCATATGGCGATCGTTATTGACGAATTCGGCGGCGTCTCCGGTCTGGTGACCATCGAGGATATCCTTGAGCTCATCGTCGGGGAAATTGAAGACGAGTACGACGAAGAAGAAGATATCGATTTCCGCCAGCTGAGCCGCCATACCTGGACGGTACGCGCCCTGGCCTCCATCGAAGACTTCAACGACGCCTTCGATACGCACTTCAGCGATGAAGAAGTGGATACCATTGGCGGGCTGGTAATGCAGGCCTTTGGCCACCTGCCAGCTCGCGGCGAATCTATCGACATTGATGGTTACCAATTCAAGGTAGCAATGGCAGATAGTCGTCGTATCATTCAGGTGCATGTTAAGCTGCCGGATGATGCTCCCCAGCCGAAGCTGGAAGAGTAAGCGGCGGCGCTGAAGGTCACGGCCAGCCGGGAGACAGACCGTGGCGATACTCGGTTGTCCCCTCCCCCGGCTGGCAAACAGCATAGCCTGTGGCAACAGGCGTTAATTTACGGGACGATTAGCCTAAATGGTATTTGCCTCTCTTCTTGAACGCCAGCGCGTACGTCTGCTGCTGGCGCTGCTATTCGGAGCCAGCGGAACGCTGGCTTTTTCACCTTACGACTTCTGGCCCGCAGCGATTATTTCACTGGTCGGTCTGCAGGCGTTAACCCTCAACCGCCGCCCGCTGCAAAGCGCCGGCATCGGCTATTTCTGGGGACTTGGCCTGTTCGGCACGGGAATCAACTGGGTTTATGTCAGTATCGCGCAGTTTGGCGGTATGCCGGGTCCGGTTAACGTCTTCCTCGTCGTTTTGCTGGCGGCCTATCTGTCGCTCTACACCGGCCTGTTTGCCGGCCTGCTCGCCCGGCTGTGGCCCAAAACCAGCTGGCTACGGGTGGCGATCGCCGCCCCCGTCGTCTGGCAGATCACCGAGTTCCTGCGCGGTTGGGTGCTGACCGGCTTTCCGTGGCTGCAGTTCGGCTATAGCCAGATCGACGGCCCGCTGAAAGGCCTGGCGCCGGTGATGGGGGTTGAGGCGATCAACTTCCTGCTGATGATGGTTAGCGGCCTGCTGGCTCTGGCCCTCGTGCAGCGCAACGGGAAGGCGCTGGTGATCGCCGCGGTGCTGTTCGCCCTGCCGTTCCCGCTGCGCTATATCCAGTGGTATCAGCTGCTGCCGGAGCGCGCGACGCAGGTCTCGCTGGTGCAAGGCGATATCCCGCAGGCCATGAAGTGGGACGAGAACCAGCTGGTTAATACCCTGAAAACCTACCTGGCGCTGACCCAGCCGCATATCGGCCACTCGCAGCTGATTATCTGGCCTGAATCGGCGATCCCGGATCTGGAGATCAACCAGCAGCAGTTCCTCAGCATGATGGACGATCTGCTGCGCGCAAAAGACAGCTCGCTGATCACCGGCATCGTCGACGCGCGTCTTAATAAGCAGAATCGCTACGACACCTACAACACCATCATTACCCTCGGCAAAGATAACCCGTACCGCTACGACTCGACCAACCGCTACAACAAGAACCATCTGGTGCCGTTCGGCGAGTTTGTACCGCTGGAGTCGATTCTGCGTCCGCTGGCGCCATTCTTCGACCTGCCGATGTCCTCCTTCAGCCGCGGTCCCTACGTGCAGCCGCAGCTGATGGCGCATAACCTGAAGCTGACCGCGGCCATCTGCTACGAGATCATCCTCGGGGAACAGGTGCGGGATAACTTCCGTCCGGATACCGACTTCCTGCTGACCATCTCTAACGACGCCTGGTTCGGCAAGTCCATCGGCCCGTGGCAACACTTCCAGATGGCGCGGATGCGCGCCCTGGAGCTGGCCCGCCCCCTGCTGCGCAGTACCAACAACGGCATTACCGCCGTGATCGGCCCGCGCGGCGAGATCCAGAAGATGATCCCGCAGTTTACCCGTGAGGTGTTGACCACCACCGTGACGCCCACCAGCGGCATGACCCCTTACGCTCGCACTGGCAACTGGCCGCTGTGGGCGCTGACGGCGCTGCTCGGCTTCGGTGCGCTGCTGATGAGCCTGCGTCAGCGTCGCCGATAAGTTCTCTACCGGCGACGCCCGTCGCCGGCTTTTTTCTTCCCGTCATTTGCCACCCTGGCACAGTCATTGCTTTATTTAATCGGGTAGCGCCGTCCTCCGGCCCAGTGCAACCGGGTTGCACCATAAACGATCGGTGGTCGCGCTATTTTGGTGCAATGGAAGATATTTGCCTCCCATTGGTGCGGAGCGCTTCGCAAAAATAAACAATAAAGCAGCAAAATATTTACATTAAGCCAAACTAAATGCTAACAAACACATACAAATGCGGCACGTGGATGCGTGCCCCTAATAACAACACACACAATCACAATGGGTATCAATAGCGTCGGTGACGCTGCGGATAAGGAGTTGGATATGCAATTACGTAAACTGGCCACGGCAATGCTGGTAATGGGAATGACCGCTGGTCTGGCGCAGGCGGAAGATGCTGCCCCGGCGGCTGGCCAGAGCACTCTGGATAAGATCGCGAAAAATGGCGTTATCGTTGTCGGCCATCGCGAATCTTCCGTCCCTTTCTCTTACTACGATAACCAACAGAAGGTTGTGGGTTACTCTCAGGACTACTCCAACGCCATCGTCGATGCCATCAAGAAAAAACTGAACAAACCCGATCTGCAGGTCAAACTGATCCCGGTCACCTCGCAGAATCGTATTCCGCTGCTGCAGAATGGCACCTTTGATTTCGAGTGCGGCTCTACCACCAACAACCTCGAGCGCCAGAAACAGGCGGCCTTCTCCGATACTATCTTCGTCGTCGGCACCCGTCTGCTGGTGAAGAAAGGCGGCCCGATCAAAGATTTCCCGGACCTGAAGGATAAAGCGGTCGTCGTCACCTCCGGGACCACCTCTGAGATCCTGCTGCATAAGCTGAACGATGAGAAAAAAATGAATATGCGCATCATCAGCGCCAAAGATCATGGCGACTCTTTCCGTACTCTGGAAAGCGGACGCGCGGTGGCCTTTATGATGGATGACGCTTTGCTGGCCGGCGAACGCGCCAAGGCGAAGAAACCGGATAACTGGGAAATCGTCGGCACCGCGCAGTCGAAAGAAGCCTATGGCTGCATGCTGCGTAAGGACGATCCGACCTTCAAGGCATTGGTCGATGAAACCGTTGCCCAGGCCCAGACCTCTGGCGAAGCGGCGAAGTGGTTCGACAAATGGTTCAAAAACCCGATTCCGCCAAAAAATCTTAACCTGAACTTCGAGCTGTCGAACGACATGAAAGCGCTGTTCAAATCACCTAATGACAAAGCACTGAACTAATTATAACAACCAGGGGCGGGATATCCTGCCCTCCCGATGATTGTCACAGCACGGACAGACTATACGGCGGCTGGTCGTTCCCCAGCCGCCGCGAATACCGAAACAAGCTGGACAACCGTCTTCGAGGGTAGCAATGGCTACCCTTTTTTTTCCAGGAGTCATGTATGTCAATAGACTGGAACTGGGGGATATTCCTGCAACAGGCCCCCTTCGGCAACACTACCTACCTGGGCTGGCTGTGGAGCGGTTTTCAGATCACCGTCGCCCTCTCCATCTCGGCCTGGATCATCGCTTTTCTCGTCGGCTCGCTGTTCGGCATTTTACGCACGGTCCCCAATCGCTTCCTCTCGGGCATTGGCACCTGCTATGTCGAACTGTTTCGCAACGTGCCGCTGATCGTGCAGTTCTTTACCTGGTACCTGGTGGTGCCGGAATTCCTGCCGGAAAATATCGGCATGTGGTTTAAATCGGAGCTGGACCCAAACATTCAGTTCTTTGTCTCCTCCATGCTGTGCCTGGGGCTGTTTACCGCCGCTCGCGTCTGCGAGCAGGTACGCGCCGCTATCCAGTCGCTGCCGCGCGGGCAAAAGAACGCCGGTCTGGCGATGGGGTTGACCCTGCCGCAAACCTACCGCTACGTGCTGCTGCCGAACGCCTATCGCGTTATCGTGCCGCCGATGACCTCGGAGATGATGAACCTGGTGAAAAACTCGGCCATCGCCTCCACCATCGGTCTGGCCGATATGGCCGCGCAGGCGGGCAAACTGCTGGACTACTCCGCTCATGCCTGGGAGTCTTTTACCGCCATCACCCTGGCCTATGTTTTCATCAACGCGGTGATTATGCTGATTATGTATGTGGTCGAGCGTAAGGTTCGCCTGCCTGGCAATATGGGAGGCAAATAATGTACGATTTTGACTGGAGTTCGATCGTTCCCTCCATGCCCTACCTGCTGGCAGGGCTGGTGATCACCCTGAAGATTACGGTGATCGCCATCGTGGTCGGCATCGTCTGGGGCACCCTGCTGGCGGTCATGCGCCTGTCCAGCTTTCTGCCGCTGGCCTGGTTTGCTAAATCCTACGTTAACGTGTTCCGTTCTATCCCGCTGGTGATGGTTCTGCTGTGGTTCTACCTGATTGTCCCGGGCTTCCTGCAGAACGTGCTGGGACTGTCGCCGAAAACGGATATTCGCCTGATCTCGGCGATGGTGGCCTTTTCGATGTTCGAGGCCGCCTACTATTCAGAGATTATCCGCGCCGGTATCCAGAGCATCTCCCGCGGCCAGTCAAGCGCCGCGCTGGCGCTGGGAATGACCCACTGGCAGTCGATGCGGCTGGTGATCCTGCCGCAGGCCTTCCGCGCCATGGTGCCGCTGCTGTTAACCCAGGGGATCGTCCTGTTCCAGGATACCTCGCTGGTGTATGTATTGAGCCTCGCCGACTTCTTCCGTACCGCCTCCACGATTGGCGAGCGTGACGGGACCCAGGTCGAAATGATCCTGTTCGCGGGCGGCGTCTATTTTGTGATTAGCCTCAGCGCCTCGCTGTTGGTCAGCTGGTTGAAGAAAAGGACTGTGTAATGATTACCCTGAAAAACGTTTCAAAATGGTATGGTCACTTTCAGGTGCTGACCGATTGCTCCACGGAAGTGAAAAAAGGCGAAGTCGTGGTGGTCTGCGGGCCGTCAGGCTCCGGTAAATCCACGCTGATTAAAACCGTAAACGGCCTTGAGCCGGTGCAGCAGGGGCAGATTATCGTCGATGGCACCGTGGTTAACGATAAAAAGACCAATCTTGCCAAACTGCGCTCGCACGTCGGAATGGTGTTTCAGCATTTTGAACTGTTCCCGCACCTGTCGATTATCGACAACCTGACGCTGGCGCAGGTTAAGGTTCTCAATCGTGACAAAGCGTCGTCGCGCAAGAAGGGTCTCAAGCTGCTGGAGCGCGTTGGCCTGGCGGCGCACGCGGAAAAATATCCGGCGCAGCTCTCCGGTGGCCAGCAGCAGCGCGTGGCCATTGCCCGAGCCCTGTGTATGGACCCGATCGCTATGCTGTTTGATGAGCCCACCTCAGCGCTCGACCCGGAGATGATCAACGAGGTACTGGACGTCATGGTGGAACTGGCCAACGAAGGGATGACCATGATGGTAGTGACCCATGAAATGGGCTTCGCCCGTAAGGTGGCCAACCGGGTGATCTTTATGGATGAAGGAAAGATAGTCGAAGATGCCGATAAAGAGGCCTTCTTCGCCAATCCACAATCCGATCGCGCTAAAGATTTCCTCGCCAAAATTCTGCATTAATCGTTATTCGCTGCGCATACCACCCGGTATGCGCAGTTTATCTTTCCCGCCATATTATTCGCCAATATTATTTGTGCGCGCCATTACCGCCAATATCATTTACATAATAAATAAACTTCAGCGAGACAAGCTGAACTTATTTATTAAATCGATCAATTCATAAAAAAATCACTAATGAATTCGTGGACCGGTATTTCCACCACCGCTAGCATATAACGCCTCGTAACAGGTTCGTCGCATGATTATGGAATTAATTAAATATAATATCCTTGCCTGACCTTGCCTGCGCCGAAATAAAGGCCATCAATCATTTTGCCAGAGGTAATGGTATTGATGCGTCGCCGAACCAATGAAACAAATGGATATTGCTTCATGTTAATTCGATCTCGCTCGCTCACCGGGCTGCTGTTTATAACGCTGGCTGGCGCCTCTGCCGTCAGTGCTGCGCAATTGACCACCTCAGCTCATCAGACCGAGCAGGATAAAGCTCGCCAGGAGGCGCTGACCCCGCAGCAACAGGAGTTTCAGTCCTCACAACAGCGCGGGGCGCCGCAGGGTATCCACTTTCCTGAGGAAGCACATTGCAGATTAATCAATAAAGTCGACATCGATTCCGATAACCAGGCGCTCACCCGGAAATTACTGGCGAAAACCGCGCAGCAGGCACAGGGCCGCTGTCTGGGTAGCGAGGGTATACGCCTGCTGGCGTATAGGCTTCAAAACGAACTGATCGTGCAAGGCTATATCACCTCTCTGATTGATGTTCCCTCCCAGTCGCTGGAGCAAGGCATCCTCCGGCTGACACTGAAGTATGGCAAAGTGGGCGCTATCGACTATGCCGGCGGATCAGACATCACCCGTCTGTGGAATTCACTGCCCCTGTCTCCCGGCGCTATCCTGCGTTTAAGCGACCTTGAGCAGGGTATGGCCAATCTGCAGCGCCTGCCGGGTTCTACGGCGCATATGAAACTGCTGCCTGGCCAGCGCGAGGGGGAAAGCGATCTTCAGATCGCCCGCAGCCTGGAGAAAAAATGGCAGCTTGGCGCCTGGCTTGACGACGCCGGCAGCAAAGCCAGCGGCCGCTATCAGGCCGGTGGCGCCCTCTATCTCTATGATCTGACCACTCTTAACGACATTCTGTATATTTCCGGCGGGGGCGATATTGAATTCAACCAACACAATGACGGCAACCACAACGGTAGCCTGTACTACTCCATCCCCTTTGGCTACTGGTCACTGAGCGCCTACGGGGCATATAGTCAGTATCGCCAGCAGTTCAACGGCAACTGGTCAACGATGGATTATAAGAGCAAGAATCGTTACTACAGCGCCACGTTGAGCCGACTGCTCTCCCATACCCGCCAGCAAAAAACCACCGCCGACCTGCGAATTGCCAAGAGCACCTCGCACTATTACTTCGGCGGCAGCGAACTGCAGGTCATGCGCAAGCAAACGCCATCATGGGAGCTTACCCTCAACCATCAGCGCTATTTTAATAAAAAAATCGTCGACGCCAGCATTGGCATCCAGCGCAGCCTGCCGTGGCTCAGCTCAACGGCAACGCCGGAGGAGAAAGCCGGGATGTACAGCCCGCTGTCGCGGATCGTCCATGCGAACCTGCAGGCGATGATGAAATTTGACGCGGCTGGCGACGCATTTACCTGGGCGCCCCGATTGAGCGCGCAGTTCAGCCCGGACCCACTCTCCTCGGATAATAAATTCAATATTGGCAGCCGCTGGACCGTGCGCGGGTTCGACGGGGAAAACAGCCTGTCCGGCAATCAGGGATGGTACTGGCGCAATGATTTTATCTGGGATATCCCGACGCCTGACCGCCAATTTTATTTTGGTGTAGATATAGGTCGTATAACAGGAAACGAGCAAAACCAGAGGGGAAAAACGCTTTCTGGCGCAGTAAGCGGTATTCGTGGCTCGCTGCTCGCCACGCAGTATGACTTTTTCATGAGTACCCCTTTAATCAAACCCGTTCGTTTCCATAGCGATGCTCTTAACCTGGGCTTCTCATTACAATGGAGGTATTAACTTCAAAAATAACAAAAAACATAAGGCTTAAATTTCTTAACCACTCTTAATTAAAGGAATAAATATGATGTTCAAATTTAATTTAACTTATGTCGCACTCGCGGCAGCCCTTAGCTCATCGTTTGTCTATGCCGACCCAAACACATGGACGCACTCATCAGGCACAACCGTTGTTGATATTGAAAAACCTAACGCGGCTGGCGTATCTCACAATATGTACCGTGATTTTAACGTCGGCAGCAACGGGATGATTTTGAACAACAGCGGCGACGATCTTACCCATGACAAATTTGGCAATATTGCCAGGAATAATAATTTAACCAACGGCAGCGCATCCGTTATTCTCAATGAAGTGACCTCAAATAAGTCCAGTTCCCTCAACGGATTTATAGAAGTCGCGGGTCAAAAAGCCGATGTTATTATCGCTAACCCGAACGGTATCTCCTGCTCAGGCTGCAGCTTCATTAATACCAATTCAGCAGTATTAACGACCGGGCAGGTGAAACTTAACGATAACGGAGGGATCGGGTCCTATACCGTCAGTAAAGGCAAGATTACTATCGGCAAGAACTGTATGGATGCCACGAACAACTATGCCCTGCTGCTGGCGGAAACTATTGCTATCAATGGTACGCTCAGCGCTGCCAACGCTACATTAGGCGCAGGAAGTTTTACCTTTGATAACACAACACAAAAGATGACTTCCGCAGGTAAAACCCCAAGCGTTATGCAGATGCTATTTCCTGAATACAGTATCGACATTAGTAATCTTGGCGGAATTAAAGCTAATAGCATCAGTATGATGGGTAACGATTATGGTTTGGGCGTGCGTAATAAAGGAAGCATTGTTTCTAACAGCATGCTGTCGATGACCAGCAGCGGAGCATTGGTCAACGAAGGCTCAATCACCAGCAATGGTCTGCTCACGCAGATGACTTCGGCCGGCAGCTTTAAAAATACAGGGAGTATAACAACAACCAATACGACTATAATTAACAGCTTACAGTCCCTGACTAACAATGGGGCTATTACGGGCACCAGGCAGCTGATGGTTAACTCCGCGGGGAATCTGGAGAATAACGGTACTATAAGAAGCAACACGGTGTTAAGCGTAACCACTAACGGGAATTTGAAGACATCATACGGCTCCTATCTGCTTTCCGACGACCAATTATTGTTAGGGGCTCTCGGAAATATCGAAAACGGCGGTTCTGCTCGCGCAAAAAATACCACTGTCTCTTTTAGCGGTGACTCGTTCAATGTGACAGGCAACATCTACGGAACAGAAACTCTCGCCATTCAGTCTATCAAAGACAGAGAGATTTCGTCTGGTGCGATAAGCAACTCAGGGACCATCAAAGGTGGTAATATTGCGATCCAAACAAAAGGGAGCATGGTATTTAATAGAGATAGCCAACTCCTTGTCACAGATATACTGACAGCAGAGAGTAATAGTTTTAATAATAAAGGCGGTACGATTCGTGGCGATAAGGCAGTCATGAACTTTACTCATAGTGGAATGCAAAACAGCGGAGAAATCATTGGCGGAACTGTCAGTATCAATACTAAATCTGATTTCCTTAATGAATGGCTGATTCAATCTTTTGGTGACATGACCATTGATACCAACAAAAAAGGCAATATTATCAATCGCGAACTCATCCACGCTGACGGAACCATGACGTTAAATGCCAAACAGATTGTTAATGGCGGATATAAGTGCGGATTCCTGGGTATGATGACCTGTGAAAAAGGAACGCTCAGCGGCAATAAATTGATCGTCAACGCTTCGCATAACTACGCGAGTGAAATAGGTGGAAATCAGTACTTCAAGTCAACTGAAATTAACACGCTCAAATAATTGATAAAACACTAAAATTACAGCTACTGCTGGTGTCAACAGCGCCAGCAGTAGATCCCGAGTTTAGCGTTTACTCTTTATGGCTCAAAGGGCCGCCTTTGGAACTGGTCGTGACCACATTTTGGGCAACGCGGCAGTACGTCAGGCGTATACACCGGAAGGTGATAATGACATTTTTCACACACCAGGTTACCCAACCCCACCACTTCGCCGCTGTGATAGACACCGTGATGGTTGAGATCCTGAAACACCTCGCGCCACTCAAGCTGGGTTTTATCGGTAATATCCGCCAGTTCCTGCCAGAGACTCTCTTTGATCACCCGCATAAAGACGCTATCAGTCAGCTCATCCTGACTCTCTTCATAACTGAGGGCGAACTCTTCCAGATCGCGTCGAACAGCGCGGATCACATTGTTGATTTCGCTCTGCGTTAACTCGCCGGACTGGCTAATCTTGACCCTGGCCTGCTCCACCAGCGCATCAATATCACGTTCTCCATTGCGTAACCGCTCGCTGAGCGTCGACACCAGCTCTCGGTAGAACTGAGCAACCTTGTTCATCTTTTCGCCTCCGGTGTGGTTAACTTCTTCTTATGATAGCCGTTATCTGCGGATAGCTCTGCCAGCCAAGCCACAGAGTCGCGAAATATTCTCCACCGCTTTCCTCTCTGTAAATGTGTGAAAGGCTGTTTTGACGTTGGCGTTTGGGCTATGCTATGCCGATCTGAAATAACACATCCATTGGCTACATTTTGTAGCTGTATTGAAAACAGGACCACTGGCTGCCATGCAAGAGCAATACCGCCCGGAAGAGATAGAATCGAAAGTCCAGCTTCACTGGGACGAAAATCGTACATTTGAAGTAACTGAAGACGAGAGCAAAGAGAAGTATTACTGCCTGTCGATGCTTCCTTATCCTTCTGGTCGACTACACATGGGTCACGTGCGTAACTACACCATCGGCGACGTGATTGCCCGCTATCAGCGCATGCTGGGTAAAAACGTCCTGCAGCCAATTGGCTGGGATGCGTTCGGTCTGCCGGCGGAAGGGGCGGCGGTAAAAAACAACACCGCGCCAGCGCCGTGGACCTACGACAACATCGCCTACATGAAAAACCAGCTCAAAATGCTGGGCTTCGGCTATGACTGGAGCCGCGAGCTGGCAACCTGCACCCCGGAATACTACCGCTGGGAGCAGAAGTTCTTCACTGAGCTGTATAAAAAAGGCCTGGTGTACAAAAAAACCTCCGCAGTGAACTGGTGCCCGAACGACCAGACCGTGCTGGCCAACGAGCAGGTTATCGACGGCTGCTGCTGGCGCTGCGACACCAAAGTCGAGCGTAAAGAGATCCCGCAGTGGTTTATTAAAATCACCGCCTACGCCGATGAGCTGCTGAACGATCTGGATAAGCTGGACCACTGGCCGGACACCGTGAAGACCATGCAGCGCAACTGGATCGGCCGTTCTGAAGGGGTGGAAATCTCCTTTGACGTCAACAACTACGCCGACAAGCTGACCGTCTATACCACCCGCCCGGACACCTTTATGGGCTGTACCTACCTGGCGGTCGCTGCGGGTCACCCGCTGGCGCAGCAGGCTGCGGCGAACAATCCGGCGCTGGCCACCTTCATCGACGAATGCCGCAACACCAAAGTGGCGGAAGCCGACATGGCGACGATGGAGAAAAAAGGCGTCGATACCGGCTTTAAAGCTATCCACCCGCTGACCGGCGAAGAAATTCCGGTATGGGCGGCTAACTTTGTGCTGATGGAGTACGGCACCGGCGCGGTGATGGCCGTTCCGGGCCACGACCAGCGCGACTACGAGTTCGCCAGCAAATACGGGCTGAACATCAAGCCGGTGATCCTCGCCGCCGACGGCTCCGAGCCGGATCTTTCCCAGCAGGCGCTGACCGAGAAAGGCGTCCTGTTTAACTCCGGCGAATTCAGCGGGCTCGATTATGAAGCGGGCTTCAACGCTATTGCCGACAAACTGGCTGCCATGGGCGTAGGTGAGCGTAAAATTAACTACCGCCTGCGTGACTGGGGCGTATCCCGTCAGCGCTACTGGGGCGCGCCGATCCCGATGGTTACCCTGGAAGACGGCACCGTGCTGCCGACCCCGGAAGATCAGCTGCCGGTGATCCTGCCGGAAGACGTAGTCATGGACGGTATCACCAGCCCGATCAAAGCCGATCCTGAATGGGCCAAAACCACGGTTAACGGCCAGCCGGCGCTGCGCGAAACCGACACCTTTGACACCTTTATGGAATCCTCCTGGTACTATGCGCGCTACACCTGCCCGCAGTATCAGGAAGGGATGCTGGATTCGCAAGCGGCCAACTACTGGCTGCCGGTCGATATCTACATCGGCGGCATCGAACACGCGATCATGCACCTGCTCTACTTCCGCTTCTTCCACAAGCTGATGCGCGACGCGGGGATGGTCAACTCCGATGAGCCGGCGAAACAGCTGCTGTGCCAGGGCATGGTGCTGGCTGACGCCTTCTACTACGTAGGCGAAAACGGCGAACGTAACTGGGTCTCCCCGGTTGACGCCATCGTCGAACGTGACGAAAAAGGCCGCATCGTGAAAGCGAAAGACGCGGCGGGTCACGAGCTGGTGTACACCGGCATGAGCAAGATGTCCAAGTCGAAAAACAACGGCATCGATCCGCAGGTCATGGTTGAGCGCTACGGCGCGGATACTGTCCGTCTGTTCATGATGTTCGCATCCCCGGCGGATATGACCCTCGAGTGGCAGGAATCTGGCGTCGAAGGGGCGAACCGTTTCCTGAAACGCGTCTGGAAGCTGGTCTACGAACACACCACCAAAGGGGACGTTGCGGCCCTGAACGTGGCGGCGCTGAGTGAAGATCAGAAAGCGCTGCGTCGCGATATCCACAAAACTATCGCCAAAGTGACCGATGACATCGGCCGTCGTCAGACCTTCAACACCGCCATCGCGGCGATCATGGAGCTGATGAACAAGCTGGCGAAAGCGCCGCAAGAAGATGAGCAGGATCGCGCCCTGATGCAGGAAGCCCTGCTGGCGGTAGTGCGTATGCTCAACCCGTTCACCCCGCACGTCAGCTTCACCCTGTGGCGTGAGCTGAACGGCGAAGGTGATATCGACAACGCGCCGTGGCCGGTGGCGGATGAAAGCGCGATGGTGGAAGACAGCACCCTCGTCGTCGTCCAGGTCAACGGCAAAGTTCGTGGTAAAATTACCGTTGCGGTAGACGCAACTGAAGAGCAGGTCCGCGAGCGCGCCGGCCAGGAGCATCTGGTGGCGAAGTATCTCGACGGCAAAACCGTGCGTAAAGTGATTTACGTCCCGGGTAAACTGCTCAATCTGGTCGTTGGCTAAGCGCGGGAGGAAGCGTGCGATATCTGGTAACAATGTTGTTATCTCTGGCGGTGCTTGCCACCGCCGGCTGTGGCTGGCATCTGCGTAGCACTACCAAGGTGCCCACCACCATGAAAACCATGATTTTCCAGTCGAGCGATCCGAATGGCCCATTAAGCCGCGCGGTGCGCAATCAGCTGCGTCTTAACGGCGTGGAACTGATCGACGCCAGCACGCTGCGTAAAGATGTCCCTTCTCTGCGCCTCGATGGTTCGTCGATTCAGAAAGATACGGCCTCGGTGTTCCAGGACGGTCGTACGGCGGAATATCAGATGGTCATGACCGTCCATGCCAGCGTTCTGATCCCGGGTCACGATATCTATCCGATAACCACTAAGGTCTATCGTTCGTTCTTTGATAACCCGCAGGCGGCGTTAGCCAAAGACGCCGAGCAGGATATGATTATCCAGGAAATGTACGATAAAGCGGCGGAACAGCTGATTCGTAAACTACCAAGCGTTCAGGTAGCGGATGTTGAAGCCACCCAGCAGGAAGAAAAACCGGTCGCGGGCAGCACCGCGCCGGCGTCCTCGGGTAACCGCGTCTCCACCACGCTGGGTCAATGATGATTCGGTTGTACCCGGAACAGCTCCGCGCGCAGCTCACTGAAGGGCTGCGCGCGGCCTATCTGCTGCTTGGCAACGATCCTTTGCTATTGCAGGAAAGCCAGGACGCTATTCGCGAAGCCGCTGCCGCACAAGGCTTTACCGAACACCATACCTTTTCTATCGACAACAGCACCGACTGGCAGGCGCTTTTCGCCTTAAGCCAGGCGATGAGCCTGTTTGCCAGCCGGCAAACCCTGTTGCTAATCCTGCCAGAGAATGGCCCCAACGCGGCGATCAACGAACAGCTGGCGACGCTGGTCGGTCTGCTGCACGACGACCTGCTGCTGATAGTTCGCGGTAGTAAGTTGACCAAAGCCCAGGAGAATGCCGCGTGGCTCACCGCGCTGGCGCAGCGCGCCGTCCAGGTCAGCTGCCAGACGCCGGAATACGCGCAGCTGCCGCGCTGGCTTGCCGCCCGGGCCAAACAGCATCAGCTGCAGCTCGACGACGCGGCCAGCCAGCTGCTGTGCTACTGTTACGAAGGCAATCTGCTGGCGCTGGCGCAGGCGCTGGAGCGTCTGGCGCTACTCTGGCCGGACGGTAAGCTGACGCTGCCCCGCGTTGAGCAGGCGGTGAACGATGCCGCGCACTTTACCCCTTACCATTGGGTCGATGCCCTACTGGCAGGCAAAAGTAAGCGCGTGCTGCACGTTCTGCAGCAGCTCCGTCTTGAAGGCTGCGAGCCGGCGATCCTGCTGCGTACGCTACAGCGGGAGCTGCTGCTGCTGGTGACCCTCAAGCGCCAGTCGGCACAGACGCCGCTGCGTTCGCTGTTTGATAAACATCGGGTCTGGCAAAACCGCCGTCAGCTGCTCAGCGACGCCCTCGCCCGACTGAGCGGCGAACAGCTGCGCCAGGCGGTGACTCTTCTGACCCGCGCGGAACTGACCTTTAAACAGGATTACGGGTACGACGTCTGGCCCGAACTGGAAAGTCTTTCGTTGTTGCTCTGCCACAAAGCCCTGGCGGACGTTTTTATTGATGGTTGATATGACTCACTTACAGGCAATCTATGGCGGCACCTTCGATCCGGTGCATTATGGTCACCTCAAGCCGGTCGAGATCCTGGCGAATCAGATTGGCCTGAGCAAGGTCATCATCATGCCTAATAACGTCCCGCCGCACCGTCCCCAGCCGGAAGCCACCAGCGCCCAGCGCGTGCACATGCTGAAGCTGGCGATTGCCGATAAGCCGCTGTTCACGCTCGATGAACGCGAACTGCGGCGCGATACCCCCTCCTGGACAGCGCAAACGCTGCAGGAGTGGCGCCAGGAGCAGGGGCCGCACAAGCCGCTGGCGTTTATCATTGGCCAGGATTCGCTGCTCACCTTTCCCACCTGGCACCGCTATGAAACCATCCTCGACAATGTCCACCTGATTGTCTGCCGCCGGCCGGGTTACCCACTGACCATGGCCCATGAGGCCGATCAGCGCTGGCTGGATCGCCATTTAACCCACGATGTGGAATCTCTGCATCGCCGCCCTTCCGGCGTAATCTACCTGGCTGAGACACCGTGGTTCGATATTTCGGCGACGATCATTCGCCAGCGCCTCGAGCGCGGCGAGTCCTGCGCCGAGATGCTGCCGGCCGCGGTGCTGGACTACATCCGCGAGCAGGGTCTCTATTGCTGACCCCGCGCTGGGCCTGACGCGAAAAAAGCGCTATCGTAACGCCACCTCTCCATCGCCTGTCAGAGCCTGTACATGAAATTATGGTTAGTTCGCCATGGCGAAACCGAAGCCAACGTTGCCGGGTTATACAGCGGCCATGCCCCAACGCCCCTGACGCCGCGAGGCGTCGCTCAGGCGCGAGCGCTCGGCGAACGGCTGCGCGCGGTGCCTTTCGATAAAGTCTTCTGTAGCGAGCTGGCGCGGACCGGGACAACGGCCGATCTGCTGCTTGGCGATCGCGCTATCCCACGCGAATGCCATGCCGCGCTCAATGAGATGTTTTTCGGCGACTGGGAGATGCGTCATCATCGCGACCTTCAACGAGAAGATGCGCAAAACTATGCCGCGTGGTGTGCTGACTGGCAGCACGCGGCACCCACTAACGGCGAAAGCTTTCAGCGTTTTGCCCGCCGCGTCAGCGAGTTTATCCCCACGCTGACCGACTGCCGCCATCTTGACCATCTGCTGATCGTCGGCCATCAGGGCGTTCTGAGCCTGCTGACCGCCCTGCTGTTGCAGATGCCCGCCGCGGCGATGTGGCACTTTCCGATAGCCCATGGCGCCTGGAGCCTGCTCGAAATCCGCCACGATTTCACCACCCTGCGGGTATTAAATAGCCAGGCCGTCTGGCAGTCGGAAGAAGAATTCCCGCCGAACCATTGACAGGCCAGAGCAGGCTGCTATTCTCCGCTGCCAGGCAGCATCCGCCAAAGCCGCTTTGCAGAAAATTGTTTTACAAAAATGGCGATGCAATCCTCGGCGAGGGATGGGATGATACCCCGCCGCGAACGCCTGCCGACAGACATTTCACCCGACTTTTTCATCAGTTCAGGTATACTGTCAGGCTCTTTATGATTATCAATCTTCACGCACCCAGGGGGAACACTTGCAGGGTAAAGCACTCCAGGATTTTGTTATCGACAAAATTGATGACCTGAAAGGTCAGGACATCGTTGCCATTGATGTACATGGCAAATCCAGCATCACCGATTGCATGATTATCTGCACCGGCACCTCCACGCGTCATGTGATGTCCATCGCCGACCACGTGGTTCAGGAATCCCGCGCCGCCGGCATGCTGCCGCTGGGCGTTGAAGGGGAATCCGCCGCCGACTGGATCGTCGTCGACCTCGGCGACGTGATGGTTCACGTCATGCAGGAAGAGAGCCGTCGTTTGTACGAGCTGGAAAAACTCTGGAGTTAATGCGTGAAGTTGCAGCTGGTGGCCGTTGGCACCAAAATGCCGGACTGGGTACAGACCGGCTTTAGCGAGTATCTGCGCCGTTTTCCCAAAGATATGCCGTTCGAACTGGTGGAGATCCCAGCCGGTAAGCGCGGCAAGAACGCTGATATCAAGCGCATCCTCGAAAAAGAGGGCGAGATGATGTTAGCCGCTGCCGGTAAAAACCGCATCGTGACCCTGGATATTCCGGGTAAACCATGGGATACGCCGCAGCTGGCGCGCGAACTGGAACGCTGGAAACAGGACGGGCGCGACGTCAGTTTGCTGGTCGGCGGCCCGGAAGGCCTCTCTCCAGCCTGTAAAGCAGCGGCGGAACAGAGTTGGTCGCTCTCCACCCTCACCTTACCTCACCCGCTGGTGCGCGTACTGGTGGCCGAGAGCCTGTATCGGGCGTGGAGCATTACCACCAACCATCCGTACCACCGTGAGTAATGATGATCAGGGTAGACTGAGCAGCGAATGAAATTACAGAATTCTTTCCGCGACTATACGGCTGAATCCTCGCTGTTCGTGCGCCGGGCGCTGGTCGCTTTTTTGGGGATTTTGCTGCTTACCGGCGTTCTGATCGCCAACCTGTACAATGTGCAAATCGTTCGCTTCGACGACTATCAGACGCGTTCGAACGAAAACCGCATCAAGCTGGTGCCGATCCCGCCGAGCCGCGGCATTATTTACGATCGTAACGGCACTCCGCTGGCGCTTAACCGCACCATTTATCAGCTGGAGATGATGCCGGAGAAAGTCGATAACGTGCAGCAAACGCTGGATGCGCTGCGCGACGTCGTCGATTTAACCGACGATGATATCGCCGGCTTCAAAAAGGAGCGCGCCCGCTCCCATCGCTTTACCTCGATTCCGGTAAAGGTCAACCTCAGCGAAGTGCAGGTGGCCCGCTTTGCCGTCAACCAGTACCGCTTTCCCGGCGTGGAAGTCAAAGGCTACAAGCGCCGTTACTATCCCTATAACTCGGCGCTGACGCACGTCATAGGCTACGTTTCGAAAATTAACGATAAAGACGTCGACCGCCTCGATAAAGAGGGCAAACTGGCCAACTACGCCTCGACCCACGACATCGGTAAGCTGGGTATTGAGCGTTATTACGAGGACGTCCTGCACGGTCAGACCGGCTACGAGGAGGTTGAAGTGAACAACCGCGGCCGCGTGATTCGTCAGCTCAAAGAGGTGCCGCCGCAGGCCGGACGCGACATCTACCTCACCCTCGACCTCAAGCTGCAGCAGTATATCGAAACGCTGCTGGCTGGTAGCCGCGCCGCAGTGGTGGTCACCGACCCGCGTACCGGCGCCATTCTGGCGCTGGTTTCGACGCCGAGCTACGACCCGAACCTGTTCGTCGACGGCATCTCCAGTAAAGATTACTCCGGCCTGCTCAACGATCCGAACACGCCGCTGGTCAACCGTGCGACGCAAGGGGTCTATCCGCCGGCATCGACGGTCAAACCGTACGTCGCCGTCTCGGCGCTGAGCGCCGGGGTGATCACCCGCAATACCAGCCTGTTTGACCCGGGCTGGTGGCAGCTGCCCGGCTCAGAAAAACGCTATCGTGACTGGAAAAAATGGGGCCACGGCCACCTGAACGTCACCAAAGCGCTGGAGGAGTCCGCGGATACCTATTTCTATCAGGTCGCCTATGACATGGGCATCGATCGCCTCGCGGAGTGGATGAGCAAGTTCGGCTACGGCCACTATACCGGTATCGACCTCGCCGAAGAGCGCTCGGGCAACATGCCGACCCGCGAATGGAAGCTCAAACGCTTTAAGAAACCCTGGTACCAGGGGGACACTATTCCGGTGGGCATCGGCCAGGGTTACTGGACTGCCACGCCGATCCAGATGAACAAAGCGCTGATGATCCTGATTAACGACGGGGTGGTGAAAGTGCCGCACCTGCTGCAAAGCACCGTGGAAGACGGCAAGCCCGTTCCGTGGGTCCAGCCTCATGAGCCGCCGGTAGGCGACATTCATTCCGGCTACTGGGAAATCGCCAAAGACGGCATGTTCGGTGTGGCCAACCGCGGCAACGGCACCGCGCACAAGTATTTCGCCAGCGCGCCGTATAAAATCGCGGCCAAGTCCGGTACCGCCCAGGTGTTTGGCCTGAAGGCCAACGAAACCTATAACGCGCACCGAATCTCTGAGCGTCTGCGTGACCATAAACTGATGACGGCGTTTGCGCCTTATAACAACCCGCAGGTTGCCGTGGCGATGATCCTGGAAAACGGCGGTGCCGGCCCGGCGGTCGGTACGATTATGCGCCAAATCCTCGATCACATCATGCTGGGCGATAACAACACCACGCTACCAAGCGAAAACCCGGCGGTGACCGCAGGGGAGGATCAATAATGACGGATAATCCGAACAAAAAATCGCTGTGGGATAAGATCCATCTTGACCCCACCATGGTGCTGATCCTGCTGGCGCTGCTGACCTACAGCGCACTGGTTATCTGGAGCGCCAGCGGTCAGGACGTCGGCATGATGGAGCGTAAAATCGGCCAGATCGCCATGGGCGTGGTGATCATGATCGTCATGGCGCAGATCCCGCCGCGGGTCTATGAAGGCTGGGCGCCCTATCTCTATATTTTCTGTATTATTCTGCTGGTGGCCGTCGACGCCTTCGGCGCCATCTCCAAAGGGGCGCAGCGCTGGCTGGATCTCGGTATCGTCCGCTTTCAGCCGTCGGAGATTGCAAAAATTGCCGTGCCGCTGATGGTGGCGCGCTTTATTAACCGCGACGTCTGCCCCCCTTCGCTGAAGAACACCGGTATTGCCCTGGTGCTGATCTTTCTGCCGACGCTGCTGGTAGCGGCGCAGCCTGACCTCGGGACCTCGATTCTGATCGCCCTCTCCGGTCTGTTTGTGCTGTTCCTCTCCGGCCTCAGCTGGCGACTGATCGGCATTGCGGTGGTGCTGGTCGCCGCCTTTATCCCGATTTTGTGGTTCTTCCTGATGCACGACTATCAGCGCCAGCGCGTGATGATGCTGCTCGATCCGGAAACCGACCCGCTGGGCGCGGGGTATCATATTATTCAGTCTAAAATTGCCATTGGCTCTGGCGGTCTGCGCGGCAAAGGCTGGCTGCACGGCACCCAGTCGCAGCTGGAGTTCCTGCCGGAACGCCATACCGACTTTATCTTCGCCGTTCTCGCCGAAGAGCTGGGCCTGATTGGCGTGCTGATCCTGCTGGCGCTCTATATTCTGCTGATCATGCGCGGACTGTGGATCGCCGCTCAGGCGCAGACCACCTTTGGCCGGGTCATGGCCGGTGGTTTAATGTTGATTTTATTCGTTTATGTCTTCGTAAATATTGGTATGGTGAGTGGTATTTTACCGGTGGTGGGCGTACCGTTGCCGCTGGTGAGCTACGGGGGCTCCGCCCTGATCGTATTGATGGCCGGGTTTGGTATCGTGATGTCGATCCATACCCACAGAAAAATGTTGTCGAAAAGCGTTTAAAGGGGTTCGCAATGCGTAAGCAATGGCTGGGGATCTGCATAGCAGCGGGGCTGCTGGCGGCATGTTCGAGTGATGACGTGCAACAAAAGACGGTCAGTACTCCACAGCCGGCCGTCTGTAATGGCCCGACGGTTGAGATCAGCGGCGCCGATCCGCAGTATGAAACGCCGAACGCGACGGCGAATCAGGATTATGAGCGCGACGGTAAGCGCTACAAAATCGTCCAGGAGCCGGCAAACTTTACTCAGGCCGGTTTCGCGGCGATCTATGACGCGGAACCCAACAGCAACCTGACCGCCAGCGGTGAAACCTTCGACCCGACGCAGTTGACCGCGGCGCACCCGACGCTGCCGATCCCGAGCTATGCGCGGATCACCAACCTCGCCAACGGGCGCATGATCGTCGTGCGGATTAACGATCGCGGTCCCTACGGCAACGATCGGGTTATCTCGCTCTCTCGCGCGTCCGCCGACCGCCTGAACACCTCGAACAACACCAAAGTGCGTATCGACCCCATCATCGTCGCGCCTGACGGTTCGCTTTCCGGCCCGGGAATGGCTTGTACCACCGTCGCCAAACAGACTTACGCTCTGCCCGCCCGTCCGAATCTGGACGGCGGTGACGCTGCTGGCATGAACCAGCCTGCGCCCACTGACGTTCGCCCGATCAGCAACAGCACGCTGAAGCCGGAAGATAGCGTTGGCGCTCCGGTGAACAGCGGCGGTTTCCTCGGCGCCCCGACGCCGCTGAACAGCGGCGTGCTGGAGAGCAGCGAACCCGCGGCCGCCACCGCGACCGCACCTGCCGCCGGCGCCACGCCAGCAGCGCCGGTGACCGCCCCCGGCTCCATCCAGGGTAGCGTCGCGCCCGCAGCGGCCGCAGCCGCCGGCGCCGTTGCCGCTTCCTCTTCCGCCACCTCCAGCGCCAGCGGTAACTTTGTCGTCCAGGTGGGCGCAGTGAGCGACCAGGCGCGGGCGCAGCAGTATCAGCAGCGTCTGAGCCAGCAGTTCTCTGTGCCAGGCCGGGTCATGCAAAACGGCGCGGTGTGGCGTATTCAGCTGGGACCATTTGCCGACAAGGCGCAGGCCAGCGCCGTTCAGCAGCGCCTGCAAAGCGAAGCGCAGCTGCAGTCCTTTATTACTCGCGCCAACTAAAGGCCGCGGGCAGCCCGTTCACCTTGCGCATGTAAAAGTCATTAACAAACTCATGCGCAATGTCGGATGCTGGCCCGCAGAGCATTTGCTATAGTAAGGCACTTTTTTTAACTCCATCACGGATGCCGTTGTTCTGACCATGAAGACCTCTTTCACCGCTCGTTTACTCATCACGGCGCTCTCCGTTGCAGCGCTCTCCTCCGCTGCCCGCGCCGATGACCTGAATATCAAAACGATGATCCCAGGCGCCCCGCAGATTGACGCCGAATCCTGGATCCTTATCGATTACAATTCTGGCAAGGTGCTGGCTGAAAACAACGCCGACTCCCGCCGCGACCCGGCCAGTCTGACCAAAATGATGACCAGCTATGTTATTGGTCAGGCGATGAAAGCGGGCAAATTCAAAGAGTCCGATCTGGTCACCGTCGGCAACGACGCCTGGGCCACCGGCAACCCGGTATTCAAAGGCTCTTCCCTGATGTTCCTCAAACCGGGGATGCAGGTGCCGGTTTCCCAGCTGATCCGCGGTATCAACCTGCAGTCCGGTAACGATGCCTGCGTGGCGATGGCCGACTATGTCGCCGGCAGCCAGGATGCCTTCGTCAGCCTGATGAACAACTACGTCAACGCCCTCGGCCTGAAAAACACCCATTTCCAGACCGTTCACGGCCTCGACGCTGACGGCCAGTACAGCTCGGCGCGCGACATGGCGCTGATTGGCCAGGCGCTGATCCGCGATGTGCCGAACGAATACTCGATCTATCGTGAGAAAGAGTTCACTTTCAACGGCATCCGCCAGCTGAACCGTAATGGCCTGCTGTGGGATAACAGCCTGAACGTCGACGGCATCAAAACCGGCCACACCGACAAAGCAGGCTACAACCTCGTCGCTTCCGCCACCGAAGGCCAGATGCGTCTGATCTCGGCGGTAATGGGCGGCCGGACGTTCAAAGGGCGTGAGTCGGAAAGCAAAAAACTACTGACCTGGGGCTTCCGCTTCTTCGAAACCGTCAACCCGATTAAAGCCGGCAAAGAGTTTGCATCCGAACCAGCCTGGTTCGGCGACAGCGATCGCGCTTCGCTGGGGGTGGATAAAGACGTCTACCTGACCATCCCGCGCGGCCGGATGAAAGATCTGAAAGCCAGCTACGTGCTGAATAACACTGAGCTGCATGCCCCGCTGCAGAAAAACCAGGTCGTCGGCACCATTAACTTCCAGCTGGATGGTAAAACCATTGACCAGCGCCCGCTGGTGGTGCTGCAGGAAATTCCGGAAGGTAATTTCTTCGGTAAAATTATTGATTACATTAAATTAATGTTCCACCACTGGTTTGGTTAAAAATCGAACGCTTGAAAGTGTGATTTCCATCCCCATATACTATTCATCCAAGTAACCTGATAACTCCCGCCCTTGGTGGGAGTTATTATTTTGTCGTAACACCGGAGCTGACATGAAAACCAAACTTAACGAACTGCTTGAATTCCCTACGCCATTTACTTACAAAGTAATGGGGCAGGCGTTGCCTGAGCTGGTTGATCAGGTGGTGGAAGTGGTACAGCGCCATGCGCCTGGTGATTACTCGCCGTCAGTAAAACCGAGCAGCAAAGGTAACTACCACTCGGTCTCCATCACCATCAACGCCACCCACATTGAACAAGTGGAAACGCTGTACGAAGAGTTAGGCAATATCGATATCGTTCGGATGGTGCTGTAACCCTTTCCCTGACCCGGCCGCCGTGCCGGGTCTTCTCATTCCCTTTCACACGGCTGTGATATACTCCCCGACCTGAATTCTCTCTTCCCGGCGGAGATGTTGTTTTGCAGCACAATAAAATTCTAATCCGGCAGCTTGGCCTGCAACCTTACGAACCCGTCTCGCAGGCGATGCATGAATTTACCGACGCCCGTGATGAAGATACCCTCGATGAGATCTGGCTGGTAGAACATCACCCGGTCTTTACCCAGGGTCAGGCCGGCAAAGCGGAACACCTGCTGGTGCCCGGTGATATTCCGGTGATCCAAAGCGATCGCGGCGGCCAGGTAACCTATCACGGCCCGGGACAGCAGGTAATGTACGTCCTGTTGAACCTCAAGCGCCGCAAGCTGGGGGTGCGTGAACTGGTGACGCTGCTGGAGCAAACGGTCGTCAATACCCTTACCGAATATGGGATTGAGTCGCACCCCCGCGCCGATGCCCCTGGCGTCTACGTCGGCGATCGCAAAATCTGCTCTCTGGGATTGCGGATCCGTAAAGGCTGCTCTTTCCACGGCCTGGCGCTCAATATCGCGATGGATCTGACGCCGTTTCTGCGTATCAACCCCTGCGGCTATGCCGGTATGGAGATGACGCAAATGCGCCAGTGGCTACCGGAAGCCACCCCGGAGACTGTCGCTCCGCGGCTGGTCGCCAATCTGCTGGCGCTGTTGAACCATCCCCCGCACGAATACCTGCCTCAGGGTTAAGCGGCAGATCAGCGCCCCGCTTACGGCGGGGGGCTGAACAAGTAACACATTATTTTTGCAATCAATTGTCACGCACGGCAACGCCGCGGGCCGCTATACTTGGCCTATCATTCCCAACCGGACTCATCGCGTGCCAGAGAATACGCCGCCGTCAGAATCTCCTGACAGACAGGACGAACGTTACGACCGTCAGATGTTTCGCATCCTGCGTAATATTGACCTCAATCTGTTGACCATCTTCGAAGCCGTGTATGTACACAAAGGTATCGTCAATGCCGCGAAGATACTCAATATCACGCCGTCGGCCATTAGCCAGTCAATTAACAAACTGCGGGCGCTGTTCCCCGATCCGCTGTTTATCCGCAAAGGCCAGGGCGTGACGCCCACCGCCTATGCCACCCACCTTCACCAGTACATCAGCCGCGGTATGGAGGCTTTCCTTAGCGCGCTGGATATCACCGGCAGCCCGGACCAGCAGCGGGTGATCACTATCGCCACTACGCCAGCCATGGGGGCGCTGCTGATGCCTTGCCTGGCCAGCGCGCTGAAGCCGGCCTTTCCGCAGATCCTGCTGCACAACATCGCCCTTACCGACGCCGCGCGGCAGCTCGACCAGCGCCAGGTGGATCTGTTAATCGACACCCATCTGCACAGCGGTCAGGCGCTAAGCCATCACGTGCTGTATCAGGATCGGGTGCAGATGTACTGCCGCGCTGGGCATCCTGCGCTGGACGGTCCACAAGATGAATCCGCCCTCGCGCAATACGAGTTTGCGCTGCTGCTGCCTGAAGGCCAGCGCTACCCTACGCTGCATCGTCGACTGCAGGAGGAGATGGGCGAGCGCCGCTGCGGTTTCAGCACCTTCAACCTGCTGACCCAGGCGGCAATGATCGCCGAGAGCGATATGCTGGGGCTAACCACCGAGCGCCTGTTCGCCATGGTATCCCGTCTCTGGCCTCTGCAAACCCTGGATGTTCCCTCCCTGCGGGAAGAACATATTGATGTTGCGCTGCACTTCAATAAGCAGAGCGGGAAAGAGCCATTGCTGAAAGAGATCATTGAGACCGTGATCCAGGCGTTTAAGGCGTAGCGCACGGAAGGGAAAAGGATAAAACAACAACTATTTTACAATTTGCCGGGCAGGCAGGCTGCTTTCTGCCCCTTTTCAATGGTATACTGCCTGCTCTTGATTCAAAAATAGTTGATAATTGCAACATTTCATTGAATTAATTCGCTTTCCTTCGTGACTCGCAACTGGAACACGCACGCTATGAGTAAACCCATTGTGATGGAACGCGGTGTTAAGTACCGCGACGCCGATAAAATGGCCCTTATCCCGGTGAAGAACGTGGCAACTGAGCGTGAAGCTCTGCTCAGAAAACCGGAATGGATGAAAATCAAACTTCCGGCAGACTCGTCCCGTATCCAGGGAATCAAAGCAGCGATGCGTAAGAACGGCCTGCACTCCGTATGCGAAGAGGCCTCCTGCCCGAACCTTGCAGAATGCTTCAACCACGGTACCGCGACCTTTATGATCCTCGGCGCGATCTGTACCCGCCGTTGCCCATTCTGCGACGTCGCGCATGGCCGCCCGGTCGCGCCAGATGCGAACGAGCCACAGAAGCTGGCGCAAACTATCGCCGATATGGGGCTGCGCTACGTGGTGGTCACCTCGGTGGACCGTGACGACCTGCGCGATGGCGGCGCACAGCATTTTGCCGACTGCATCAGCGCCATTCGCGAGAAAAACCCGACGATTAAAATCGAAACGCTGGTCCCGGATTTCCGCGGCCGCATGGATCGCGCCCTGGAGATTCTGACGGTGACCCCGCCGGACGTCTTCAACCACAACCTCGAAAACGTACCGCGCCTCTATCGTCAGGTGCGTCCGGGCGCGGATTACAACTGGTCGCTGAAGCTGCTGGAGCGTTTTAAAGAAGCGCACCCGGAGATCCCGACAAAATCCGGCCTGATGGTGGGCTTGGGCGAAACCAACGACGAGATCATCGAAGTCATGCGCGACCTGCGCCGTCATGGCGTCACCATGCTGACGTTAGGCCAGTATCTGCAGCCGAGCCGTCACCACCTGCCAGTGCAGCGTTACGTTAGCCCGGAAGAGTTTGAAGAGATGAAAGCAGAAGCCATGGCGATGGGCTTCACCCACGCCGCCTGCGGCCCCTTCGTTCGCTCTTCCTATCATGCCGACCTGCAGGCTAAAGGGATGGAAGTTAAATAACCTGCCGCTTCTCCCGCTGCGTCACTTCCCGGCGCAGCGGTGCTCTCCGCTTCGCCTTCCCGTAACAATTAGTTGCATCTTTCCTGAGCGGCGTCGATAAAAACGACAAAGGCCGCAACGTAAACGTCGCGGCCTCTTCGCCGAACCTTCCGCATCCCGCCAGGGGACGCAGCCGGAGAATTACTCTTTATGAGAGAGCTTCTGCGCCGGTACTTCGTCTTCAGCGGTGGTTTTCTTCGCGCTATCGTCATCTTCGTTCATGGCCTTTTTAAAGCCCTTGATAGCCGAACCCAGGTCGCCGCCCAGCGTACGTAATTTCTTGGTACCAAACACTAAGATAATCAGTGCTGCAACGACCAGCAGTTTGGTAATACTAATCTCACCCATAGCTAACCTTCTTCTCTATACAAGCTGCGAATACGCCATCATACACGTATTTATCCGTCATATTGTAATCCACCTGTGCGCGGGCCGCGTGATTCAGCCCGAGGCCTCCCCTCCGGGAGTGAGCGCTGGGGTGTCCGTCCTGACGTGCACAGCGAATTATTGGGATAAACAATACGGGTATTTGGCGCGCGGACACAATAGCAATCTGTAACAAGGTGAATCAAGCCTTGTTTAAAAAAACGTCACAATAATTGCGGTGGCGCAAACCGTCGGTTCTGCAGCACCGGCAAACGCTCGCGAACCCGCGTAAGGTAGTCTGCGGAAATATCGGCATAGATCAGCTGCGGCTCGCTCCCCGCGCCCGCCACGGTGGTCCCCAGCGGATCGATGATGCGGCTCTGCCCGATGTTACGCGTCCCGCATTCGCCTGCCGCCACGACGTAGCAGGTCGTGTCCAGCGCGCGCGCCGCCAGCAGCGTCGCCCAGTGATGCTCTTTTTGCGGCCCTTTCACCCATGCGGTGGGCAGCACCAGCAGCTGCGCACCGTTCAGCGCCAGCGACAGCGCCAGTTCCGGAAAACGCAGATCGTAACAGGTCATCAGGCCAACGCGAAATCCCGCCACGTCAATCACCGGGGGAATTTGCCTGCCGGGATCCACCCGCCGGGACTCCTGCATTGCGAAGGCGTCGTATAAATGAAGTTTGTGATAATGGGCAATGATTTTCCCTTCACGCAATACCACCAGCGTGTTGGTTGCTCTTCCCTCCCCCGACGGCACATGCAGCGTCAGGATCGTCGTCAGGCCGTTACGCGCGCTCTCGGCCAGCAGCAGCTGCAAAAACGCCCCATCCAGCGTTTGGGCCGATTTTACCGACAGATCCGGGTCGTTGTCATCACGTGCCAGCAACGCCTCCGGCAGCACCAGCAGCGCCGCCCCTTCACGCGCCGCCTGCTGCATCATCGCCACACAAGTGTGCGCATTCGTCTGCCATACTGGCGTGACGATAAACTGCCCTGCCGCTACCCGCATGTTTTTCTCCCGTCAGGTTATGAATAGCCAATTGCGCCCGTTGCGCGCTACACTTGACACTCTCTTACATCAAATAGCAGGAAACGACCGTGTTTCAACTTCTTTGCGCCGTTTTTATTGGCGGCGGCACCGGCAGCGTTTTGCGCTGGTGGCTCGGCATGAAGCTCAATCCTGTGCACCATGCTATCCCTATTGGAACGCTGACCGCCAACCTGTTAGGCGCCTTTGTGATCGGCGCCGGGCTGGCGTGGTTTAATCGACTGACCGGCATTGACCCGATGTGGAAGCTACTGATCACCACGGGTTTCTGCGGCGGGTTGACCACCTTTTCCACCTTCTCTGCGGAAGTGGTGTTTCTTCTGCAGCAGGGGCGAGTGAGCTGGGCGCTCCTCAACGTTGCGGTGAACTTGCTGGGTTCGTTTGCCATGACGGCTGTCGCCTTCTGGCTCTTCTCGCAGGCCGCCAGCCGCTAAAGGCGTAATCAACAGGCAAAAAAAAACCCGCTGTTTAGCGGGTTTTTATATTCTACTGACGCGTTGCTTACAGAGCGATTACGTTTGCAGCAGAAGGGCCTTTGGCACCGTTAGTGATTTCGAACTCTACGCGCTGACCTTCAGCCAGAGTTTTGAAACCGTTGGACTGGATTGCAGAGAAGTGTACGAATACATCTTTGCTGCCATCTTCCGGAGTAATGAAACCGAATCCTTTGGACTCATTAAACCACTTAACGTTACCTTTAATCTTAGACATCAAAATTACCTTTATATGAAAAATCGACACTAATGCTGTGTCGGGTATCAGTACACCAATTGTGGTACCTTTTGTCCAGTGCAACTTTGCTAAAAAGTGATAAAAGTCGCTATCTTTTTTAGTGGGTAACGCTTTAGTCCTTGTTTTTCCACAAGACGCCTCGCTTATCTCATTTATTGCTAAGACTTAGCGAATTAAAACTGTATGCGAGCCCAGGCGAAGTAAACGTTACCGTTATTGTAGGTGCCGGGAATGTAGGTCATCTGGAACGTTGCCGGACCGTAACCTATTGACGCTAATGGCAAGATCACCGGAATCGGAATGTAGTTCCAGTTATCGCGCGCCGTCACCCCAAGGGTATAGCCGAGACCGAGGCGGAAGTTCTGATCCGTCAGCGGGCGCCAGGTTTTCTCCCAGCCGTAGCCGCCAATGGGCTCCCACTTATTGAAAGAGTCTTTAAACGCCATCAGGTACAGACCGTGCCAGTTCCCTTTCTCATCCCAGCGGGAGACGCCGAAACCGGCCCCCCACGGACGTTCGTTATACTTATCCGTCTTTTCCTTATCGTAGGCAAAGCGCGCGTGCCAGGTGATGGCTGGAACGTACAGATCATAGTGCTCTGGCTCGTTCCAGGTCTGCGCAACGTTATTACTTAAGGTATGGTAACCTTCGCTAAGGGTCGATGAAAACGACGCGCTGGCGTTTCCGGACACCAATAACCATCCTAAAAAACCAAGAGAAAACAATGAAAAACGACGTAACATCAACACTTTTCTATTACCACTTTCATTTAAAAGCCACCTAAAATAGCAAAGATAGTCTCAATACAGGTTGAACGAAATAAGGCAAACTCCTGATTTTCTCCCGCTGACCATCAGAACCACTTAACTATCCATCTGGTGATTATATCCAGGCGTAACGGGGACGCGTAGTTCTTGTCGCTTTATTGATTTGCATCAGCGAGTTTCGTCCGTTTTTTCGGCACATTCGCACATTAAAATTTGGTGTGACGCTTTTTCACTACATATTCTTTGGGCTTAGGGGTAATAAATGCTGACGTTTATTGAGATCCTGATCGGGATCGTGGTCATTGTGGGCGTCGCCCGCTATATCATCAAAGGCTACTCGGCCACCGGGGTGCTGTTCGTCGGGGGCTTAATCTTATTGATCGTCAGCGCCCTGCTGGGACATAAAGTCTTACCAGGCAATACCGCGGGCACCGGTTACTCCGCCACTGACATTATTGAATACATTAAGATTCTCCTCATGAGCCGTGGCGGCGATCTGGGTATGATGATCATGATGCTGTGCGGCTTCGCCACCTATATGACTCATATTGGCGCCAATGATATGGTGGTGAAATTAGCCTCAAAGCCATTGCGCTATATCAATTCGCCCTATCTGCTGATGATTGCCGCCTACTTTGTCGCCTGCCTGATGTCACTGGCCGTCTCCTCCGCGACCGGCCTCGGCGTGCTGCTGATGGCGACCCTGTTCCCGGTGATGGTAAACGTCGGTATCAGCCGCGGGGCGGCGGCGGCCATCTGCGCCTCGCCGGCGGCGATTATCCTTTCGCCCACCTCGGGCGACGTCGTGCTGGCGGCCAAAGCGGCCGAAATGCCGCTGATCGACTTTGCCTTTAAGACCACGCTGCCGATCTCCATCGCCGCTATCATCTGCATGGCGATCGCCCACTTCTTCTGGCAGCGCTACCTGGATAAAAAAGAGAACATTTCCCACGAAATGCTCGACGTCAACGAGATCACCACCAACGCTCCGGCGCTGTACGCCATCCTGCCGTTTACGCCGATTATTGGCGTGCTGATCTTCGATGGCAAATGGGGACCGGAACTGCACATTATTACCATCCTCGTCGGTTGCATGCTGCTGGCGGCGATCCTCGAATTCCTGCGCGGGTTCAACACCAAAAACGTCTTCAGCGGACTGGAAGTCGCCTACCGCGGGATGGCTGACGCCTTCGCCGGCGTGGTGATGCTGCTGGTCGCCGCCGGCGTTTTTGCTCAGGGATTAAGCACCATCGGCTTCATCAATGGTCTGATCTCCATCGCCACCTCCTTCGGCTCGGCCAGTATTATTCTGATGCTGGTGCTGGTGATCCTGACCATGCTGGCGGCGATGACCACCGGCTCCGGCAATGCCCCGTTCTACGCCTTTGTCGAGATGATCCCCAAGCTGGCGCACTCCTCCGGTATCAATCCGGCCTATCTGTCGATCCCGATGCTGCAGGCCTCAAACCTTGGCCGCACAATATCGCCAGTCTCTGGCGTGGTGGTGGCCGTCGCCGGGATGGCGAAGATTTCCCCGTTCGAAGTGGTCAAACGCACCTCGGTGCCGGTGATGGTTGGCCTGCTGGTGGTGATCGTCGCGACCGAGATCCTCGTCCCCGGCAGCGCGGCCCACTAATGGTCTAACCACGTGAAAAGGCGCCAGCAGGCGCCTTTTTTATGCTTTAATAACCCCCCGTTATCTTTTGCCATCCACAATCAGGAATAAACATGTTCAGGAAGGAATTCGCCGCGCTTGCCCTTGTGCTTACCGCCACTCAGGCCGGCGCTGAACCGCTCACCGCGACGCGATACGCTGATTTTGACCGCTATGTCCTGGCCCTCTCCTGGCAAACCGGATTCTGTCAGAGCATGTATGACCGTAACCGCAATGAACCGGAAGAGTGTCGCCTGCAGCAGGAAACCGCGAATAAAGCCGATTTTCTGACCGTGCATGGCCTGTGGCCCGGGCTGCCAAAGTCCATTGCCGCGCGCGGAGTGGATGAACGACGCTGGATGCGCTACGGCTGCGCCACGCGCCCGGTGCCCGACATGCCGGAGGTGAAAGCGAACCGCAAATGTCAGGCGGCGGAGACCGGGTTGTCGCTGGAGATGGCCAACAAACTGAATAGCGTGATGCCGGGCGCGGGCGGCACCTCCTGCCTCGAACGTTACGAATACGCCAAACATGGCGTCTGCTTCGGCTTCGATCCCGACAGCTATTTTGGCACCATGGTGCGCCTGAATGGAGAAATTAAGCGCAGCCCGGTAGGCGATTTCCTTGCCAAACACTATGGCCAAACCGTTAGCCGCGCCGACTTCGACGCCGCTGTGGCCCGCGCCTGGGGTCCGCAGAGCGTGAAGGCGTTTAAATTAACCTGTAACGGTAATCCGGCCTATTTGACCGAGATGCAAATCTCGCTCAACGCCGCGACCATCAATGCCCCGCTGGCCACTTCCGCCTTTTTGCCTCAGCCTCACCCAGGTAACTGCGGCGCGCAGTTTATCCTCGATAAGGTTGGCCACTAGCGCGACGCGGCGTGCTGACCAGAAAACGTCGTTCGCCGGGGGGCGTTGCGCGCTGATTGTGCGTTTCATCACTTCAAACTGCCGGCAACTCTCAGTATGATGGGAGAACCTTAACCCTTGCCTTTTTCGGCGAGGGTTTTCTTTTACGGACAGGTTCCTGGATAACATGGAGTATGCAATGACCAGACCCGCAATCATCATTAACGAACTGGATGCCGAACGTATCGACAGGCTGCTGGAGCAGCCAGCTTTCGCCAGCTCGCCGGTTGCCGATGCCCTGAACGACGAGCTCGACCGCGCGCAAATGCTGGCGCCGGAAGCGATGCCGCACGATGTCGTCACCATGAACAGTACGGTTAAATTCCGCGATTTAACCAGCGGCGAAGAGCGCGTGCGGACGCTGGTGTTTCCGTCGCAGGTGACCGACAGCGCCAGCCAGCTCTCGGTCCTCGCGCCGGTGGGCGCCGCTCTGCTCGGCCTCAAGGTCGGCAGCACCATTCACTGGGAGCTGCCGGGCGGGGCGTCGACGCACCTGGAAGTGCTGGCGCTGCTGTACCAGCCGGAAGCCGCTGGCGAATTCCACCGCTAATCTCCGCTGCCTGAGGCGTATCGCGCTTTATTCAGAGGATGTCCACACATCCTCTTTCTGCTGTCTTGCCCCCCGCTAACCTTTTTTTACGCTTTGCGCCTGCCTGACTGACAGTTTTGCGACCTGAATGACACAATATCCGCATATAATATGTTGATATAGACGCAAACGAACAAGGAGGATTGCATATGTATAAGACTATCATTATGCCGGTTGATGTCTTTGAGATGGCGCTGAGCGATAAAGCCGTCCGGCACGCGGAGTTTCTGGCCCAGCAGGACGGGGTAATCCATCTGCTCCACGTATTACCCGGTTCAGCGAGCTTCACCATGAGCCGGTTTACCGCCGACCTGCGGCGTTTTGAGGAGCATCTGCAGCATGAGGCGGAAACCCGCCTGCAGACCATGGTCAGCCATTTCAGCATTGACCCCTCACGTATCAAGCTGCATGTGCGTTTCGGCAGCGTGCGCGACATGGTCAACGAACTGGCCAGTGAAATAAACGCCGACGTGGTGGTGATTGGCTCACGCAATCCCTCCATCAGTACCCACTTGCTGGGATCCAACGCCTCGAGCGTCATCCGTCATGCCCATATCCCGGTGATGGTCGTCAGGTAAGGGTGAGGAAAAAGAGCATAAAAAAAGAGGCTACCCCAGGGTAGCCTCTTGGTTATGCAGGTCTATTGTCTGACTTGTTATGCGGTTTTCGTGCGGATCAGGTAGTCAAAGGCACTCAGCGACGCTTTCGCCCCCTCCCCTGCCGCGATAATAATCTGCTTGTACGGCACAGTGGTGCAGTCACCGGCGGCGAATACGCCTTTGACGTTGGTTTCGCACTTCGCATCGATGATGATCTCACCCATACGGTTACGCTCAACCGCGCCTTCCAGCCAGGTGGTGTTAGGCAGCAGGCCGATCTGCACGAAAATCCCCGCCAGCGCGACATGATGCTCATCGCCGCTCACCCGGTCACGGTACTGCAGACCGGTGACCTTACTGCCGTCGCCTTTCACTTCCGTAGTCTGCGCATTGAGAATGATATCGACATTCTTCAGACTGCGGACTTTATCCTGCAGCACCTGGTCGGCCTTCATCTCCGGTGCGAATTCCAGCAGGGTCACGTGCTCCACGACGCCCGCCAGGTCGATAGCCGCTTCCACGCCGGAGTTACCGCCGCCAATTACCGCCACGCGTTTGCCCTTAAACAGCGGACCGTCGCAGTGTGGGCAGTAGGTTACGCCCTTGGTGCGATACTGATCTTCGCCAGGCACGTTCATATTGCGCCATTTCGCCCCGGTGGCAATGATGACGCTGCGCGCCTTCAGCACCGCGCCGGAGGCGGTTTCGATCTGGTGCAGGCCGCCCTCTGTCGCCGCCGGCGTCAGTTTGGTCGCGCTCTGGGAGTCGATCACATCGACGTTATAGTCGCTAACGTGCGCTTTCAGGGCCCCGGCCAGCTTCTGGCCTTCGGTTTTCGGCACCGAAATGTAGTTTTCGATATCCACGGTATCCAGCACCTGGCCGCCGAAGCGTTCGCCCATCAGGCCGGTACGAATCCCTTTACGCGCAGAGTAAACCGCGGCCGCCGCGCCGGACGGGCCGGAACCGACGATCAGCACATCGTAAGCGTCACGCTGATTCAGCTCTTCCGCTGCGCGTTTTTCCGCACCGGTATCCACTTTGGCGACGATTTCCGTCAGCGTCATCCGTCCCTGACCAAACTCCTGGCCGTTCATGAACACCGCCGGCACGCCCATCACGTTGCGCTCGGTGATCTCATTCTGGAACGTCCCGCCGTCAATCGCCGTATGTTTGATACGCGGGTTGAGCACCGCCATCAGGTTCAGCGCCTGGACCACGTCCGGGCAGTTATGGCAGGAGAGCGAGTAGTAGGTTTCAAACTCAAAGTCGCCATCGATATCGCGGATCTGCTCCAGCAGAGACTGGGCCTCTTTCGACGGATGACCGCCGGTCCACAGCAGCGCCAGCACCAGCGAGGTAAACTCGTGGCCCAGCGGGGAGCCCGCAAAGCGTGGGCCCTGGTCGGAACCTGGGTTAGTAATCAGGAACGATGGCTTGCGTACCGCCAGCGTGTTGTCTTCTTTAAAGGTGACTTTGTCTGACAGTTCAGCAATTTCAGCCAGCAGTTCCCTGATTTCTGCCGATTTAGCGCTGTCATCCAGCGTGGCAATCAGCTCAACAGGCTTAGTCAGCTTCTCAAGATAGGCCTTGAGCTGGGTTTTCATGTTGGTGTCGAGCATTGTTATCTCCTGGGCTTAAAACATCATCATGCAAGCGGCCTTGTCAGGCTGCCTGAATGCGCTTGCATCATGGTGTTGGAATAAAATGGGCGCCAAAGCGCCCTGATAATCTACGCATTTTCCTGAGCATGTCGCGCCAGAGCAAGGCGGCTAGCCTGAGAATCCCCGGGAGCTTACACCTGTAAGTGACCGGGGTGAGCAGGCAACGCCAACGCCGCTATAGCGTGAAAGGCGACGGAAATTTAGATTTTACCGACCAGGTCCAGAGATGGAGCCAGCGTCGCTTCGCCTTCTTTCCATTTCGCCGGGCACACTTCGCCTGGGTGGGAAGCAACATACTGCGCCGCTTTGATTTTACGCAGCAGGTCAGACGCATCACGGCCGATACCTTCAGCGGTAACTTCGATTGCCTGGATGATACCCTGCGGGTCAACCACGAAGGTGGCGCGGTCAGCCAGACCTTCATCTTCACGCATGTTGTCGAAGTTACGGGTCAGGGCGCCAGTCGGGTCGCCAATCATCGCGTATTTGATTTTCGCGATGGTTTCAGAGCTGCTGTGCCACGCTTTGTGGGTGAAGTGGGTATCGGTAGAAACAGAGTAAACGTCTACGCCCAGCTTCTGCAGTTCTTCGTAATGGTCAGCCACGTCGCCCAGTTCGGTCGGGCAGACGAAGGTGAAGTCAGCCGGATAGAAGAAGAAGACGCTCCAGCGGCCTTCGGTGTCTTTCTCGGTGACTTCGATGAATTCACCATTTTTGAATGCCTGATTTTTGAACGGTTTGATTTTGGTGTTAATTAAGGACATCTATACTTCCTCCGTGTTTTCGTTGAGGTCTAAGTTAACGAATTTTTCCTGACCCGACCAATGCGTTTACATTATCGAATCAATAAGCGTTATCTAACAACCGGAACAAGACAACTTTGTGAACCTGGCGACGCGTTCAGCGCTGTTCGCTGTTTTTCGCATCATTTGCCGCGACAAAAGTAAAAAGGCCACCTTTTCAGGCGGCCCCGTTACCTGAAATACCCGAAGGTAGGTTCAGCGCCAGTCAGACTGGCTATGTGTTGCGCTCTACATTACCTTAATGTAACAGCATCCAGGATTACATCACCCACGCCAGGAAAGGGCAATCCGTCGTTCTGCTGATCCTGCCTATAACTGTAATAGGTTTGGCAATCTTTCTTCCTTTCCTGCTGATTTTACAAGGAATACTCATGTTAAAACGTCTGCTGTTGCTCAGCCTTTTGCCTTTTTGCAGCTATGCGGAAGAACTACCCGCCCCGGTAAAAGCTATTGAAAAACAAGGAATTACTATCATCAAACCCTTTGACGCGCCGGGGGGAATGAAAGGCTGGCTGGGTAAATACCAGGATATGGGCGTCGCCATCTACCTCACGCCAGACGGCAAACATGCCATTTCCGGCTATATGTATGACGAGAACGGCAACAACCTCAGCGAGCAGTTGTTTCAAAAAGAACTCTACACGCCGGCGGGACAAGAGATGTGGAAGAAGATGGCCAGCGCCCACTGGCTGCAGGATGGCAACAAAGACGCCCCCATCGTGCTATATGTCTTTGCCGATCCCTTCTGCCCTTACTGCAAACAGTTCTGGCAGCAGTCCCGTCCCTGGGTAGACGCCGGTAAAGTGCAGATCCGCACCCTGCTGGTGGGCGTGATCAAGCCGGAGAGCCCGGTCACTGCCGCAGCGATTCTCGCCAGTAAAGATCCGGCGAAAACCTGGCATGATTACGAGCAATCGAACGGCAAAATGGCCCTGACGATCCCAAAGGCTATCCCGCCCGAGAAAATGAAAATGCTCAACGTCAATCAGCAGCTGATGGACGATCTGGGGGCCAACGTCACGCCAGCCATTTATTATATGAATAAGGACAATATGCTGCAGCAGGTGGTCGGCCTGCCGGATAAAGAGAAGCTACAAATTATGATGGGTGAAAAGAAATAATCTTATTGTGGAGTGGCGCCAGACAACAACCACCGCTGGCGCCGCTATCGACAATAAGATATATTAAGCAAAGCTTAATATTACTGGCCAAAAATAAATTCACACCACGCATATTAAGCCATTCAACATTCTTATTATGAATATTTCAATTCGCACTGATAATACACAGGACTGCATTAATGGCAAATCTTTACGACCTGAAAAAGTTCGATTTAAACCTATTGGTTATTTTTGAGTGTATATATCAACATTTAAGCATCAGCAAAGCGGCGGCGACGTTATTTATCACCCCGTCGGCGGTGAGTCAGTCATTGCAGCGTCTGCGCCAACAATTAAATGATCCGCTATTTGTTCGGGTCGGGAAAGGCATGACGCCCACCACCGCCTCCGTCAATCTTCATTATCATCTGCAACAAAACCTTGAACAACTCGAAAAAACAATCAATCTCAATAAACGCACCGAACTGCGAAAGCGTATTGTGATATATGGCCCGCCGCTGTTCTGTTCAGTAAACAGCCATTTTATGATTAACCAGCTCTGTCATCAGGCTAATTTACAGATTGAGCACCATAACCTGACCACCACGGAATCGGCGGAGGAGTTGCTGGCGTATCGCCAGGCGGATCTGGTATTCACCCGAATGCCCATCAACAACCGCGCTACTATTTGTCAGCCCTATAAGACGGTGCAGACGCTGGCGTTGTGCCGGATGGACCATCCGCGGCGTGAGGAACTCACATCGGTTGAAGCGCTGGCGCAGGAGTTTTTTACCCACTACATCACCAACGATCCCGTGATTCAGCGCGTTCAGCAGAGCAGCATGCCGTGGCTGAACCCGAACAATATCGCCTTTCGCAGTGACTCGTTTATGACCATTCTTAATATGATCAGTAAAACCGACTTAATTGGCTTCGTTCCTTCCTATTTATTTGATTTTATTTCACCCACTATGCAGCTTCACGTCATCAATATAGACAATCTCTTCCCGGATATCACAATATACATTAACCACCATCATTCATCTTCGCAGAATCATTTCTTATCTGAATTAATCAGCATTCTAATGGATGATAGAGTAGCATCACAACCACAAATTAATAACAATGGATAACATATCCACTATTTACCCCACATTGTCCGAATAAAAAAACGACCATTAAACTCCCGGCCCTCATCGTTTATACTGACCAAATGGGAATATCTCGTATTAAAGGATTAATGGTCATGTCGTTTATTAAATATCCCTTACCGGAGTCGGTGCTGCAGGCGACGGAGCAGCGGATCCAATGGGTTCTGGATAATTTTTCACGCGTTTGCGTCTCTTTCTCTGGCGGAAAAGACTCCACCGTTATGCTGCATTTAACCGCGCAGGCAGCTCGGTTACAGGGTAAGAAAATCAGCGTACTGTTTATTGACTGGGAAGCACAGTTCTCTTGCACCATCGCCCACTGTGAAAAACTGCGCGCCCTGTATCAGGATGTCATCGACACCTTTTACTGGGTCGCCCTGCCGCTCACGACCCAAAATGCCCTGACGCAGTATAAGCCGCAATGGCAATGCTGGGAGCCCGGAGCCCGCTGGGTCCGCCAGCCGCCGCCAGGGGCGATCGCCCACCCGGATTATTTCCCCTTCTACCAACCCGGAATGAGCTTTGAGGCTTTCGTCAGCCATTTTGCCGAGTGGTTTTCCCAGCGGCGGCCCGCCGCCGTGCTGGTGGGCATTCGGGCTGATGAGTCGCTGAATCGCTTTATGACCATCTCTTCCCAGCGCAAACAACGCTTCGCTGACGATAAACCGTGGACCACCTCGGCGCCGGGGGGACACGCCTGGTACATCTACCCGCTCTATGACTGGAAAACCGCCGATATCTGGACCTGGTTTGCCAGAAGCGGCCAGCCCTATAACCCGCTGTACGATCTGATGTATCAGGCCGGGGTGCCGCTGCGCTACATGCGCATCTGCGAACCCTTCGGTCCGGAGCAGCGCCAGGGGCTGTGGCTGTACCATGTGCTGGAGCCGGAACGCTGGGCCGCGATGTGTCAGCGGGTCAGCGGCGCGCACAGCGGCGGCGTCTATGCCGGGCATGACAATCAGTTCTACGGTCACCGAAAAATCGACAAACCCGACCATTTGACATGGAAAAGCTATGCTCTTTTCCTGCTCGACAGCATGCCGGAAACCACCGCCGAGCACTATCGCAATAAAATCGCCGTCTACCTGCGCTGGTATCAGAAAAAAGGGATGGAAGATATTCCCGACACCCAGCCCGGGGACATTGGCACAAAGGATATCCCCTCCTGGCGACGAGTCTGCAAAGTGCTGCTCAATAACGACTACTGGTGCCGTCAGCTCTCGTTCAGTCCGACCAAAAGCAGTCACTATCAGCGCTACCGAAAACGTATGGAAAAACATCGTCAACAATGGGGGATATTATGCAACAACAACTAACGCAGGCGCTGGACGCTTTCCTGCAAACGCTGGATGATGAAGCGCGCATCGAGGCTATCAACGCGTTTCGCCATGTGCTCCACCAGCGCAGCCCCTTCCGCTCCCAGCCGGTTGACTGCGTGCTGTGGGTCAAACAGGAGCAAGTCGCCCCCAATGACTACAATCCGAACAACGTGGCGCCGCCGGAAAAACGTCTGCTGCAGACCTCGCTGGAAGCCGATGGCTTTACCCAGCCGGTGGTGGTCATCCGCCAGGGTCCGCAGGCGTATACCATTGTCGATGGTTTTCACCGTCATGAACTGGCCTGCAGCAAAGCGTCATTGAAAAATGCCCTGCATGGCTATCTGCCGGTGACCTGTCTGCCGAATGAAACCGCCTCCCGCGATGGGCTGATGGCGGCAACCATACGCCACAACCGGGCGCGGGGACGTCACCAAATCCACGCCATGTCGGAGATTGTGCGCGAGCTGACCCGGCTCGGCTGGACACCGCAAAAGATCGGCAAAGAGTTGGGGATGGATGCCGATGAGGTACTGCGTCTGAAGCAAATCAGCGGCCTGACGGAAATGTTCGCCGGCCGCCAGTTCTCTCAGGCATGGACCATTAAATAACTATAGCTGGCACAAACGCGCCGCCGCGGCCAGCAGGGTCTCCGGTTGTTTAGCGAAGCACAAACGGATCAGCTTGTGCGGGAACGGGTCGGCGCAGAAGACGGAGAGCGGGATCGCCGCCACCCCAACCTCTGTCGTCAGCCAGCGGCAGAAGCTCACGTCGTCAAGATCGGAGAGGGCGCTGTAGTCCGCCAGCAGGAAGTAGGTGCCCTCACATGGCAGGAGTTTCAGCCGGCTGGGGCGCAGCGCCTCAATAAACAGATCGCGGCGTTCACGATAAAACGCCGGCAGCTCGAGATAGTGCTCTGGCGCCTCGCGCAGCATATCGGCGATCGCCAGCTGCGCCGGGGTATTCACCGAGAAGGTCAGATACTGATGAACCTTACGCAACTCCGCGCTGATGGCCGCCGGGGCCACGCAGTAGCCAACCTTCCAGCCGGTCATATGAAACGTTTTGCCAAACGAAGAGACTGCCACCGCCCGCTCGCGCAGCTGCGGATGCGCCAGCACGCTGGCGTGGCCGTTTTCGGCAAAGTTGATATGCTCATAGACCTCGTCGCTGAGAACATAGATCTCACGTTCGGCTATCGCCTGCCACAGGGCGGCAAAATCCTCGCGTTGCCAGACCGTGGCCGAGGGGTTGTGCGGGGTGTTGAGGATCACCAGCCGGGTTTTGTCGCTCAGCGTCGCGGCAAACTGCTGCCAGTCGACGCGAAAATGCGGCGGCTGAAGGGCAATACGGCGTAATTCGCCGCCGGCCAGCGCCACCGCGGGAGCATAGCTGTCGTAGCTGGGATCGAAACAGACCACCTCGTCGCCACGGCGCACCAGGGCGGTGATCGCCGCGTACAGGGCCTCCGTCGCCCCGGCGGTGACCGTGATATCGCTGTTGACGTCGGGTCGATATCCATACAGCTCCGCCGTCTTGTCAGCGATCGCCTCGCGCAGCGCCGGCACGCCGGTCATCGGGGCATACTGATTCGCCCCCTGCGCCACGTGGTACGCCAGACGCTCCTGAAGATAGCGCGGGCCGTCAAAATCGGGAAAGCCCTGAGATAGGTTGATGGCCTGATGCTGCTGGGCCAGGGCGCTCATCTGGGTAAAAATGGTGGTACCGAGCGCCGGAAGTTTACTCTCTGGAATCAACGGGTTATTGCTCATTCTTGTTTTACCGATTGTAATGCTGTTGTTGAAGCCACTATAACACGATGTTAATATTTGGCAATCAAGACGCTTAGACGTCTAAATGCTAATGTTATTCCACGCTACGCCCACTCTGGAGAAACCATGATCCGCGCCATCGTGACCGACATCGAAGGCACTACCAGCGATATCCGCTTCGTGCATAACGTGCTGTTCCCCTACGCCCGCGAACGACTGGCCGGCTTTGTGACCGCTCAACAGCACGCTGAGCCGGTGAGAACGATTCTCGACAACTTGCGCCGAGAGACAGACTCCCCCGCCGCCAGCACCGCCGACCTGATTGCTACCCTCTTCGCCTTTATGGACGAAGACCGTAAATCCACTGCGCTGAAGGCACTCCAGGGGATCATCTGGCGCGATGGCTACCTCAACGGCGACTTTACCGGCCATCTCTACCCGGACGTGCTGCCGGCGCTGGAGAAGTGGAAAGCACAGGGCATTGATTTGTATGTATATTCTTCTGGCTCCGTGGCAGCGCAGAAATTGTTATTTGGCTACAGCGATGAAGGTGATATTACTCATCTGTTTACGGGCTATTTCGATACCCTGGTAGGCGCTAAACGCGAAGCGCAGTCCTACCGCAACATTGCTGAACACCTGGGCCACGCCCCCGGGGCCATCCTGTTCCTGTCGGATATCCATCAGGAACTCGACGCCGCCGAAGCCGCGGGGTTGCGCACTGTCCAGTTGGTACGCGGCGATCGCGACCCGGCAAGCCACCACCCTCAGGTTCAGCGTTTTGACGACATTCATCCGGAGCAGATCCCAGCATGAGCGCATTAACCCTATTTTCTGTGACCGATCCGCAAACGCCGGTCTGGCACAGCACCGACGCCAAAGCGATTCAGGAGCAGCTTAACGCCAAAGGCGTCCGTTTCGAACGCTGGCAGGCCGACCGCGACCTCGGCGCAGACCCCAGCGCAGAAACGGTGATTGCCGCCTATCAGCATGCGATTGACAAACTGGTCGCCGAAAAGGGCTATCAGAGCTGGGACGTCATCAGCCTGCGCGCCGATAACCCGCAGAAAGAGGCGCTGCGGGAAAAATTCCTGAATGAGCACACCCATGGCGAAGACGAGGTCAGGTTTTTTGTCGAGGGCGCCGGTCTGTTCTGCCTGCACATTGGTGACGAGGTGTTCCAGGTGCTGTGCGAAAAGAACGATCTGATTTCGGTTCCTGCCCACACTCCGCACTGGTTTGATATGGGATCAGAACCGAACTTCACCGCCATTCGCATTTTTGATAACCCGGAAGGCTGGATCGCCCAGTTTACCGGCGACGATATCGCCAGCGCCTACCCACGGCTGGCGTAACGTCGTCCTGTCATCCATTACCGCCTGGTCAGGAGCCTTAAACTGCCTGGCCCGCGCTTTCCCGGAGGCGGCGCATACTGCGCCTTCTCCGGGCTATCCGCCCCGCCGCCGGCGATCCTCCCACGCTTAAACCGCAATAAACTTCGGCGGGTCAAAGGCGGTGATCGGCGGCAGTTCCTCTCGCCACGGGGCGATTTCCACCCAACAACTCTGGGCGCTACAGCCCTGCCCCAGGCGCGAACTGCCGCGATCCGCGGTTAACACGTTGGGATTACCGTGCTTATCGAGGGTTCCTTTTTCATTCGGATCCAGAGGGTCATACCAGGCGCCGGTGGACATCTGTACCACCCCCGGCAAAATCTGTTCACTCAAATGCACGCCCGCCAGAATCGCCCCGCGGTCGTTATACACCTTCACCACGCTGCCTTCGTGGATGTCTCTTGCCTGCGCGTCCCGCGGATGCATCCACAGCGGCTCGCGTCCCTGAATTTTCGTCGCCCGACTGACGCTGCCGTGATCATACTGGCTGTGCAGGCGGGCGCGTGGCTGACTGGAGAGCAGATGAAGCGGCCAGCGCGCCGCCTCCAGTCGTTGCCGGGCAGCCTCTTCCTCATCCCACCAGGGATGGCCAGGGCATTCGCGATAGCCAAACCCGGCGACGGTAGAGGAAAAGAGTTCAATCTTGCCGGAGGGCGTGGAAAGCGGATAGCGCTGCGGATCGGCGCGAAAATCGGCGAGAAAGACCTGCGGCCGCTCCGGCGCGCTGTACTCCAGCACCCCTTGCTGCCAGAAATCCTCGAACGAGGGCAGCGCAATGCCCTCCTCCTGCGCCCGCGGCCTTGACTCCTCATAGAGATGGCGCAGCCACTGCCCGGCGTCCCGCCCCTCGCTGAACAGTTCTCCGAAGCCCAGCCGCCCGGCAAGATCGCGGAAAATAGCGTAATCATCACGCGCCTCGCCCACCGGCGGGATCTGCGCGCTCATGGCAATCATAAATCCGTCATGACCGCCGCTGCCGATATCCTCTCGCTCCAGCGAGGTGGTAGCCGGCAGGACGATGTCAGAGAATTTGGCCTGCGCGGTCCAGTACTGCTCATGCACCACCACCGTCTCCGGACGGCGCCAGGCCTCGCACAGTCGGTTAATATCCTGGTGATGGTGAAACGCATTGCCTCCCGCCCAGTAGACCAGACGGATGTCGGGATAATGCAGCAGCTGACCGTCGAACTCATAGGCTTCTCCCGGGTGCAGCAGCATATCGGACAGCCGCGCCACCGGGATAACGCTGTCCACCGCATTTTCGCCGGCGGGCAAGCGCGGGCCGGAAAACGCTTTTCGCACCGCCCCCGCCAGGTTGGTACAGGCATAGCCAAACCCGAGGCCGCCGCCCGGCGTGCCGATCTGTCCCAGCAGCGCGGTCAGGGCCACCGTCGCCCAGTAGGCCTGCTCCCCCTGACGGGCGCGCTGGATGGACCAGGAGATATTCACCATCGTCCGGTGGCGGGCCATCTCCCGCGCCAGCTCGGCGATGCGCTGGGCGTCAAGGCCGGTAATTGCCGCCGCCCACGCCGGTGTTTTCGCTATGCCGTCATGCTCGCCCAACAGATACGCGCGGTAAGGGGCAAACCCGACGGTATGGCTGGCGATAAACGCCTGGTCGTAGAGGGACTCAGCGATCAGCACATAGCTCAGCGCCAGCAGCAGTGCGGTATCGGTGCCCGGCCGAATGGCCAGCCACTCGGCGTCGGGCACCGCGCTGAGGTCATTGCGCACCGGACTGATATTAATAAACCGCGTGCCGTTGGCCTGCATCTTATCCAGCCAGTACGGCAACATATGGTCATTGGCGCCGCCGCCGTTGACCTGGGCATTGCGCAGCGGCAGGCCGCCAATCGCGACAAACAGCTGACACTCCCGCGCCAGCTCGGAAAAATGGGTATGCTGACGATGCAGCGGGCTCAGCGGCCCAAGGATATGCGGCAGAATACGCTCGCCCGCGGCGCTGCTATAGGTATTGGTGCTGGCGGTATACCCGCCAAAGCCCTTAAGAAAACGATGCAGCTGGCTCTGCGCATGGTGAAAGCGCCCGGCGCTGGCCCAGCCGTAGGAGCCGCCGTAAATCGCCTCATTGCCGCAGCGCGCCTTGACCGAGCGCAGCTCGCGAGCCACCAGGTCCAGGGCCACCTCCCAGCTGACTTCGACAAAGGGCTCCTTGCCTCGCCCTTCTCGTGACGCCGGCCCGTGCTGCAGATAGCCGGCGCGTACCGCCGGGCGACGAATGCGCGTTTGGCTGGTCACCGCGTCGGGGAGCGACTGACCGATGCGTGAAGGGTTTTTATCCCAGGGCACCGGCTTAACCGCCACGATCTCGCCCTCGCGGCTCTCCACCTGCCAGGTTCCCCAGTGCATCACCGTATAATTATGCTGTTTCTTCATAGCGCCCGCGTTCTTCTCAGCCTAAGGTTCGTTAAAATAAAGCGGGGAAATGCAGTAATATTGCTTACCCGGCCAGACATTGCGCTGCTAAAAAAAGCTTTAGCCCGCGCAATCTTCTCTTTTTCTCTGTAGATGCCGTATTTCCCATACACTCATAATAAACAGAAAATTGTCTTTATCTGCTAAATAAACACGGAACAAGCCAAAAATAAAACCACAAAATAAAAAGGCCTATCCGCCATCATGAAATATTTTCAGGTTCTTCATGACAAAATAAACTTTTTCTCTGGCGTTTCCGCGATATAACATTGCCGGCATAACTTAGACTTATTTTGTATTTGAGGTGGCGAGGTGCTTCTTGTCATGCTACCGGTCCGCAACCACCTTCATCACAGGATCATAATAACAATGTCGCAGAAGAGAAAATTATTGCCTGCCGCGCTGGGACTGCTTTCCCTTGCCTCGCTGAGCGTCACTGCCGCGGACGCCCTCTCCTTACAGGGAAAAACCATTGGCGTTGCCGTAGTAGGCACCCAGCATTTCTGGGATCGCGAAGCTTTTAAAGGCGCGACAGAGGAAGTGGAGAAACTGGGAGGCAAAGTCATTGGCGTCGATGGCGGCCGGGATAATCAGGTTCATGCCAATAATCACGATATTTTACTGTCACGCAAGGTGGATGCGGTAATTAGTATTCTCGGCGACAGCGCCGTCGAACCCAAATTTAAAGCATTACGTGATGCTGGTATCCCGGTATTCACCGTGGATCATGTTTCACAATATTCGGTCAATAATACCACCTCCGATAACTACACTCTGGGCTCCACCATCGGTCGCTACATGGCGGACGAATTAGGTGGTAAAGGCAACGTCGCTGTATTTAATGCGTTCTCCAGCGCGCTGCGTATTTGCGGAATTCGTTACGATCAGTGGAAATATGTCCTTAAGGATTACCCGGATATTCATATTATCCAGCCCGAGCTCGCGGAACAGTTCGCCAACTCGCCGGAAGACGCGCGGAAGAAAACCCTCGAATTACTCAGCCAGTATCCGAAAGGCAAACTGGACGCCATCCATGTCGCCTGCTGGGATCAACCGGCCATCGGTATCGTCCAGGCGCTGGAAGAGACCGGCCGTGATAAGGACGTGAAAGTGACGGCCATCGACGCCGGTCCGGAAACGCTGGAGATCATGGCGGAGCCCGGCAGTCCCTTCGTGGCTAACGTCGCGCAGCAGCCGCATCTGATCGGCCAGACCTCCGCCGACAACGTGGCCCGCTACTTTGCCGGTCAGAAACTGCCGGTGCAAACCTTTATCCCGGTGATACCGGTGAAAGGTCCGCAGGAAGCGAAAGCGGTGTATAAACAGTTGGGATACGGCGAACTGCAGTGATAAATCAACACCCTGGCGGGGAGCGCCCCGCCGCGGGTCTGGTCATGGACCAGATCGGCAAACGTTTTGCCAGCGTAATGGCGCTTAATGCGGTTACCCTGCGCCTCAATCCGGGGGAGATTCATGGCCTGATTGGCGAGAACGGCGCCGGTAAATCGACGCTGATCAAGATCCTCGCCGGCGTTTATCAGGCCGACAGCGGCAGCGCGACCCTCGACGGTCGCCCGCTGCCCCTCGGCAACCCGGCAGCCATCGAAGCCGCTGGCATCCGCGTTATCCACCAGGAGCTCAACCTGATCCCGCACTTTACCGTCGCGGAATCGGTGTTTCTGGGCCAGGAGTATCGCACCCGCTGGGGGGCGCTGGATCGCCGACGGATGAAGGCCGCCACGGCGCAATTTTTCCAGCAAAACTGGCAGTTGGCGATCGACCCCGAACGTCTGGTGCGAGACCTGAGCCTGGCCGAGCGCAAGCTGGTGCAGATTGCCCGCGCGCTGATCGACGGCGCGGCGCGGCTGGTGGTGTTCGACGAGCCCACCGCCCCCCTCGAGGCCCAGGAGGCCAGTCTGGTCACCTCCGCCATCCTGCGCCTGCGCGACCAGGGCATTGCCATTCTGTATATTTCCCACTATCTCAATGAGATAGCCAGCCTCTGCGACCGTGGCACTGTGCTGCGCAACGGGGAAGTGGTCGGTTATCCCGACCGCGACCTGCTGCAGAATACCGAGGCGCTGATCGCCATGATGGTCGGCCGGGAAATCGACCAGCTGTATACTCCGCGCCAGCGCCCGGCGGCAGACAACGGGGAGGCTCCGCTGCTCTCGGTGCGCCAGCTGAGCGACGGACGGCAGCTGCAGGATCTCTCTTTTGATATTCACCCGGGGGAGATCGTCGGCGTCGCCGGCCTGCTCGGCGCCGGGCGCGATGTGCTGGTGGACTTACTCTACGGCTTGCGCCCGGCGGAGCGAGGCACTATCCATCTCGACGGCCTGCCGCGACGAATCCGTACGCCAAAGCAGGCGATCCGCGCCGGAATGGCGCTGGTCCCGCGCGACCGCCGCCATCAGGGGCTTATCCTCTCCTTCACCACCGCCGACAATATTAATCTCGCCTCGCTGCCGGAGACCGCCACCTTTGGCTGGGAGCGGCGGGGGATCGCCGAGAGGAAAGCGCGCGACTGGATAGAACAGCTGGCGATCCGCCCGGGTCGCCCGGCGCTGCCGGTACGCTACATGAGCGGCGGCAACCAGCAAAAAGCGATCCTCGCCCGCTGGCTCGGCACCGATGCCCGGCTGTTTATTCTCGATGAACCCACCCTCGGGGTTGATATCGGCGCCCGCCGCGATATTTATCAACGTACGCGCCAGCTGGCCGATAAAGGGCGGGCGGTGCTGGTCTCCTCCAGCGACGCCACCGAACTGCTCGGACTATGCGACCGGATCCTCGTCCTCTGGCGCGGTGCGCTGGCGGCGAATCTGCCCACCCGCGGGCTGACCCTCGACGCCCTGCTGGTGGCGATCAACGGCGGACAGGAGCCTTCACCATGAATACCGCTATCCATCGTCGCGGCCGTCCGGGCCTGGCGACGCTTGTTGAAAAATTCCCCCTGATCCTGTTTCTGGCGCTGCTGGTGTGGCTGAGCGTGCAGTCGCCCTACTTCCTCAGCTGGCAAAATATCAGCCTGATGCTGGTCCAGAGCGTTCCGCTGGCGATCCTCTGTTTCGGCCTGGTCTGCGTCATCGCCGTTGGCGGAGATGACGTGGTCTCCGGCGGCATCGACCTCTCCCTGCCGGCGACGGCGGTGCTCGGCGTAGCGCTGCTCAGCCTCGGGCTGGCCGAATGGCACACGCCGTATCTCCTGCTGCTGGCGCTGCTGGCGGCGGTTTGCCTGCTCTGCGGGGCGATCAACGGCTTCCTGGTGCTGGCGGCCGGCCTGCCGCCGCTGCTGGCTACCCTCTCGACCTCCGTGGCGTTTACCGGCCTGACGGACCTGCTGACCGGCCAGCGGCGCATCGCGGTCAGCGATCCGCTGATGGTCGCCTTTCGCGATAACAGCCTCCTCGGCCTGCCCTGGCCGCTGGTCTATCTGCTGGGGGTATTTATCCTGTTCCAGTTCCTGCTCCATCACTCCCGCTTCGGTCAGCATGTGCAGGCGGTGGGCGGTAATCGCGATATGGCGCAAATGAGCGGCCTGAACGTGCGCCGCTTAACCCTGCAGGTCTGGCTGTTAGCCGGCATCGCCGCCGGGCTGGCTATTCTGCCGCTGCTCAGCCAGGGCTCCGGCAGCTCCAGCGGAACGGCCACGCCGCTGCTGCTGGAAACCGTGCTCGCGACCTTTATCGGCGCCGCCTTCTCCCGCCGTCGGGTAGTCACCATCTGGGGCGCGCTGCTGGGGGCGATTCTGGTTAACGCCCTCTCTAACGGACTCGGCCTGTTGGGGGTCAATATCTTCTGGATGGGCGCCATTAAAGGCGGCCTGATCCTGGTGGTACTGGCGGCCTCGGCGGTCAGACACAAAGGAGGCGAGGCATGAGCCAAATCACTCTGAAAACCCCAGCTCCTGCGGAACAGACGGCCAGCAGCCCGCTGGCCTGGCTGTCGCGGGCCGGATTCGGCATCATCACCCTGCTGGCCATCGCCCTGTTCGGCTGGGCGAATCCAGTATTTTTAACCGTGGATAACTGGGCCAACCTGCTGCAGGGCAGCGCGATCCTGCTGATTGTGGCGATGGCGATGACCCTGATTGTCAGCGCCGGGGCGATTGACCTGTCGGTGGGCGTGGCGCTCGATTTCGGCGCCGCCTTCGCTCTCGTCGCCCTGAAAACCTGGCATCTGCCGTGGCAGGCGGCGGTGGGCTGCGCCCTGCTCGGCGGGGTGCTGATTGGCCTGCTCAATGCCTTTCTGATCCTCATCTGCCGGATCCGCCCCTTCCTCGCCACCCTCGGCACCTGGTTTATCGCCAGCAGCGCCGAACGTATCTATACCGATGGCGGCGGCGCGATAGCCTATCGGCGGATGGCTCCCGAGTATCACGACCTGGCGGTGGGTAACCTTGGCGGGATCCCCACGCCGGTAGCGATCGTGCTGGTGCTGTGGCTGGCGGCCTGGCTGGTGACCGAGCGCACCCTGTGGGGCAAATATATCCGCGCCATCGGTCAGAACAGCGAAGCGGCGCGCATCGCCGGGATCCGCGATCGCCTGACCATGCTCGGCGTGCTGGTGGCCGCCTCAGCCCTCTGCGCCGTCGGCGGGGTGATCCTCTCCGCCAACCTGCGGCAATTTACCCCGCTGGCCGGGCAGTCTTACCTGATGGACGCCATTGCGGCGGTGTTTATCGGCACCGCCTTTAACCGTCTGGGCCGGGTCAGCATCGCCGGCACCCTCGGCGGCGTGCTGTTCCTCGCCATTATTGATAATGGTCTGAACCTGATGGGCCTCAATTATCTGGTGAAGGACGCGCTGGTCGGCGTGATTCTGGTGGTGGCCCTCGCCCTATCCTTCTGGCAGGCGCGTCTGCGCCAAACGCATCGCTAAACGGGAGAACGATGGCAACCTTTGACGCCGTATTTGTCGGCCTGACTATTCTGGATATTGCCGGGCGCCCGGTGGTGGCGATCCCGCCGCGCGGTGGCGTCGCTTTTATTGAGCAAATTCGCCTCAACCCCGCCGGCACCGCCGCGGGGGCTAATATTAACGCCGCGAAGCTCGGGATCCGCACCGCGGCGGTGGCCTGCCTGGGCGAAGATGAAAAGGCCGACTTTATCCTCGCCAGCTATGCCCGGCTGGGCATTGACTGCTCGCTTATCCAGCGCACCGCGCTGAAGGAGACCTCGGCGACGATCCTGCCGATTCGCCCCAACGGCGAACGTCCGGCCCTGCACTGTCGGGGCGCGTCTGACGCCCTGTTCGTCAGTGAAGCGGAATTTGACGCCGTCCTTGACTGTCGCTTCCTGCATCACGGCGGGACCGGACTGCTGGCGGCAATGGACCAGGGACAGAGCGCACGGCTGCTGCAGGCGGCCAAAACGCGTGGAGTCACCACCAGCTTTGACCTTATCGCGCCGAATGAACACACCCTGGAACTGCTGCGGCCCCTGCTGCCGTCGGTGGATTATTTTATGCCTTCGCTGGAGGAAGCCGCCTTTCTCTCCGGGGAGACGCAGCCGGAGGCCATCGCCCGCTTTTTCTTCGCGCTGGGCGTGGGCACCTGCATTCTGAAAGACGGCGAGAACGGCTCCTGGCTTATCGGCCGCGATGGCGCGCTGGAGCATATTGCGCCGTGGCCCGTCGAGGCGGTGGATACCACCGGCTGCGGCGACAGCTACTGCGGCGGGTTTATTGCCGCGCTGGCGCGCGGGCTCAGCGTGAAAGCGGCGTGCGACGTCGCCTCGGCGGTGGCCGCGCTGGTGGCGACCGGGATGGGCTCGGATGCCGGGGTGGTAGACTGGGAACAGACCCAGGCTTTTATGGCGGCCCATCGCCCCTGACGTTGGACCCACGCCGCTGCAGGACGCGGCGGCGCAAGCGGCTTAACGCCACTGGTACAGCAGCGGCTCCCCGGCGACATAGCGCTGAAGATCGGCGGCGATCATCGCCGTGTGTTTGGCGATACTCTCCCGGGTGGCCCCGGCGATATGCGGCGTGATAATCACGTTATCGAACTCGGTGACAAAAGGGTGATCGCGCCACAGCGGTTCGCGATGATACACGTCCAGCGCCGCGCCGCCCAACGGGCCGTGACGCAGAGCCTCAATCAGCGCCGCTTCGTCGACCACCGCCGCGCGGGAGGTATTGATCAGCAGCGCGCCGGGCTTCATGCTGTTTAACAGCGCCGCATTCACCAGCCCGTCGCTGTGCGGCCCGCTGCTCAGATGCAGGCTGACGATATCCGCCTCACGGAACAGCGCCTCCAGGGTGGTTTTCTGTAGCCCTGGCTCATTGATATCCTCTGCGGCGACGAACGGATCCACCACCCGCACCGCCATACCGAACGCCCGGGCGATACGCGCCACCCGGCGGCCAATGTTGCCATACCCCACCAGGCCCAGCGTTTTATTGCGCAGTTCACTGCCCTTAAACACTTCATAGGGGCTTTCCGGACTCACGTCCCAGACCACATCCCGGCGCAGCCCCTGCTGGGTGGCGGCGGCGGCATTGTCAGCCTGCGTGAATTCCCCCCGCTTCAGCGCCGCATGGGATTGCGGAATATGGCGCGCCAGGCTGAGCATCAGGCCAAGCGTCAGCTCCGCGGCGGCATCGGCATTGCGCCCCGGGGTGTAGAGTACCCGGATGCCGCGCGCCTGCGCGGCCTGGGTATCAATATTCACCGGATTCGCGCGGGTACAGGCGATCACCTGCAGGCGCGGACAGGCGGCCATCACCGCATCCGTCACCTCATCATAGCTGGTCACCAGCACCTCAGCGTCGTGGGCCAGCTCAATCAGCTGACCGGCGCTGAGTTTCGGTTTGCCCAGCGCCCACCCCTCCACCAGCAGCTCACCCAGCTGGTGGAAGGCGCTAAGGTCGCCAGCATGCTCGGCGGTAAAAACGATTTTCATGGTTGTACTTCCTGAGAAAGACGTTGAAGAGCGGCCTGCCTGGCCTGCCATACCGGCAGCATCTGCTCACGCAGCAGGCGATAAACGGGATACAGCGCCGCGTAGCGGGCATGCGCCTGAGGGCGCGGCTGATAGCGGGTCTGCGCCAGCGGAGGCGTCTCGGCCAGCGCCGCGACGCTGCGGGCCGCCAGAATCGCCGCACCGCGCGCGCTTAGTTCATTAAAGGCGCTGGAGACCACCGTGCGCCCGGTACAGTCGGCGATAATCTGCAGCCAGGTGGCCGAGGCTGCGCCGCCGCCGGTCAGATACAGCTCGCCGCCCTGGGGATAACCCTGCAGCGCATCGACAATGGCGAAGGCCAGGCCTTCAAACACCGCGCGCTGTAGTTCGGCGCGGGTGGTGTGCGGGCTAATGCCGATAAAGCCGGCCCGCGCGTCAGGGCTGTAAAACGGCGCGCGTTCGCCATTAAGATACGGCTGCCAGAAGACGCCGCCGCTGCCTGGCTCCACCTCCGCGATCGCCTGCTCCAGCCGACCCAGATCGGCGTCCAGCGAAATATGCTGCTGCAGCCAGTCAATGTTTGGCGTACCGGCCTGCATCGGAAACAGCGAGATCACCTGCCCGGCTTCGGTGTGAGTGACGAAGCGCGTCGCCTCGTTCACCGTCTGCGGACCGCGGCAAACGATTCCGGTACAGCAGGTGGTGCCGAGGATCGTGTAGATATCCCCTTCGTTGACCGCGCCGCAGCCCAGCGCGGCGCTACAGACATCCAGCGCCCCGGCGGCCACCGGCGTCGCGGCGGGCAGTCCGGTCAGCGCCGCCACCGCGTCGCTCAGCGTACCGGCCGGAGCGTCCGGGGCCAGCAGAGGGGGAAACAGCGGCAGCAGTTCGTCCAGCCCCATCTCGTTCATCACCACCGAGGACCAGCTGCCGCTCTGCTGATTGAGTAATGAGCTGCTGGCGTCCGTCAGTTCCAGCGCCGCCACGCCGGTCAGGCGAAAGCGGATCCAGTCCTTGGCGAAAAACAGATAGCGCGCGGCCGCCAGCCGCTCCGGCTGATACTGTTTCAGCCAGTACAGCTGCAGGCTGGTATTGCACGGCTGCAGGTGGGTGCCGGTATCGGCGAAATAGCGGCGGTCAAAACCGGGCCGGCGCAGCAGTTCGCTCATCAGCTCGTGGCTGCGGGTATCGCTCCACAGGATCCCCGGCCCCACCGGTTCGCCCTGCGCATCGCTGAGCCAGACCCCCTCCCCTTGCCCGGCGAGGCCGATGGCCCGCAGCCGCCCCTCCTGCAGCGCCGGGTGGCGGGCAATCTGGCGCAGAATAGCCAGCACCGAATGCCACAGCTGGGTCATATCCTGTTCCGCGTAGCCATTGGCCGACAGGCGGGGGGAGGTGTTTTCCGCAGCGCTGGCGCGCGCGGTGAAATGCTGATCAAACAGCACCGCTTTCACCCGGGAGGTGCCGATATCGATACCAAGATAAAAATCCATACCTGCTCCGGCTCAGGGCTCGTAGCGGCGGCGCATCAGCTCGCACTCGAACAGGAACTCCAGCCCCTCCAGTTGCCGGCGGGCCTCCTGAATATCTTTCCCCCAGCAGGTCAGGCCATGTCCGCGCAGCAGAAAGCCGTAACGCAGCGGGCGGGTTTGCGCATAATCGGCAATCCGCGCCGCCAGGGCGTCAATATCCTGATCGTTATCGAAGATGGCGACCGGAACGGTATCGAGATGGCTGTGCTGCCCGCTGAGGGTTTTCTGCATTTCATACCCCTGCAGCGCCAGCGTGTCGCTTTTTTCGATGCGCGACAGCACGGTGGCATTGACGGTATGCACATGCAGCACCACGTTGGCCTCCGGGAACAGGCGGTAGACCAGGGTGTGCAGGCCGGTCTCCGCCGACGGTTTCCGTCCGGAAGGGGCCTGATTGGTGGCGATCTCCACCTGCAGAAAATCCTCGGTCGTCAGGCTGCCTTTATCGCGGCCCGACTCGCTTAGCCAGCACCAGGTATCATCCTGACGCACCGACATATTGCCGCCGGTCGCCGGCGCCCAGCCTTTCGCGCCGATCCAATGACAGGTGGTGACCAGTTGCGCGAGTCTTTCTTGCCACATAGCAGTTCCTTAGGTTAGCGATGATTTGTTTAGCCGTCTAAATGGCTATTTATCCGATACTAACACCGCTAACCGGAGGGAACAATATTTCAGGAAACACACATAAGACAAATGGTTATATCATAAATGCATATTAAATAACCTTTATTCACAGCAATTTAACCAACCGCAGTGAATCCGCTACGATCCCCTGCTGCCTGGCGCCACAACGCTGGCGGATTGTGCTGGCTGAAATTCTCCTTCTGCGCCAGGCATGCCGTCGCCGCCCTCCTCTGCCCCGGACTGGTGCAAAACATGGCAGGATGCACACTAAAATGGCATTACTCCTCCTGAATCCCTCAATAACCGTGCACATTGCACACAATGCGCTATTCCTCATGCCCGGTTTTTCCTGGCACATCTCTTGCTACTTCCGGCAATCACCGCTCATCTACCAGCCAGAGGTTCCAGGATGTCAAACAGCAATGATTTTCCCCTCGTCGAAGCGCCCACCGCCGGACGTAAAGGCGTATTTTCCATCGCCATGGTGTTATTCAGTTTTACCTTTTTCACCGGCACGATGTTTGCCGGCGGCAAACTCGGCGTCTCCTTTTCCATCGTTAATCTGCTGTGGATAGCCGTCATCGGCAACGCCTTGCTGGCTCTCTATGCCGCATCGCTGGGCTGGATTGCCGCGCGCAGCGGCCTGAATACGGTGCTGATGGGCCGGTTCTGCTTCGGGGAGATCGGCAGCAAGCTGGCCGATTTTATCCTTGGCTTTGCCGAGCTGGGCTGGTACGCCTGGGGGACCGCCACGGTCGCTATCTCGCTGGTGAAGATCCTCGCCCTGCCCGAGGCGCTGACCCAGCCGCTGATGGTGCTGTTTGGCATTCTGTTCTGCGTCACCGCGCTGGTGGGCTACAAGGGGCTGGACGCGCTGTCGCGCCTGTCGGTGCCGCTGATGTTCGTGCTGCTGGTGGTCTCCATGTATCTGGCGCTGCACCACGCCGGCGGCTGGCAGGCGATGACCCGCATTGCGCCGAGCGACACCATGACCTGGTCGGCGGCCATCACCATGGTCTTTGGCACTTTCGCCAGCGGCGCCACCCAGGCGACAAACTGGACCCGGCTGGCCAACTCCAGCCGGACCGCCATTCTCGCCAGCATGGGCAGCTTCCTCATCGGCAACGGGCTGATGATCGTCGCCGGCGCCTGGTGCGCCATCGTTTATCAACAGGCCGATATCGTCGAAGTGCTGATCCTGCAGGGGCTGTCAGTCGCCGCGGTGATCATGCTGTGTCTCAACCTGCTGACCATCCAGGGCCCCACCATCTATAACGTCTCCGCCGCCGCCTGCCATCTGCTGCGCAGCGAACGCCGCCGCACGCTGACCCTCGCCGCCGCCGGGGTGGGCATTGTGCTGGCCATTGGCGGAATGTACGAAATGCTGATCCCGTTCCTTGTGCTGCTGGGCAGCATTATCCCGCCCATCGGCGGGGTGATTCTCGCCGACTACTGGTTCGCCCGCGGCGGGCGCTATCCCCTGCTGCAGAACGCCTGCCTGCCGCGTTTTAACTGGCTGGGACTCGGCGCCTACGCCGCCGGCGCGGTGGTGGCTTATCTGTCACCGTGGATCGCGCCGCTGGTGGGGATCACCGTCTCCGCGCTGGTCTATATCGCCCTGACCATGGTCAGCAAACGTCAGCCTGCCGCCGTCGCGGAGCAAGAGCCATGAGCCTGACGGTCAGCGAACTGCTGGCCCTTGAGGGACTCTCCGCCCTGCGTTTGCGGGCGGGAAAGCAAGGGCTGCAGCGGGCGGTACGCTGGTACTACGTGGCGGAAAATGAGCATATCGCCGAGTGGATCATGGGCGGCGAGCTGGTCTTTATCACCGGCATCAACCATCCCCGGGATGAAGCCAACCTGATCCAGCTGCTGATGGAGGGCAAACAGCGCGGCATCGCCGGGATGGTGATCCTCACCGGCGAGGCCTATATCCACGCCATTCCAGCCACGCTGATCGCCCTCGCCGACGAGCTGGGCATTCCGCTGATCGAGCAGCCCTACCTGCTGAAGATGGTGATTGTCACCGAGCGGGTCGGCACCGCGCTGGTCCGCAGCGAAAACGCCCTGCAGTCGCAGCGCGACATCCTGATGCAGCTGGTCACCGGCGACTATCCGGACCTGCAGATGCTTCACCAGCGCGCCCTCCACCAGCAGCTCGATTTTACCCGCCCGCTGCGGCTGGCGGCGCTGCGCCTGGAGGGGCTGTCCCGCCTGTTTCGCCAGTTCCCGCCCGAACAGGCCGAAGCCTGGCTGCAGCAGGCCCACCGCAGCGTGCGCCAGCAGCTGCAGCAGCAGCTCAACCAGCAGGGCAACCCCTTCCCGCTTCTGGAACGCAGCAACATGTTCCTTTTCCTGTTGCCGGATGAGGAGGGGGAAGACTTTCAGCAGAAAAAGTGGCTGCAGCAGTGGCTGCAGACGCTGGCGGAGGGGGAAGAGCGTTTGTCGCTGCTCTGCGGCCTCTCGGCGCCGGTCAGGCAGCTGCAGGGCTACCCGCGGGCGTTGTCGCAGGCGCGCCAGGCGCTGGATCTGTGCGATACCCTGCGGCCGACCCAGCGCATCAGCGACTATCAGCAGCTGGGGTTTATCAAACTGCTGTCCGCGGTCAGCGACCCGGCGCTGCTCAACGATTTTATGCACGACACCCTCGGCTGCCTGATCGAGCCGGGCCGTAAAGCGCCGTGGCTGCTGCTGGAGACCCTCGAGACGCTGCTGCAGGAGAACGGCAACGTGGTGCGAGCCGCCGACCGGCTGGGTCTCCATCGCAACACCCTGCATCAGCGCATACAGCGTATTGAAAAACTGACCGGCTACCCGGTCAGCCACCCTCAGTTTCATCTCAACGCCTCGGTCGCGCTGGTGATCTGGCGTTTATCGCAAAACCATTTACAGGACCAACCATGAAAATTGTTAACGCCCGCCTGCGCCGCCAGGAGGCGCTGTTTACCCTTGAGCTGCAGGACGGCATCATTCGCGGCATGACCGCCCAAACCGCGATGCGGACCGCCGACACCGGGGATATCGACGCCCAGGGTCGGCTGGCGATCCCGCCCTTCGTCGAGCCGCATATCCATCTTGACGCCACCCTAACCGCGGGCGAGCCGGAGTGGAACCGCAGCGGCACCCTGTTTGAAGGCATCACCCGCTGGAGCCAGCGCAAAGCGAGCATTACCCCGGAGGACACCCGCCAGCGGGCGCTGAAAACCATCGGCATGCTGCGCGATTTCGGCGTTCAGCACGTCCGGACCCATGTGGATGTCACCGACCCGTCGCTGGCGGCCCTGCAGGCGCTGCTGGCGGTGAAACAAGAGGCCGCCGATCTCATCGATCTACAGATTGTCGCCTTTCCGCAGGAGGGGATCGAATCGTATCCCAACGGCCGGGAGCTGATGACGCGCGCCATCGAGATGGGCGCCGACGTGGTGGGCGGCATTCCGCACTATGAGAATACCCGCGACAAAGGGGTCAGCTCGGTGATGTTTTTGATGGACCTCGCCCAGCGCTATGGCCGCCTGGTGGATGTCCACTGCGATGAAATCGACGACCCGCAGTCGCGTTTCCTCGAAGTGCTGGCGGAAGAGGCCCGGGTGCGCGGTATGGGGGCGCAGGTCACCGCCAGCCACACCTGCGCGATGGGCTCTTATGATAACGCCTACTGTTCGAAGCTGTTTCGCCTGCTGAAAGCCTCGGGGATCAACTTTATCTCCTGCCCGACCGAAAGTATTCATCTGCAGGGCCGGTTTGACAGCTGGCCGAAACGGCGCGGCGTCACCCGGGTGGCGGAGCTGGATCGCGCCGGCATCAACGTCTGCTTTGCTCAGGACTCGATTCAGGATCCGTGGTATCCGCTGGGGAATGGCAATATCCTGCGCATTCTGGATGCCGGACTGCACATCTGCCATATGCTCGGCTATGACGATCTACAGCGCTGTCTCGACTTCGTCACCGACAACAGCGCCCGGGCGCTTTGTCTGGGCGATAACTACGGCCTCGCCGAAGGCCGCCCGGCTAACCTGTTGATCCTCGATGCGGAAAACGACTACGAGGCCGTCCGCCGCCAGGCGCGGGTGCTGACCTCCATTCGCCACGGCAAGGTGATTTTGCAGCGTGAGGTGGAGCACATCCGCTATCCGGCATAAGGCGCAAGGCGCTGCGCGTCGGCGCCTTTCTATGATACCTTTTCAGGCAGTGTGCGTGACCGACGCCCGTCCGGGCGTCGGCTTCCTGGAAAACAGACGGCGCGAAACGACGATGAGCGATAAAAAATGGATTAAGGCCGAGGACGTGGCCAGACTGGCCGGGGTCTCGCGCTCGGCGGTCTCCCGCACCTTCACCCCCGGCGCCTCGGTGTCGGAGAAGACCCGGCAGAAGGTGCTGAACGCCGCGGAAGCTCTGGGCTATCAGGTGAATATCATCGCCCGGACGATGATCACCGGCAGCAGTAATTTTATCGGCATCGTCACCGCCGGTTTCGACAACCCGTTTCGCAGCAAACTGCTGGCGCCGCTGGTCCATCAGCTGGCGCTCAACGGCTTTATGCCGCTGCTGATGAACGCTGACGATCCGCAGCAGCTCGCCCCTTCGCTTAAGCAACTGCTGAGCTACCACGTCGCCGGGGTGATCATCACTTCCGGCGCGCCGCCGCTGTCGCTGGCGGAAGAGTATCTGGCGCGCAAGATCCCCGTCACCCTGATCAACCGTCATGCGGATCTCGCCGGCTGCGACCGGGTGTGCAGCGATAACGCCCAGGGGGCGAAGCTGGTGGCGGGCTTGTTCAGTCGTCGAGGCTGGCGGCAGGTTGGCTTTATAGGCGAAAATCGCGAGAACTTCAGCACCCGCCAGCGTTATGACGCTTTCATCGCGCAGACGTCGGGCATGACGGTGACCAGCCGCTTCTGCGACGGCGGCGGCTATCAGGCTGGCTACCAGGCTGCCAGAGAATTCGTTGCTGAAAACCCCGGGGTGCAAGCGCTGTTTTGCGCTACCGATATGCTGGCGCTGGGCGCCCAGGACGGCCTGCGGGACGCCGCTGCCCCGCTGCCGGCCATCGTCGGCTTTGACGATATCCCGCAGGCGGACTGGCAACCCTACCAGCTTACCACCATTCAGCAGAATACCGCCCTGCTGGCCCACCACGCGGTGGATCTGTTAATGACGCGGATCGCCCGCTTCAGCCTGCCCTCGCGCCATCGCGAAGTGCCGGTGAAATTAATTATTCGTCAAAGTGCGAAATGAAAAAATCATTTTATGCTGGAGCGATCACAGAATCTTCTGCGAAACCCGGCCACACTCATTCGGCCCTTCGGGGCTGTTTTTTTTACGCAAAATGCACACGTGTGCAAAATAGGGAGTCAATATGCAATCTCAGGAATCAGAAGCGCTACAGGCCCGCTACCGCCTGGCCTGCGAGCTGGCGAAAGCAGGGGCTGAGCTGGCGTTTGAATACTATCAGCAACGCGAAGCGCTGACCGTCGACCATAAAGGCGACGACCTGCAGGACGTGGTCAGCGTGGCCGATAAGCGGGTGGAGGCCTTTGTGAAACAGCGCATTCAGAGCGCGTTTCCGGAGGATGGCTTTCTCGGCGAAGAGAGTGGCGCCCGCCTGCCCGACGCGCAAGTGCTGTGGGTGGTCGACCCCATCGATGGCACCAGCTGTTTCCTCAACGGCCTGCACACCTGGTGCCTGTCGCTGGCGATCGTCGCCGACGGCGAACCGGTCATCGGCGTGGTCTACGACCCCAACCATCGCGAGCTGTTTCACGCCCTGCGGGGTCATGGCGCCTGGCTCAATGACGCCCCGATCCGTCCGCACCCCGCGGCGACGGTCAGGGAGGGAGTGATGGGCGTCGGCACCTCGCATCGCGTCACCCCGGCGGACTTTCTGCCGTTTCTGCAGGCGCTGCTCAGCGACGGCGGCATGTTTATCCGCAACGGCTCCGGCGCGCTGATGAGCGCCTGGGCGGCGGCAGGCCGGTTGATTGGATACTACGAGCCGCACATGAACCCGTGGGACGCCCTGCCGGGGCTGGTGCTGATGCGCGAAGCGGGCGGCGCCAGCAACGATTTTCTGGCGCAGGAGGGGATCCAGCGCGGCAACCCGCTGCTGCTGGCCAGCTCAACGCTCTACCCGCAGCTGAAAAAGATGATCCCACAACCATTACATTAACCCTTACGGGTCAGGCTATTTCTGATTATGTACTCTACACAGTAACGATAACTTCATTCACGGACGAACCACATCAATCAGTCAGGCCTCCGACCTGCGGAGAACCACCTATGTCTGGAATTATCGCTTTTTTCCGGGCGTCGCCGCCGAAAGCGGGCGCCGCGTTTGATGAACAGCGTTTTCGCCGGGTGCGCTGGCAAACCTTTATCGCCATGACCCTGGCTTACGTCACCTTTTACGTCTGCCGGTTATCCTTCACCGTCGCCAAAAGCGCGCTGGTGGAGTTGGGGATCACCCCGACGGAGCTCGGCATGATCGGCTCCACTCTGTTCTTCAGCTACGCCATCGGCAAGCTGGTCAATGGCTTTATCGCCGATCACGCCAACGTGGTGCGCTATATGAGCCTCGGTTTATTGCTCAGCGCCGGGATGAACCTGATGATGGGGATGACCACCAACGCCCTGCTGCTGGCCATCTTCTGGGGGATCAACGGCTGGGCGCAGTCGATGGGCGTCGGCCCCTGCGCGGTCTCGCTGGCGCGCTGGTACGGCGTTAAAGAGCGCGGCACCTTCTATGGCATCTGGTCGACGGCGCATAATATCGGCGAGGCCGTCACCTATATGGTGATCGCCGCGGTGATCGCCGGGTTTGGCTGGCAGATGGGCTACCTGTCCACCGCCGCGCTCGGCGCCGCCGGCGTGGTGCTGTTGGTGCTGTTCATGCACGATTCGCCGCAGAGCAGCGGCTTCCCGTCCATCAACGTCATCCGCAATGAACCGCAGGAGGAGGTCGAAGCCCGCGGCTCGGTGTTTAAAAACCAGTTGCTGGCGCTGCGCAACCCGGCGCTGTGGACCCTCGCCCTCGCCTCCGCCTTTATGTACATCGACCGCTACGCCGTCAACTCCTGGGGGATCTTCTTCCTCGAGCAGGATAAAGCCTATTCCACGCTGGAGGCGTCCGGGATTATTGGCGTCAACGCCATCGCCGGCATCGCCGGGACCATCATTGCCGGCATGCTCTCCGACCGCTTTTTCCCGCGCAACCGCAGCGTGATGGCCGGCTTTATCAGCCTGCTGAACACCGCCGGCTTCGCCCTGATGCTCTGGTCGCCGCACAATTATTACACTGATATTCTGGCGATGATTATCTTCGGGGCCACCATTGGCGCTCTGACCTGCTTCCTCGGCGGGCTGATCGCCGTCGATATCTCCTCGCGCAAAGCGGCGGGGGCCGCGCTCGGCACCATCGGCATCGCCAGCTACGCCGGCGCCGGCCTGGGCGAGTTTCTCACCGGGATCATTATTGATAAAACAGCTATCCTTGAGAACGGCAAAACGCTGTATGATTTCAGCACGTTGGCGCTGTTCTGGGTGGGTACCGGTCTGGGTTCCGCGCTACTCTGTTTTACCACTGCCGCCATCGTCGCCCGGCGCCATGCCGTCGAACGGCAGACCTCGTTCTCCTCATAACCGATTAACGAATTAAGGAAGAAGATATGATGCCTGCAAGACATCAGGGGCTGTTACGCCTGTTTATCGCCTGCGCGCTGCCGCTGCTGGCGCTGCAATCAGCCGCCGCCGCAGACTGGCAGCTGGAGAAAGTGGTGGAGCTTAGCCGCCACGGCATTCGTCCGCCGACGGCCGGCAACCGGGAAGCCATCGAGGCCGCCACCGGACGCCCATGGACCGAGTGGACCACCCATGACGGCGAGCTCACCGGTCATGGCTATGCCGCCGTGGTCAACAAAGGGCGTGAGGAAGGCCAGCACTATCGCCAGCTCGGCCTGCTGCAGGCGGGATGCCCGACGGCGGAGTCGATTTACGTGCGCGCCAGTCCGCTGCAGCGGACGCGGGCGACCGCCCAGGCGCTGGTGGATGGCGCCTTCCCCGGCTGTGGCGTCGCTATCCATTACGTCAGCGGGGATGCCGATCCGCTGTTTCAGACCGACAAGTTCGCCGCCACGCAAACCGACCCCGCCCGCCAGCTGGCGGCGGTGAAAGAGAAGGCCGGGGATCTGGCGCAGCGTCGGCAGGCGCTGGCGCCGACTATCCAGCTATTGAAACAGGCGGTTTGCCAGGCCGATAAGCCCTGCCCGATCTTCGATACCCCATGGCAGGTCGAGCAGAGCAAAAGCGGGAAGACCACTATTAGCGGACTGAGCGTGATGGCCAATATGGTGGAAACGCTGCGTCTCGGCTGGAGTGAAAACCTGCCTCTCAGCCAGCTGGCGTGGGGCAAGATCGCCCAGGCCAGTCAGATCACGGCCCTGCTGCCGCTGTTAACGGAAAACTACGATCTGAGTAACGACGTGCTGTATACCGCGCAAAAACGCGGGTCGGTGCTGCTCAACGCCATGCTCGACGGCGTCAAACCAGAGGCGAGTCCGAACGTACGCTGGCTGCTGCTGGTGGCGCATGACACCAACATCGCCATGGTGCGCACGCTGATGAACTTTAGCTGGCAGCTGCCGGGCTACAGCCGGGGGAATATCCCGCCGGGCAGTAGCCTGGTGCTGGAGCGCTGGCGCGACGCGAAGAGCGGGGAACGCTATCTGCGGGTCTATTTCCAGGCGCAAGGCCTCGACGACCTGCGTCGTCTGCAGACGCCGGACGCGCAGCACCCGATGCTGCGTCAGGAGTGGCGTCAGCCGGGATGCCGTCAGACCGACGTCGGTACGCTGTGCCCCTTCCAGGCGGCCATCACCGCGCTGGGTCAGCGTATCGATCGGCCCTCCGCCCCGACGGTAGCGATGGTCCTGCCGTAGCGGCGTTTGCCGGGCCCGGGAAAGCCGTTTTTTCCAGGCCCGGCACGGCGTCCGTTATCCGTTATCCGGCGCAAACGCCCCGGCGGAGACCTGCGCCGGGGTGACCACCCCGCTGTCCAGCACCCAGCCGCTTATCAGCCCAGCAGGCGTGACATCGAACGCCGGATTGTACACGGCGGCCCCGGTCGGCGCCCACTGTACCGCGCCAAAGCTGCCCGCCACTCCGGTCACTTCGGCCGCGGCGCGCTGCTCAATGGGAATGGCCGCCCCGTTCGGGCAATGGCGGTCGAGGGTCGTCTGCGGCGCAGCGACGTAAAACGGGATCTGGTGGTAATGGGCCAATACCGCCAGGGAATAGGTGCCGATTTTATTCGCCACGTCGCCGTTGGCGGCGATGCGGTCGGCGCCGACCCACACCGCATCCACCTTCCCTTGCGCCATCAGGCTGGCGGCCATTGAATCGGCGATCAGCTGATAGGGCACGCCCAGCTCGCCCAGCTCCCAGGCGGTTAAACGACCGCCCTGCAGCAGCGGCCGGGTTTCATCGACCCACACGCTGGCCACTTTTCCCTGCTGATGCGCCAGCGCAATGACCCCCAGGGCGGTACCTACCCCGGCGGTCGCCAGGCCACCGGTGTTGCAGTGGGTCAGCAATCGACTGTCGGGCTTCACCAGCGCACTGCCCGCCTCAGCGATGCGGTCGCACAGCTGTTTATCTTCTTCGACCAGACGCAAGGCTTCCGCTTCCAGCGCCTGCGGATAATCCTCCCGGGCCAGCACCTGCTTCATGCGATCCAGATTATTCATCAGGTTGACCGCCGTCGGCCGCGCCGCGCGCAGCGTCTCCAGCGCCTGCTGGAGTTCATCCCGGCTCAGGCCGCGCTGGGCCAGCAGGGCCAGCAGCAGGCTGGCGGACAGGCCAATCAACGGCGCGCCGCGCACCCGCAGGGCGTGAATATGGTCCACCAGCAGCGCAACGTTATCCGCCGCCAGCCAGCGTTTTTCCTGCGGCAAGGCCTGCTGGTCGAGAATAAAAAGCTGATTTTCACTCACCCGCAGGCTGGTGGTCTGTAATGTCTGCATGTCGTTAAATCCCTGTTGCGTTGTTGTATCACATTGTGTCAGGATGGAATCCAGAAGTATAGACGTCTGAACGGCTTAATCAGAATTCGAGGATCGAGGCAATGTCGCAATACCATACCTTCACCGCCCATGACGCCGTGGCTTACGCGCAGCAGTTCGCCGGCATCGACAACCCATCTGAGCTGGTCAGCGCGCAGGAAGTGGGCGATGGCAACCTCAATCTGGTGTTTAAAGTGTTCGATCGCCAGGGCGTCAGCCGGGCGATCGTCAAACAGGCCCTGCCCTACGTGCGCTGCGTCGGCGAATCCTGGCCGCTGACCCTTGACCGCGCCCGTCTCGAAGCGCAGACCCTGGTCGCCCACTATCAGCACAGCCCGCAGCACACGGTAAAAATCCATCACTTCGATCCCGAGCTGGCGGTGATGGTGATGGAAGATCTTTCCGACCACCGCATCTGGCGCGGGGAGCTTATCGCTAACGTCTACTACCCTCAGGCGGCCCGCCAGCTTGGCGACTATCTGGCGCAGGTGCTGTTTCACACCAGCGATTTCTATCTTCATCCCCACGAGAAAAAAGCGCAGGTAGCGCAGTTTATTAACCCGGCGATGTGCGAGATCACCGAGGATCTGTTCTTTAACGACCCGTATCAGATCCACGAGCGCAATAACTACCCGGCGGAGCTGGAGGCCGATGTCGCCGCCCTGCGCGACGACGCCCAGCTTAAGCTGGCGGTGGCGGCGCTGAAGCACCGTTTCTTTGCCCATGCGGAAGCGCTGCTGCACGGCGATATCCACAGCGGGTCGATCTTCGTTGCCGAAGGCAGCCTGAAGGCCATCGACGCTGAGTTCGGCTACTTCGGCCCCATCGGCTTCGATATCGGCACCGCCATCGGCAACCTGCTGCTGAACTACTGCGGCCTGCCGGGCCAGCTCGGCATTCGCGATGCCGCCGCCGCGCGCGAGCAGCGGCTGAACGACATCCACCAACTGTGGACCACCTTTGCCGAGCGCTTCCAGGCGCTGGCGGCGGAGAAAACCCGCGACGCGGCGCTGGCTTACCCCGGCTATGCCTCCGCCTTTCTGAAAAAGGTGTGGGCGGACGCGGTCGGCTTCTGCGGCAGCGAACTGATCCGCCGCAGCGTCGGACTGTCGCACGTCGCGGATATCGACACTATCCAGGACGATGCCATGCGTCATGAGTGCCTGCGCCACGCCATTACCCTGGGCAGAGCGCTGATCGTGCTGGCCGAGCGTATCGACAGCGTCGACGAGCTGCTGGCGCGAGTGCGCCAGTACAGCTGAGTGCGGCCTGTTTTCCCTCACCCCAACCCTCTCCCACAGGGAGAGGGAGCAAGCCCTAAAAAGTGCAATCTTCAGGGATTGCCCGGCGGCGCTGCGCTTGCGCGGGCCTACAGATAACCGCATAACGGTTTGATGTTGCAGTCTTTCGTAGGCCGGGTAAGGCGAAAGCCGCCACCCGGCAGA
>NZ_JBEAJW010000037.1:0-61810 GCF_040064295.1 Klebsiella sp. JB_Kp031
AACCTGCGACCAATTGATTAAAAGTCAACTGCTCTACCAACTGAGCTAACGACCCACTCTGGCATCGCTTTGGGCTTGTTTGATATCCCTTGGCAACGGCGGCATATATTACTGATTTCAGAATTCAGCGCAACTAAAATTTCGATAAAGATCACTTAACTGCTGGTGATTCAGGCGACAAGACCAGAAATAACGCGATTTCTGGTCATGCCGTAATCAACCAAGAGCATTAAGACGTTTTTGCGCTTGTTTCGCACCGTCGGTGCCGGGGAATTTGTTGATCACCTGCTGGTAAACCGCTTTCGCTTTCGCGGTATCACCTTTGTCCTGCATGATCACGCCGACCTTAAACATGGCGTCTGGCGCTTTTGGCGATTTCGGGTAGTTCTTCACCACCGAGGCGAAGTAAAACGCCGCATCGTCTTTTTTCCCCTTATTGTAGTTCAACTGTCCGAGCCAATAGTTGGCGTTCGGCTGATAAGTCGAATCCGGGTACTTTTTAACGAAGTTCTGAAACGCCGCCATGGCGTCATCCTGGCGTGAAGCATCCTTCACCAGGGCAATGGCCGCATTGTAATCGGTGTTCGCATCGCCGGTCATCGCCGGAGCGCCTGACGAAGCCGCTGGCGCTGCACTGGTGGCAGCCGCGCTCTGATCGCCGGAAGACGACGTCTGGGCGCCAGCCGCTGCTGCGCCACCCCCGCTCGTCAGCCCGTCAATCTGCAGCAGGATCTGCTTTTGACGCTCAACGATCTGATTCAGCTGATACTGGTTCTCCTGGATCTGACCACGGAGAGAATCAATGTCAGCCTGGTTATCAGAGAGTTGTTGCTGGAGTTGGGTTAAAAGCTGGCTGTGAGCATTGGAAATACGCTCAAGTTGAGTGACACGGTCTTCGACCGAGCCTGAGCCGACACTACTGATTGGCGCCTGAGCAAAAGCGGCCCAGGGGGCCGCTATGCCAACCAGTAACGACAGACTCAATAAATGATGTCTGAAGTTACTGCTCATGCAATTCTCTTAGTAAACCAGTACGGCGCGACGGTTTTTGGCATATGCCGCTTCGTCATGACCCAGTACTGCTGGTTTTTCTTTACCGTAAGAAACGATGGAGATCTGATCGGCAGAAACACCTTTGCCCTGCAGATACATCTTAACGGCGTTAGCACGACGCTCACCCAGCGCGATGTTGTATTCCGGCGTACCGCGCTCATCCGCGTGACCTTCTACAGTCACTTTGTAGGACGGGTTGCTGCGCAGGAAGTTAGCGTGCGCGTCCAGCATGGCAGCGAAGTCAGAACGGATATCGTACTTGTCCAGATCGAAGTAAACGATGTTGTTCTGCTGCAGCTGCTGCATCTGCAGACGAGCTTGCTCTTCAGAAGACATATTGCCGCCGTTACCGTTAGCGTCCATACCAGTGCCGGCACCCAGCATGCCTTCACCGCTCTGGTCGTTGCTGGCGTTCTTGTTAGAAGAACATGCCGCGATTGCCATAACCGGCAGAGCGATCATCAGCCCTTTCAGCACTTTGTTCAGTTGCATTTCTTTGATTCCTTTAATAATCAATTATTTATTATCACAGATACGGCGACCAGGCAGGTGATTTTACCTGTCCATCAGTTGCCGGAAGACGCGCTTTGAAACGCCCATCTGTAGAAACCAGATTCAGCACGGATCCCATCCCCTGAGAAGAGCTGTAGATTACCATAGTGCCGTTAGGTGCCAGACTTGGCGTTTCGTCTAAAAACGTTGATGACAGAACCTGTACACCACCCGCTTCCAGATCTTGTTTGGCAATGTGCTGCTGGCCGCCGGCCGAGCTGACCATTACCATCGTTTTACCATCCGCGCTCACGTCAGCGTCCTGGTTCTGCGAACCTTCCCATGTGATACGCTGCGGCGTGCCGCCATTAATATTGACTTTATACACCTGCGGACGACCGGCCTGGTCAGAGGTGAAGGCCAGGTTCTGGCTGTCCGGGAACCAGCTTGGTTCGGTGTTGTTGCTGCGACCGTTGGTCACCTGACGAATCTGACCCGAGCCCAGATCCATCACGTACAGGTTCAGGCTACCGGTTTTCGACAGCGCGAAAGCCAGTTTAGAGCCATCCGGCGAGAACGCCGGCGCGCCGTTGTGCTGCGGGAAGGAGGCAATCTGACGCACTGCGCCGTTCGCCAGGGTCTGCACCACCAGCGCAGAACGACCGCTTTCGAAGGTTACGTAAGCCAGTTTTGAACCGTCCGGAGACCAGGCCGGGGACATCAGCGGCTGGGAGGAGCGGTGAACCACGAACTGGTTGTAGCCATCATAATCGGAGACACGCAGCTCATACGGGAACTGACCGCCGTTGGTCTGCACCACGTAGGCGATACGGGTACGGAAGGCGCCTTTAATACCAGTCAGCTTTTCAAATACCGCATCGCTGGCAGTGTGCGCTGCATAGCGCAGGTACTGCTTAGTGACTTTGAAAGAGCCTTGCGCCAGCGTTGTGCCCGGCGCACCGCCGGTATCCACCAGCTGATACGCGACCTGATAAGAACCATCCGGGTTTGACGTCACCTGACCGACGACCACGGCGTCAATACCCAGCGCAGACCAGGCTGCAGGCTGCACTTCCTGGGGACTGGTCGGCTGCTGCGGCAGACGCGAGCGATCCAGCGGGTTGAATTTACCGCTGTTGCGCAGGTCAGCTGCCACGATACCGCCAACATCTTCCGGCGCAGCGCCCTGGCCGGCCCACTGGAACGGTACCACCCCGATGGGGCGCGCCGAGTCCACCCCCTGGGTGATCTCGATACGTACTTCTGCGTGCAGCACCGCCGCCCACAGCATTAAAAAACCAAATGCTACTCGTAATGCCTGCTTCATCATATCTCCCTTATCCGGGCGGAAAGCCCACGATAATTTAGCAGAATGTTAACAAACTCAAATACACAAAACTACCAAAACCCATGACCGCCCTATTTTCTTTCCCCCCGCTAACGCGGGGAGAAAAAGCGCTTAAGGTTTGAAGTCCAGTGGCGCATTTTTGAACGTTTCATAAACAGCCTGCGACGGCGGTTTAGGGAATTTGCTCATCCGACTGGTAGCCGCCAGCATTTGCTGGCAGAAAGCCGGATCGCCGCCTTCCGATTTCACACTCAACAACGTTCCATCCTGAGCCAGGTTTACGCGCAACGTACATACTTTACCCTTGTACGTATCCCAGTCATAGAGATGTCCTTTAATCGCGGCCTGCACCTGCGAAATATAGCTGGCAATCTCCGCCTGAGATGCACCGCCCTGCCCCGGTTTACTTCCTTTAGCAGGTGAAGAGCCACCTGTGCTACCGCTGGTGCTACCTTTCGGCGCATTCTTACCAGAGCTCAGATCGCCGAGCAGGTCGTCAACGCCGTCCGCTTCTTTCGCTGCAGCCGCTTTCTTCGCTGCCGCGGCTTTTGCTGCTGCCGCTTTGGCCGCTTTATCAGCCGCCGCCTTCTCAGCAGCTGCCGCTTTGGCTGCCGCTGCTTTTTCAGCTGCGGCGGCTTTCTCGGCGGCGGCCTTCTCCGCGGCCGCTTTTTGCGCGGCCGCTTTCTCAGCTGCTTTTTCGGCGGCTTTTTCTGCAGCCGCTTTTTCAGCCGCTGCCTGTTTAGCCGCTTCCTGCTGGGCCTTCTTCTCCGCTTCCTGTTGCGCTTTCTTCGCCGCTGCAGCTTCTGCTTTCTTCTGCGCCTCTGCCGCGGCTTTCGCCGCTTCGGCTTCCGCCTGTTTCTTCGCATCGGCCGCTGCTTTCGCGGCGGCGGCTTCGGCCTGTTTCTTCGCGTCAGCAGCCGCTTTCGCTGCCGCCAGTTCAGCCGCTTTCGCCTGGGCATCCGCCTTCGCTTTCGCCTCGGCGGCCGCTTTGGCCGCTGCTTCCTGCGCTTCTTTAGCCTGCGCATCCGCTTTGGCTTTCGCCGCCGCGGCAGCCTTGGCTGCGGCTTCCTCAGCCTGCTTCTGTTGTTCCTTCGCTTCTTTCGCCGCTTCCTGCGCCTGCAGCCGCTCCTGTTCGAGCTGTTTCAGCCGTTCCTGTTCCGCCGCCTGCTTCTCACGTAACTCTTCCGCCTGCTGCTGCGCCTGTTTTTCGCGCTGTTCAGCGGCGCGACGTGCGCTGGCCTGCTGCTGTTGCTGACGGTTATAGTTATTTACCACCGCCCCCGGATCGACCATGACGGCATCAATCGACGATCCCCCGCCGCCGCCGGCAGAGGCATCCAGATGCTCGTCAAACGAACTCCAGATCAGCAGCGCGATCAGTATGATGTGCAGCGCGACTGAAATGATGATCGCTCGTTTAAGCTTGTCGTTTTGTTCGGTTGCCTTTGACACTATCGGTTCCCAAAAACTGTTCGCCTGTACCCGCGATGCGCACCGACGGCGAGCGATACTCGCCGCCGAACGCCGCGCGGACGCACCTACCTGAAGCGATTAAATAGGTTTGGTCATCAAGCCGACCGATTTAACCCCTGCACTATGCAACAGGTTCAGCGCTTTAATAATTTCATCGTAAGGGACGTCTTTCGCACCGCCGATCAGGAATACCGTTTTCTCATTGGCTTCAAGACGACGCTTCGCTTCGGCAATCACCTGCTCCGGCGGCAGCTGGGACAGCGTCTCCTGCCCCACTTTCACGCTGTACTGCCCTACTCCGGAGACTTCCACAATCACCGGCGGATCGTCATTGCTTTTCACCGCTTGCGATTCCGTGGCGTCCGGCAGATCGACTTCCACGCTCTGCGTAATGATCGGCGCCGTTGCCATAAAGATCAGCAACAGCACCAGCAGGACATCCAGCAGCGGAACGATGTTGATCTCGGACTTCAGTTCGCGACGTCCGCGTCCACGTGCTCTGGCCATGGCTTACCCCTTATTGCTTTCGCTGGTGGTAAAAGCCTGACGGTGCAGAATGGCGGTGAACTCTTCCATAAAGTTGTCGTAATTCAGTTCAAGCTTGTTCACGCGCTGGTTCAGGCGGTTATACGCCATGACCGCCGGGATAGCAGCGAACAGACCGATCGCAGTGGCGATCAGCGCTTCGGCGATACCCGGCGCCACCATCTGCAGGGTGGCCTGCTTCACCGCGCCAAGAGCGATAAAGGCGTGCATGATCCCCCAAACGGTACCGAACAGACCGATATACGGGCTGATGGAGCCTACGGTGCCGAGGAACGGAATATGGGTCTCCAGCGTTTCCAGCTCGCGGTTCATCGATATACGCATCGCGCGCGATGCCCCTTCGACGATCGCCTCCGGCGCATGACTGTTGGCCCGATGCAAGCGCGCAAACTCTTTGAAGCCGCTGTAGAAGATCTGCTCCGAACCGGTCAGATTATCGCGACGCCCCTGGCTTTCCTGATACAAACGGGACAGTTCAATCCCGGACCAGAATTTGTCCTCGAACGCTTCAGCTTCGCGCGCGGCCGAGTTAAGGATACGCGTTCTCTGAATAATGATAGCCCAGGAAGCGATAGAAAAACCAATCAAAATCAACATGATAAGTTTAACCAGAAGGCTCGCCTTCAGGAACAAATCAAGGATATTCATGTCAGTCACTGCTTAAACTCCGCGACAATAGACTTGGGAAGCGCACGTGGCTTCATTAAGAGTGGATCAACGCACACAATGAGAACCTCAGCTTCGTTTAACACTGTATTCTCGGCGTTGACGATTCGCTGCGTGAAAACCAAAGAGGTGCCGCGCATCGAGGTAATTTCCGTCTGGACTTCGAGCATGTCGTCGAGTCTGGCGGGGGCAAAATACTCCAGCGTCATTTTGCGAACCACGAAGGCAACGCGTTCAGCCAACAGAACCTGTTGACTAAAGTGATGGTGGCGCAGCATCTCTGTGCGTGCTCTTTCATAAAAAGCGACGTAACTGGCGTGGTAAACCACACCACCGGCGTCGGTATCTTCGTAGTAGACCCGAACCGGCCATCGAAACAGCGTTGTATTCACTTTACATCCCGGTAATGCAAAAAAAGGTTAGAGCTTTCAAACTTCGCTACTATACGCGCGGGAAAGATGGTTTGGAATGGGGGAAAGTAAACGGGGCGTAAATTTTTATGGGCTTATGCAAGCCCATAGCATTAACAGAGATCTCTTATTCAAAAGAAGAAAAAGAAGAGACCTAAAGCGAGCACGATATCAGCGATAAGCGGACAAAAAATCCCCTGCCAGTGAACGGCACGCGGGCGGAAGCCCACGCCGTGAATAACGCCGCTGCAAACTGCCCACATCAGCAAGAAACCATGCCAGATTTCCAGCTCGCTGGTCTTCGCGGCAAAGCGCGACGGATCCCAGAAGATGCAGCCTGCCAGCAGCAGCGCCATCAATAAGGAAAGCGCCCGGAGCGGGCGCTTGTCCATTATCGCGTACAGAGTAGCGATAAATTTCATCAGATTTCTTCTTTCTTCCCGGCTTTGGTGGCTTCCACGTGCTCAAGCGCCAGCGCGGTAATCACCCCAAAGGCACAGGCAAGAAGCGTTCCCAAAATCCATGCGAAGTACCACATATATAGCTCCTTACCTTAGTACAGCGAGTGGGTGTTCTTTTCGATGTCTTCGCGCGTGATGCGGCCAAACATTTTCCAGTAACACCAGCTGGTGTAGCCCAGAATGATCGGCACGAAGACAATCGCCACGTAGGTCATCAGATTCAGCGTCCGCTGGCTGGAGGTCGCGTCCCACATCGTCAGGCTGGCGTTCAGCATAGTGCTGGACGGCATGATGAACGGGAACATCGCGATACCGGCAGTCAGAATGATGCAGGCCAGGGTCAGCGAGGAGAACAGGAATGCCCAGGCGCCTTTATCCGCTTTGGTCGAAACGACGGTCAGCAGCGGCAGCACCACGCCCAGGGCAGGGATCGCCCACAGCGCTGGCATATTGTTAAAGTTCACCATCCACGCGCCAGCTTCACGCACCACTTCTTTGGTCAGCGGATTAGACGGGCCGGTATGGTCAATCACCGATTTCACCACATAGCCGTCGATACCGTAGTAGACCCACACACCCGCCAGCGCGAAGCAGACCAGCGTCACCAGCGCCGCCACCGTGGAGACGGTGCGGGTGCGCAGGTGCAGTTCGCCTACGGTACGCATCTGCAGGTAGGTCGCGCCCTGGGTCAGGATCATCGCCACGCTGACGATACCGGCCAGCAGACCAAACGGGTTCAGCAGCTGGAAGAAATTACCGGTATAGAAGAGACGCAGGTATTCGTCGACATGGAACGGCACGCCCTGCAGCAGGTTGCCGAAGGCCACGCCAATCACCAGCGGCGGCACGAAGCTGCCGATGAAGATGCCCCAGTCCCACATGTTGCGCCAGCGGGTGTCCTCGATCTTGGAACGGTAGTCGAAACCGACCGGACGGAAGAACAACGAGGCCAGCACCAGAATCATCGCCACATAGAAACCGGAGAACGCCGCGGCGTAGACCATCGGCCAGGCAGCGAACAGCGCGCCGCCGGCGGTGATCAGCCACACCTGGTTACCGTCCCAGTGCGGGGCGATGGCGTTGATCATAATCCGACGCTCGGTATCGTTACGGCCGAGGAAGCGGGTGAGCATGCCCACCCCCATGTCGAACCCGTCGGCGACGGCGAAGCCAATCAGCAGGATGCCAATCAGCAGCCACCAGATAAAACGCAATACTTCATAATCGATCATTTGACGACTCCTGTCTTAGCGTGCCGACTGAATAGCCGCAGAGGACTGTTCAAAGTGATAGCGGCCGGTTTTCAGGCTGCTAGGTCCTTTGCGGGCAAACTTGAACATCAGGAACAGTTCAGCCACCAGGAACAGCGTGTACAGGCCGCAGATCAGCAACATAGAGAAGATCAGATCGCCCGCGGTCAGCGACGAGTTGGCCACCGCCGTCGGCAGGACTTCACCAATCGCCCACGGCTGACGGCCGTATTCGGCAACAAACCAGCCTGACTCCACGGCAATCCATGGCAGCGGCAAGCCATAGAACGCGGCGCGCAGCAGCCATTTTTTCTCGCCGATACGGTTACGGATCACGCTCCAGAAGGAGGCGCCGATAATCAACAGCATCAGGATGCCGCACGCCACCATGATACGGAAGGCGAAGTACAGCGGTGCGACGCTTGGAATAGAGTCTTTGGTCGCTTTGGCGATCTGCTCTTCCGTGGCGTCAGCGACGTTCGGGGTATAGCGTTTCAGCAGCAGACCATAGCCAAGATCTTTCTTCACGTTATTGAACTGGTCGCGAACGGCCTGGTCGGTGGAACCGGCGCGCAGTTGCTCCAGCAGCGCATAGGCCTTCATGCCGTTACGGATACGCTCTTCGTGCTGAACCATCAGATCCTTCAGACCGATAACCGGCTTATCCACCGAGCGGGTGGCAATGATGCCCAGCGCGTAAGGGATCTGGATGGCGAAGTGGTTGGTTTGCGCATTCTGATCGGGAATACCAAACAGGGTAAAGGCCGCCGGCGCAGGCTGGGTTTCCCACTCTGCTTCGATAGCCGCCAGTTTGGTTTTCTGCACGTCGCCCATTTCGTAACCAGATTCGTCACCCAGCACAATAACGGAGAGGATCGCTGCCATACCGAAGCTGGCTGCGATGGCGAAGGAGCGCTTAGCAAAGGCAAAGTCACGGCCTTTCAGCATGTACCAGGAGCTGATAGCCAGGATGAACATCGCACCGGTGACATAGCCAGACGCCACGGTGTGAACGAATTTCACCTGAGCAACCGGGTTGAGCACCAGTTCGGAGAAGCTAACCATCTCCATACGCATGGTTTCAAAGTTGAAGTCCGATGCGATAGGGTTCTGCATCCAGCCGTTTGCGACGAGGATCCACAGCGCGGAGAGGTTGGAGCCCAGTGCGACCAGCCAGGTGACGGCCATGTGCTGAACTTTACCCAGACGATCCCAACCGAAGAAGAACAGACCTACAAAGGTGGATTCGAGGAAGAAGGCCATCAGACCTTCAATGGCCAGCGGCGCACCGAAGATATCCCCCACGTAGTGTGAGTAATACGACCAGTTAGTCCCGAACTGGAACTCCATGGTCAGACCGGTCGCCACACCCAGCGCGAAGTTGATACCAAACAACTTGCCCCAGAATTTGGTCATATCTTTATAAATCTGTTTGCCGGAAAGGACGTAGACCGTTTCCATGATGGCCAGCAGAAACGCCATACCGAGCGTCAGTGGCACAAACAGGAAGTGGTACATCGCGGTCAAGGCAAACTGTAAGCGCGACAGTTCGACTATATCTAACATCATGACTCCTTGCTCATCGCATGAAGACTCCGAAAATGAACCGAGAAGCTCTGGCTCATACGCATGCCCCAATACAAATTTTTATTTGTCGCCCGCCCGGAGCGGGTTTCAACCGAAAGTGAAACCACGCCAGGACAAGGTTACAAATACGTTAACGAAAAACCCAATTGATTCCCCAATATATTACGCCGCAATAACCTTACAATAAATATGTTTTTATTGTTCCAGTTTTACATTTTTCGACGGTGATCAATATATAGCGAAGATGGCCAGTTTAGGCCAATTTGACTTGAGACAATTTAACGTTTTTTGAAGGATTTTTCCAAGCATTAAGTATTGATATAAATCAATTTTTACTCTACGTGTTAATTATGTAGCCCAATAAAGAATATTGGTAAACTTAATGTTAATACTGTGTTTAAAGTATACTTTGATTGGTTACTAAAAAGGGAGAGATGAGAATCATAGGTAATATTATTTAACGCCGCAGGAAAAAAAAGAAAAAAAAGAGCCGATCCGATTAATGCTAGACCGCTCACAGTATTTTTTCCTGTTTTCTTATCCCCTCCCCCACTCTTTTTTTAGTGTCTGTTTTGCTTCCCGCCGGTACGGCCAGGGCATATTTTCCTTTCCGACAACCGCACGTCGAGAATATTTATGAAATAATTCTTAAAATCAATATGATAGATAAGGTTTTCGCCAAACGCGGGGTTTGCTGGCTCAGCGGCTTTCGGGAGAAGCGGATAACGGCCAAAAAAAAGGCCACCTGACGGTGGCCAACCATGTCGAAATCGGACAGATTTCTGCTTGCGGACAAGCAGAGAGGGTTTACTTGATGATCGCTTTCAGCGCTTCGCCGATATCGGCCAGGCTGCGAACGGTTTTCACACCGGCTGCTTCCAGGGCTGCGAATTTCTCATCAGCAGTACCTTTACCGCCAGCGATGATGGCGCCCGCATGGCCCATACGCTTGCCTTTCGGCGCGGTCACGCCCGCGATGTAGCCGACAACCGGCTTGGTCACGTGCTCTTTGATGTAGGCAGCCGCTTCTTCTTCCGCGCTGCCGCCGATCTCACCGATCATGACGATAGCTTCGGTCTGCGGGTCTTCCTGGAACAGCTTCAGGATATCGATGAAGTTAGAGCCCGGGATCGGGTCGCCGCCGATACCGACGCAGGTAGACTGGCCGAAGCCGTAGTCGGTGGTTTGCTTAACCGCTTCATAGGTCAGGGTACCGGAACGGGAAACGATGCCCACTTTACCCGGTTTGTGAATGTGACCCGGCATGATGCCGATTTTGCATTCGCCCGGGGTGATCACGCCTGGGCAGTTCGGGCCGATCATGCGCACGCCCGCTTCGTCCAGTTTCACTTTCACAGTCAGCATATCCAGGGTCGGGATACCTTCGGTGATGGTGATGATAAGCTTAATGCCCGCGTCAATCGCTTCCAGAATGGAATCTTTGCAGAACGGCGCCGGAACGTAGATCACGGTCGCGGTAGCGCCGGTCGCTTCAACGGCTTCGCGCACGGTGTTGAACACCGGCAGGCCCAGGTGCGTGGTGCCGCCTTTGCCTGGCGTCACGCCGCCAACCATTTGCGTACCGTAAGCGATCGCTTGTTCAGAGTGGAAGGTCCCCTGGCTACCGGTGAAGCCCTGGCAGATAACCTTGGTATCTTTATTAATTAAAACTGACATTATTTCCCCTCCACTGCGGCAACAACCTGCTGTGCTGCGTCCGTCAGACTTTTCGCTGCAATAATATTCAGGCCGCTGTCAGCCAGTTTTTTCGCGCCCAGTTCGGCGTTGTTACCTTCCAGACGAACCACCACCGGAACGTTAACCCCAACTTCCGCTACCGCACCGATGATACCGTCAGCGATCAGGTCGCAGCGTACGATACCGCCGAAGATGTTCACCAGCACCGCTTTCACGTTGTCGTCAGAGAGGATGATTTTGAACGCTTCGGTGACGCGCTCTTTGGTGGCGCCGCCGCCCACGTCGAGGAAGTTAGCCGGTTCGCCGCCGTGCAGTTTAACGATGTCCATGGTACCCATCGCCAGGCCCGCGCCGTTAACCATGCAACCAATGTTGCCGTCCAGCGCGACGTAGTTCAGTTCCCACTGCGCCGCCTGCGCTTCACGCGGGTCTTCCTGAGACTGGTCGCGCATTTCGCGCAGATCCGGCTGGCGGAACAGCGCGTTGCCGTCAGCGCCCAGTTTGCCGTCCAGGCAGATCAGGTCGCCCTGCTTGGTGATCACCAGCGGGTTAATTTCGATCAGCGCCAGGTCGCGCTCCAGGAAAATGGTCGCCAGGCCCATGAAAATCTTAGTGAACTGCTGAACCTGCTTACCTTCCAGGCCCAGTTTGAACGCCAGTTCACGGCCCTGGTAAGGCATCGGGCCAGCCAGCGGATCGATGGCGATCTTGTGGATCAGGTGCGGGGTCTCTTCCGCCACTTTTTCGATTTCCACGCCGCCTTCAGTAGAGGCCATGAACACCACGCGACGGGAACTACGGTCAACGACCGCGCCCAGGTACAGCTCTTTGTCAATATCGGTCGCCGCTTCAACCAGGATCTGGTTAACCGGCTGGCCGTTCGCATCTGTTTGATAGGTCACCAGACGTTTGCCCAGCCAGTGCTCGGCAAATGCGCGGATCTCTTCTTTGCTCTTCACCACTTTCACACCGCCCGCTTTGCCGCGGCCACCAGCGTGAACCTGACATTTCACTACCCACGGACCCGCGCCGATTTTTGAAGCGGCTTCTTCTGCTTCACGCGGAGTAGTACAGGCATAACCCACCGGCGCCGGTAAGCCATAGCGGGCAAAAAGTTGTTTTGCCTGATATTCATGTAAGTTCATGTGTTCAGTCCATCCTTCAGGGTGTAATTATCTTTAAACCTGTAGGCCTGATAACGGCGCTAACGCGTGTTATCCGGCCTACGGTAGGTAATACGCTTGCTGACTACACGTCCAGCAGCAGACGGGTCGGATCTTCCAGCAGCTCTTTAATCGCCACCAGGAAGCCTACCGACTCACGTCCGTCGATCAGACGGTGGTCGTAGGAGAGCGCCAGGTACATCATCGGCAGGATCTCTACCTTGCCATTCACCGCCATCGGACGGTCTTTAATGGCATGCATACCCAGGATGGCGCTCTGCGGTGGGTTGATGATCGGCGTGGACATCAGGGAGCCGAACACGCCGCCGTTGGTAATGGTGAAGTTACCGCCGGTCAGGTCATCTACGGTCAGCTTGCCGTCGCGGCCTTTCACTGCCAGCTCTTTAATATTCTTTTCGATATCCGCCATGCCCAGCAGGTCGACGTCACGCAGAACCGGGGTGACCAGGCCGCGCGGGGTGGATACGGCCATGCTGACGTCGAAGTAGTTGTGGTACACCACGTCGTCGCCATCGATGGAAGCGTTCACTTCCGGATAGCGTTTCAGCGCTTCCACTACCGCTTTCACGTAGAAGGACATAAAGCCCAGACGGATGCCGTGACGTTTTTCGAACGCCTCACCGTACTGCTTACGCAGATCCATGATTGGCTTCATGTTGACTTCGTTGAACGTGGTCAGCATGGCGGTGGAGTTTTTCGCTTCCAGCAGACGCTCGGCCACACGTTTACGCAGGCGGGTCATCGGGACGCGTTTTTCAGAACGATTGCCCAGCTGCGGCGCCGGCGCGACTGCCGCGGCGGAGGCTGGCGCTTTGGCTTCTGCCGGCGCCGGGGCTTTCGCCAGATGTTTCTCAACGTCTTCGCGGGTCAGACGGCCGCCGACGCCAGTGCCTTTGATGGCCGCTGCGTCGAGGTTGTGTTCAGCCAGCAGACGACGGATCGCCGGGCTCAGCGCGTCGTTGTTCTGCTCTTCCAGAGAAGCCTGCTGACGCTGCGCCGGCGTGGACGCCTTCGCATCGGCTTTTTCGCTGCTTTCTTTACCTGCGCTGTTACCTTCGCGCAGGCGGCCAAGGATCTGGCGAGACAGGACGGTAGCGCCCTCGTCTTCCAGCACTGCATCCAGAATGCCGTCCGCTGATGCCGGTACTTCCAGTACCACTTTGTCAGTTTCGATTTCGACCAGGACTTCGTCACGGACGACCGCGTCGCCCGGTTTTTTGTGCCAGGTGGCGACGGTTGCGTCAGCTACGGACTCAGGCAGGTCGGGAACCAGAATATCTACGCTACTCATTGTGTATCCTTTAATTAATCGACGTTCAGCGCGTCATTGACCAGATCTTGTTGCTGTTTCTGGTGAACGGACATATACCCTACCGCCGGAGAGGCGGAGGCCGGGCGGCCTGCATAACGCAGAGAGGCCCCAAACGGAATCACTTCACGGAAGTGATGCTGGCTGCAGTACCATGCGCCCTGGTTGAGCGGCTCTTCCTGGCACCAGACAAAATCATGCACGTGCGCATACGCTTTCAGCGCTTCCTGCACCGCCTGATGCGGGAACGGATAGAGCTGCTCGATACGAACGATAGCGACATCTTTTTGCTCGTTTTTGCGGCGCTGTTCCAGCAGGTCGTAGTAAACCTTACCAGAGCACAGCACAACGCGCTTCACAGCCTGCGGATCAAGTTGATCGATTTCACCGATGGCCGGCAGGAAAGTGCCGTTCGCCAGCTCATCCATGCTGGAGACTGCCAGCGGATGACGCAGCAGCGACTTCGGCGACATCACCACCAGCGGACGACGCATACCGCGCAGCGCCTGACGACGCAGCATGTGGTACACCTGCGCCGGTGTGGACGGTACGCAGACCTGCATGTTCTGCTCAGCGCACAGCTGCAGATAACGCTCCAGACGCGCGGAGGAGTGCTCCGGACCCTGGCCTTCATAGCCGTGCGGCAGGAGCATCACCAGGCCGCACATCCGGCCCCACTTCTGCTCACCGGAGGAGATGAACTGGTCGATCACCACCTGAGCGCCGTTGGCGAAGTCGCCAAACTGCGCTTCCCAGATGGTCAGGGTGCGCGGCTCAGCGGTGGCGTAACCATATTCAAACGCCAGTACGGCTTCTTCAGACAGCACCGAGTCCCAAACGCGGAACTGGCCCTGACCGTTATGGACATGCTGCAGCGGGGTGTAAGTTGAACCATTGGTCTGGTTATGGATCACCGCATGACGATGGAAGAAGGTGCCGCGACCGGAGTCTTCCCCGGACAGACGCACCGGAATACCTTCGTCAACCAGCGTGGCGTAGGCCAGGTTTTCGGCGCCGCCCCAGTCGAACAGCTTCTCACCTGCCGCCATCGCCTGGCGGTCGGCGTAAATTTTCGCTACGCGGGACTGCATTTCGATACCTTCCGGCACCGTGCTGATGCGTTTCGCCAGCTCCTGCAGACGCTTCGGCTCCACTTTATCCGGATAGCTCTCGTCCCACTCATGATTGAGGTACGGCGACCAGGTAAAGGAGTGCATGTTCATCGGACGCCATTCCTGCACCACGCATTCGCCGGCATCCAGCGCATCGCGGTAGAGGTTAACCTGCTCGGTCGCGTCTTCCAGAGTCGCCACCTTCTCCTGCTCCAGCTTGTCAGCATAGATTTTGCGCGGGGTCGGGTGCTTTTTGATCTTCTGATACATCAGCGGCTGAGTTGCGCTCGGCTCATCGGCTTCGTTATGGCCGTGACGGCGGTAGCACACCAGATCGATGAAAACATCGCGTTTGAAGGTATTGCGGAAATCCAGCGCCAGACGAGTGACGAACGCGACCGCTTCCGGATCGTCGGCATTGACGTGGAAAATCGGCGCCTGCACCATTTTACCGATGTCGGTGCAATACGGGGTCGAACGCGCATCCAGCGGGTTAGAGGTCGTGAAGCCCACCTGGTTGTTGATAACGATGCGCACGGTACCGCCCACTTCGTAACCGCGGGCTTTCGACATGTTCAGGGTTTCCTGAACCACGCCCTGACCGGTGACGGCGGCGTCGCCGTGGATAGTGATCGGCAGAACCTTGTTGCTGCTCGGCTCGTCCAGACGATCCAGACGGGCGCGTACGGAACCGATAACCACCGGGCTGACGATCTCGAGGTGCGACGGGTTAAACGCCAGCGCCAGGTGCACCAGACCGCCTTCGGTTTCCATATCGGATGAGAAGCCCATGTGGTACTTCACATCGCCGGTACCGAGATGTTCTTTATGTTTGCCGGCGAACTCGTCGAACAGATCCTGCGGTTTTTTACCCAGCACGTTGACCAGCACGTTGAGACGACCGCGGTGCGCCATGCCCAGCACCACTTCGCGGGTGCCGCTCTTGCCCGCATGGCGGATCATCTCTTTGAGCATCGGGATCAGGGCATCGCCACCCTCCAGCGAGAAGCGCTTCGCCCCCGGGAATTTGGCGCCGAGGTAGCGCTCCAGGCCTTCCGCGGCGGTCAGTTCGCTGAGGAAGCGTTTTTTCTCTTCCGCGGTAAAGCTCGCTTTGCCGGCTACCGATTCAATGCGCTGCTGGATCCAGCGTTTTTCTTCGGTAGAGGTGATATGCATGTATTCCGCGCCGATGGAGCCGCAGTAGGTTTGCTTGAGGGCGGCAATCAACTCGCCCAGCTTCATCGTGTCTTTACCGATGGCAAATGAACCTACGTTATAGCTTTCCTGGAAATCGGCCTCGGTCAGATCGTGGTAGGCCGGATCGAGATCCGCCACTCTCTCTTGCTTCCACAGCCCCAGCGGATCGAGATTCGCATGCTGGTGGCCACGGAAACGGTATGCGTTGATGAGCTGCAGGACTTTAACCTGCTTCACATTGGTGTCTGGGTCGGAAATCGAAGAAGTGTAACGTGAGGCATCCTTCGCCAGTCGACGGAAATAATCACGCGTTTTGGAATGAAATTGATCCGGTTTAACTCCGGTGCCAGGTAACTGCTGGAACATTGAACGCCAGTTGGCGTCAACAGAGTCAGGATCGGTTAAGAAGTCTTCATAGAGCTGTTCTATCCAGCTCTGGTTCGAACCAGAGAGGTAAGAAGAGTCCAGCCAGGCTTTCATTGCGCCGTTCTGCATCGTGATCCCTTAAGCATTCATATGCTTATTTCGCCGTAGAAACTACCACGCACACCGAGTGCACGTGCCGGGGTTCACTTGTTGCGGACGAGTTGTGGTTTCTATCCGCTAAGGAACCTTTAAAAACTGCCATTAATCTTCGGCGTTCAGGCTGCGGTTGCGTTAGCTGCCTTCACTTACCCCGGTCACATAGTTCGCTATGCTCCCGGGGATGCGTTCAGTTGCCGCCTTACCTCGCACTGAACGCCTTGATTACTGGTACATCTTGTGGCGGTTTTTAAAGATTTCCTGCTATCCCTTCATACTTCAAGTTACATGTACGTTGTCCTGTAACTCGAATTATTTAGGGTATTCATTTCCCGGTAGCACAAACGCTACCGGGGTTACTGCTTTTGGTAGCCCGGATAAGCGGTAGCGCCATCCGGGACACACCGGGTTTCTTACGCGCTGCGCTGCAGCAGCATCGACTTAATATGGCCGATGGCGCGCGTCGGGTTCAGCCCCTTCGGACACACACTGACGCAGTTCATAATGCTGTGACAGCGGAATACGCTGAAAGCATCGCTCAGGCCGTCCAGACGCTCGCTGGTTTCGGTATCGCGACTGTCGATCAGGAAGCGATACGCGGCCAACAGGCCAGCCGGGCCAATGAACTTATCCGGGTTCCACCAGAACGACGGGCACGAAGTCGAACAACATGCGCAGAGAATACACTCGTACAGACCATCGAGTTTCTCACGCTGCTCAGGCATCTGCAGATGCTCGCGAGCCGGAGGATTTTGCCCATTATTCAACAAGTAAGGCTTAATCTTCTCATATTGTGCATAGAATTGCCCCATGTCCACCACCAAATCACGGATAACCGGTAATCCTGGCAGCGGACGGATAACAATCTTCTTGCCCGGCTGATTCAGCGCGGAGATCGGCGTGATGCACGCCAGACCGTTTTTCCCGTTCATATTCAGGCCATCGGAACCACAAACCCCTTCACGGCAGGAGCGGCGGAACGACAGCGACGGATCTTTTTCTTTCAGCTGGATCAGCGCATCCAGCAGCATCATGTCACGACCTTCTTCCGCTTCGAGGGTGTAATCCTGCATGTGCGGAGCGTCATCAACATCCGGGTTATAGCGATAAATTGAAAACTCGAGTTTCATTTTCCTGTCTCCGCATTAGTAAGTACGAATCTTCGGCGGGAATGCCGGACGCAGTTTCGGTTCCATGTTGACGCTACGACGCGTCATGGATTCCGACTCTGGCAGATACAGGGAATGGCACAGCCAGTTTTCATCATCACGATCCGGGAAGTCGAAGCGGCTGTGGGCGCCACGGCTCTCGGTACGGAAGTTAGCGGATACGGCGGTCGCGTACGCGGTTTCCATCAGGTTATCCAGCTCCAGGCACTCAACGCGCTGGGTGTTGAACTCGCTGGAGGTATCGTCGAGACGGGCGTTTTTCAGGCGCTCGCGGATCACTTTCAGCTGTTCCAGACCTTTGTGCATCGCATCGCCTTCGCGGAACACCGAGAAGTTATGCTGCATACATTCCTGCAGCGCTTTGCGGATCGCCACCGGATCTTCACCGGAACGGGTGTTGTTCCAGCGGTTGAGGCGGTCCAGCGAGCCTTCGATATCGGATTCGCTGGCATCGCGCAGCGTGCCCTGCTCGGCGATGGATTCCTGCAGATGCAGGCCCGCCGCGCGGCCGAAGACCACCAGGTCGAGCAGCGAGTTGCCGCCAAGACGGTTAGCGCCGTGGACCGATACGCAGGCGATTTCGCCTACCGCGAACAGGCCCGGGATCACCACGTCTTCGCCCTTCTCATTGACGGTCAGCGCCTGGCCGGTCACTTTGGTCGGAATACCGCCCATCATGTAGTGGCAGGTTGGGATAACCGGGATCGGCTCTTTCACCGGATCGACGTGAGCAAAGGTACGGGACAGCTCGAGGATACCCGGCAGACGAGATTCCAGAACCTCTTTACCCAGGTGGTCCAGCTTCAATTTCGCGTGCGGGCCCCACGGGCCATCGCAGCCGCGACCTTCGCGGATTTCGATCATGATGGAACGCGCCACCACGTCACGACCCGCCAGGTCTTTGGCGTTCGGGGCATAACGCTCCATAAAGCGTTCGCCGTGTTTATTGAGCAGATAACCGCCTTCGCCGCGGCAACCTTCGGTGACCAGAACCCCTGCCCCGGCGATGCCGGTCGGGTGGAACTGCCACATTTCCATATCCTGCACCGGCACGCCGGCACGAATGGCCATCCCGACGCCGTCACCGGTGTTGATGTGGGCGTTGGTGGTGGACTGATAGATACGGCCTGCGCCGCCGGTCGCCAGCACGGTGGCGCGGGCTTTAAAGTAGACCACTTCGCCGGTCTCGATGCACAGGGCAGTACAACCCACCACCGCGCCGTCCTGGTTTTTCACCAGATCGAGGGCATACCATTCGGAGAAAATAGTGGTGTGGTTTTTGAGGTTCTGCTGGTACAGGGTGTGCAGCAGGGCGTGGCCGGTACGGTCAGCCGCCGCCGCGGTGCGCGCCGCCTGCTCGCCGCCGAAGTTCTTCGACTGGCCGCCGAACGGGCGCTGATAAATACGGCCGTCGTCAAGACGGGAGAACGGCAGGCCCATGTGCTCCAGCTCGAGAATCGCTTCCGGGCCGGTCTTACACATATATTCGATGGCGTCCTGGTCACCGATATAGTCCGACCCTTTTACGGTGTCGTACATATGCCATTCCCAGTTATCTTCATGGGAGTTACCGAGCGCGACGGTGATACCCCCCTGCGCTGACACGGTATGGGAACGGGTCGGGAAGACTTTAGAGAGCAGCGCACAGGTCTGTCCGCTCTGGGAAATTTGCAGCGCCGCGCGCATACCTGCGCCGCCGGCACCGATGACAACAGCATCAAACTCTCTGACTGGCAATTTCATTACACACCCCACACCACAACAAATCCATAAAGAACGTAAGCCACCAGCGCCACAACGATAGCCAGCTGCAGAACCAGGCGCAGAGCCAGTGGTTTAACGTAGTCCGTTAACACCTGCCACATCCCGATCCAGGCATGGATAAGAATGGAAACGAGAGCCAGCAGAGTGAAGACTTTAGTGAAGCCGGAGGCAAAGAATCCGGTCCACACTTCCCATGAGATCTCACCGGTGGTAGCGAAGAAGCCAACCATGTAGATGATGTAGAGGGTCAGAACGATGGCGGTAGCACGGACCAGAATAAAGTCATGTACGCCGTTGCGTCCCAGTGCTGAGGCGTTGCTTACCATACGAGGACTCCTGCGAGAAGTGAAAGCACGACAGTAATAACAAAAGAAATCTTGGCGGAACGTTTCCCTGCTTCGAGGGTTTCGTCCAGGTAACCAAAGTCCATCATCAGATGGCGGATACCGACAACGACGTGATAGGCCAGCGCGGTGAGAATGCCCCACATGATGAACTTCACAAAGAAGCTATCCATGATCGAGGCCGCCGTCAGAAAACCTTCAGGGGAGGAGAGGCTGGTGCCCAGCAGCCAAAGCAGAATTCCGACCGCCACGAAGGTGATGACACCGGAAACGCGATGGAGAATGGACGCTATCGCCGTGATTGGGAACCGTATCGTTTGTAGATCCAGATTGACAGGTCTTTGTTTTTTCACATTTCTTACCATGAATAACGCCCACATGCTGTTCTTATTGTTTCCTTCCTCCGGTCTGCTTGCGGGTCAGACAGCGTCCTTTCTATAACCAGAAGTCATGTTAAAACGTCTTTTCAGGCATTAAAACATCACTAAACAACGCTGGGTGGCTCGGGATTGCAGGGTGTTCCGGAGACCTGGCCGCAGTATAGGCCGTTCACAAAATCATTACAATTAACCTACATATAGTTTGTTGGGTTTTCTCCGGAACAGTGATCAAGGTCACGATAACAACATTTTTTTAATTTTTAATCACCTGATTTGACAAATATTAAACATTCTTGTTACAACCATTACCAGTTAAATGCAATAATGCTCAAAAGTTATGGGGTCACTCTTTCACCTGAGAATAAGTTATGTAACAGTGTGTCAGTATTGACCGATGTAATCAGGACAGTTATTAGTGGTATACAGGTTTTAATATTCGGACTGCTAAAACGCTGATTTGCTGTTGTTTCACCGCAGCCCTGAAGAACGTGCCATCAAGCGCCGTTGCTCTGTACCCTGCCCTTTTCGCTGACGCAGAGCTGTGTGCAACATAACAAACTGGTAACGTATACGGGCGCGGGCCGAAAGCAAATCCACCACCCGGCAGTCTTAAGCAATAAAGGCGCTAAGGAGACCATAAATGTCTGATGCTAAAGCAAAAATCACCCTGGGTGGTGACACTGCTATTGAACTGGATGTGCTAAAAGGCACGCTCGGTCAGGATGTTATTGATATTCGTAGTCTTGGTTCAAAAGGCGTATTTACCTTTGACCCAGGTTTCACATCTACCGCTTCCTGTGAATCTAAAATTACGTTTATCGATGGTGACGAGGGGATCCTGCTGCACCGCGGCTTCCCGATCGACCAGTTAGCGACCGAATCAAACTATCTTGAAGTTTGTTACATTCTGCTGAACGGTGAAAAACCAACCCAGGCCGAATATGACGAATTCAAAACCACCGTGACCCGTCACACCATGATCCATGAGCAGATCACCCGTCTGTTCCATGCGTTCCGTCGCGATTCTCACCCGATGGCCGTTATGTGCGGGATCACCGGCGCCCTGGCGGCGTTCTATCACGACTCCCTCGACGTGAATAACCCGCGTCACCGTGAAATCGCCGCCTATCGCCTGCTGTCCAAAATGCCGACCATGGCAGCTATGTGTTACAAGTATTCTATCGGCCAGCCGTTTGTTTATCCGCGCAACGACCTCTCCTACGCCGGCAACTTCCTGCGCATGATGTTCGCCACGCCGTGCGAAGAGTACGAAGTCAATCCGGTGCTCGAGCGCGCCATGGACCGTATTCTGATCCTGCACGCCGATCACGAGCAGAACGCCTCGACCTCGACGGTACGTACCGCGGGCTCTTCCGGCGCTAACCCGTTCGCCTGTATCGCAGCCGGCATCGCCTCTCTGTGGGGACCGGCGCACGGCGGCGCCAACGAAGCGGCGCTGAAAATGCTGGAAGAGATCAGCTCCGTTGAACACATTCCGGAATTTGTTCGTCGTGCGAAAGACAAGAATGACTCTTTCCGCCTGATGGGCTTCGGCCATCGCGTTTACAAAAACTACGACCCGCGCGCCACCGTGATGCGTGAAACCTGCCATGAAGTGCTGAAAGAGCTGGGCACCAAAGACGACCTGCTGCAGGTGGCCATGGAGCTGGAGCATATCGCGCTGAACGACCCGTACTTCATCGAGAAGAAGCTCTACCCGAACGTCGACTTCTACTCCGGTATCATCCTGAAAGCGATGGGTATTCCGTCCTCCATGTTTACCGTTATCTTCGCCATGGCGCGTACCGTGGGCTGGATTGCGCACTGGAACGAAATGCACAGCGACGGCATGAAGATCGCCCGTCCGCGTCAGCTGTACACCGGCTACGCCAAACGCGACTTCCAGTCCGACATCAAGCGTTAATCTCGCTGTCCGGATGATAAAAACGCGCCTGCTGGCGCGTTTTTTATGCCTGACGATGAAGCCTGGCGCTGACACTGCCTGGCTGCCGGCTTAATGCTGGCAGTGCGGGCACCAGTAAAACGGCCGCGATGAGAGCATGGTCTTCTCAATCACGCCCCCGCAGCGCTCGCACTTTTCCCCATCGCGATGGAAGACCTTAAAGCGGAACAGCGCGCCGTGGTGCTTGTTGTTATCGGGCTGGCCGCGAGTGCGATAAGAAAGCCGCGGGATATCGAGTAGCGCGTGCGCCAGCGCATCCAGCTGTATTTCATTAAGCTCCGAGGCCTTATGCCCCCCGGTCAGCCCCACCTGCCAGAGGATTTCCACCCGCAGATAGTTACCCAGACCGGCAAGAAAAGCCTGATCCAGCAGCAGGCCGGAAAACTGACGATTGCGGAATTTGGCCGACAGCAGTCGCGCTTTCACCTGCTCCGCGGTTAACGTCATATCCAGCACGTCCGGACCGACGCGCAGCAAGAACGGATGGTTGGCCTCCTGCTCCGCCGTGAGCATCTCAATGTCCGACGCGCTGTAGAGCAAAATCGCCTTGCTGGCCGTCTGTAGCCTGACGCGCAGCACCCGGTTAGAGGCAGGCTGTTCGCCGGCCTCAACCACGCGCCAGACGCCGTACAGCTGATTATGGCTGTACAGGGTCAGGCCGCCGGAGAAGCGGGTCAGCAGGGCTTTGCCCCGGGTGTCGATATGGGTAACCCGCTGACCAATCAGTTCGGTTTGATAGGGTTGCAACCGGGGAAAAGCGAACCAGACGTCGGTTAAGGGTTCGTCTTTGATTGCTGCCTCCAGTGTATCCGCCGCGCGGCGGATCTCCGGACCTTCCGGCATACTTTCATCCTTTTGTTAGTGGGTGGCGCCGCCGCCCAGTTTACTATCCACCGGCTGGTGCAGGGCTACGGCTATGGCCGTCTCCAGCGCTTCCCGCACGGTGGCGGTCGCCATACTCGGCTCGCCGGGATGGGCCGCCGCCTGCGCCGGTAGCCATGGAATATGGATAAACCCGCCCCTCACCTCATTCTGTCCCTGCAGCTTGTGCAGCAGACCGTACATGACGTGATTGCAGACGAAGGTGCCGGCAGTTTGCGACACCGAGGCCGGGATCCCGCGATCGCGCAGCGCGCTGACGATCGCTTTGATCGGCAAGGTGCTGAACCACGCGGCCGGCCCGCCGTCGACGATCGGCGTGTCGATGGGTTGCTGGCCTTTGTTATCAGGGATACGCGCATCATCGACGTTAATCGCCACACGTTCGACGCTGATATCGACCCGGCCGCCGGCCTGTCCCACCGCGATAACCAGCTTCGGCTGCAGGTCTTCAATCGCCGCGTCCAGCGCCGACAGCGCCTCGCCAAACACGCAGGGAAGCTGCCTGGCGATCACCGGCTGACCAGCAATCATTGTGCCGTCAAGCTGCTGCACCACTTCCCAGGAAGGGTTCACCGTCTCGCCGTCAAAGGGTTCAAAACCGGTGAGTAATACGCCCGCCATCGTCTTCTCCTTCGCGGTCCTTCAGATTGTCATATCTCAGCCTCTGGCTGAGCGCTGACCATAATATGGCGCCCGGCGAACGCCGCCCGCAAACGGCGGGCAAATTCGAGGGCATGCGGACCATCGCCATGCAGACATACCGTCTGCGCCACCACGTTCGCCCATTCGCCGCTGACGCTACGCACCCGGTGGTGTTGCACCATTTCGAGGGTTTGCGCCAGGGCCTGCTCTTCGCTGTCAATCAGCGCGCCGGGCTGGGTGCGCGGCACCAGGCTGCCGTCGGCCAGATAACCGCGATCGGCAAACACCTCCTGACGCGTCGTCAAGCCATAGCGTTGCCCGGCGCGGATCAGTTCGCTGCCCGCCAGACCCACCAGCACCAGCTGCGGGTTAACATCGCGGACCGCGCGGGCGATCGCGTCGGCCAGCGGCGGCGATTTGGCCGCCTGGTTGTAGAGCATGCCGTGCGGCTTTACGTGCTGCAACTCGCCGCCCTGAGCCTGAACGATCGCCGCCAGAGCGCCAATCTGATACAGCGTCTGGGCATAGACCGTTTCCGGCGGCAGATCCATCGCCGTGCGGCCAAAATTTTCCCGGTCGGGATATCCCGGATGGGCGCCCACCGCGACGCCGTACTTCAGCGCCTCGCGCACGCTATGCACCATCAGCCCGGCGTCGCCGGCGTGAAAACCACAGGCGATATTCGCCGACGACACCAGCTGGAGCAGCGCGCTATCGTTCGCCCCGCCTTCCCCGAGATCGGCATTGAGATCAATCATCATCGTGGAGTCTCCACGCCAGTTGTTCAAGATAACGCTGACGATCGGCCCGCGCCTTCAGCGCCTCCTCCAGCGAGCAGGCCACGAAATGGATCGGCTGCCCCAGTGGGATCTGCGCCAGCTGGTACATATCGGCATCGATGATGCAGGCGATCCGCGGATAGCCGCCGGTGGTTTGCGCGTCGTTCATCAGCACAATGGGCTGGCCGTTGTGCGGCACCTGCACCACGCCCGGCAGCAGGCCGTGCGACAGCATTTCGCGATCGGTGGTGCGTTTCAGCGGCTGCCCCTGCAGGCGGTACCCCATGCGGTTACTCTGCGGACTGAGCTTCCAGGGGGCGCGCCAGAATGACGCCTGCGAGGCCGCGTCAAATTCGTGGTACTCCGGCCCGGGCAGCGCACGAATGCGGTTGCCCAGCGGCAGCTGCTTGACGCCGCGCGGGGTGGTGAAGCGGCGGGCGGCTTTCCCAAGCTTCAGCTTGTCGCCGTCCTGCAGGCGGCGTCCTTCCAGACCGCCAATCCCCGCCTTGAGATCCGTGCAGCGCGAGCCAAGGACCTCGGGAACCGCAATCCCGCCCGCCACCGCCAGATAGCTGCGAATGCCATGCTGCGGCGTTTTCAGCACCAGGCGCTGCCCGGGCCGGTAGGCGGTGCGCCAGCCCACCCAGACCGCTTTACCGTCCAGCGTCGCTTCGCAGGCGGCGCCGGTCAGCGCAAACCAGCCGCTGCGGGCAAATTCGATCTCCACCTGGCCGAGGGTAATCTCCAGCCCGGCGGCATTCGCCTCGTTGCCAACCAGCAGATTGGCAATCACCAGCGAGGGATAATCCAGAGCGCCGCAGCGGCTGATGCCAGACTGGCGCAGGCCTTCTCGTCCACCGTCCTGTACCGAGGTGTACAGGCCGGCGCGGATCAGAGTCAACATACCCCCTCCTTTTGCGGCACAAAGCGAATTTTATCGCCCACGCGCAGCAGCGCAGGCTCCTTCCGCGACGGGTCGAACAGCGTTAGCGAGGTCCGCCCCAGCAGCTGCCAGCCGCCGGGCGTCGCCAGCGGATAGATCCCGGTTTGCGCGCCGCCGATACCCACCGACCCGGCCGGGACGTGCACGCGCGGTTCGGCGCGACGCGGCGTCGCCAGCGCAGCTGGCAACCCGCCCAGGTAGGGAAATCCCGGCTGAAAACCAATAAACCAGACCAGATACTCCACCGAGGCGTGCAGCTCCACGACCTGCTTTTCACTGAGGCCGCTGTGCTGCGCCACCACCCCGAGATCCGGTCCGGCCTCGCCGCCGTAGACGACCGGAATGGTCAGCGAGCGCGACTCCGGCTCGATCGCGAGGCTCTCCTCCCACCAGCGCTGCAGACGGTCTATCGCCTCCCACGCCACCTCCTGCGGGCGGCGGAGCACCACAGTGATATTGTTCATGCCGGGAATGGCGTCAATCACTTCCTCATGGTTCGCCAGACGCTGGGCTAAGCCCCAGATCCGCTGCTGGCTCTCAAGGGTGACCGGCGGCTCCAGCTCCAGCACGACGGCCGTTTCTCCTAACAGATAACAACGCGCTCGCTGCACTTTTCTCTCTCCCGTCAGGCAGGGTTGGGAATATCAATAAAGGTGACGTCCAGGTCAGTGGTTTCCGTCAGCCATTCGCTGAGGGCGCGAATACCGCCCCGCTCGGTGGCGTGGTGGCCGGCGGCATAAAAATGCAGGCCCTGCTCGCGGGCGGAATGGATGGTTTGTTCCGACACCTCGCCGGTGATAAACGCGTCCACGCCAAAGCGCGCCGCGGCGTCGATAAAGCTCTGGCCGCCGCCGGTACACCAGGCGACGCGGCTGACGGTGTCCGGCCCGGTATCGCCGCACCACAGCGGCTTACGCCCCAGCCGCGCTTCAATCCATGAGGCCAGTTCAAGGCCGGAAACCGGCATCGACAGTTCGCCCCAGGGCACCAGCGGTTCGATTTCCCCCAGCACGTTAATCCCCAACAGATGCGCCAGTTGCGCGTTATTGCCCAGCTCGGGATGGGCATCCAGCGGCAGGTGCCAGCCGTAGAGATTGATATCATTGGCCAGCAGGGTTTTCAGGCGCCGGCGCTTCATACCGCGGATCACTGGCGATTCGTTTTTCCAGAAATAGCCGTGATGGACAATCACCGCATCCGCCTGAAGACGAACGGCCTCATCCAGCAGCGCCTGGCTGGCCGTCACTCCGGTGACGATCTTGTGCACCGTGTCGCGCCCTTCCACCTGCAGACCGTTAGGGGCGAAGTCACTGATGGCTGCACTATTGAGCTTGTCGTTTATCAGTTGTTCCAGTTCGCTATTTTTCATCGCCACTCCAGCAGATAATCAGGGTATACAAAGGCATAACATAACCAGATCTATTCGGGTCGTCGATAGTCCGCCTCCGACACTGACGATGACTTTTTACCGAATAGCGCAATTTGTCTATTCACCCCGCCGCGCATTCGTGTATATTTATGCACTAATAAAGCATATTAAATAATCAGAAAGCCCCTCAAGCCATGAATATGACTAATTAAACGCTATTCATGCAGAACGATCGACTTTCGCTTTAGGCCAGGAAACACACTTCTCATGAAGACAACATCATCGCAACCGCGGGCGATTTACTACGTCGTGGCGCTGCAAATCTGGGAATATTTTAGCTTCTACGGCATGCGCGCCCTGCTGATCCTCTATCTCACCAATCAGCTCAAATATGACGATAACCACGCTTACGCCCTGTTCAGCGCCTACTGTTCGCTGGTCTATGTGACGCCGATCCTCGGCGGCTATCTGGCCGATAAGCTGTTAGGCAACCGGATGGCGGTCATGCTCGGCGCGCTGCTGATGGCCATTGGCCATCTGGTGCTCGGGGCCAGCGAAACCGCCCCGGCCTTCCTCTACCTGTCGCTGGCGATCATCGTCTGCGGCTACGGGTTGTTTAAATCCAACGTCAGCTGTCTGCTGGGCGAACTGTACGAACCCGCCGATCCGCGTCGCGATGGCGGCTTCTCGCTGATGTATGCCGCGGGCAATATCGGCTCGATCATCGCGCCCATCGCCTGCGGCTACGTTCAGGAGGAGTATAGCTGGGCGATGGGCTTTGCCCTGGCGGCCATCGGCATGGTGGCGGGACTGGTGATCTTCCTCTGCGGCAACCGTCATTTCCAGCATACCGCCGGTGTGAACCGCCAGGCGCTGTGCACCCGCCGCTTCCTGCTGCCGAACTGGGGCTGGCTGCTGGTGCTGCTGGTCATCGCGCCGCTGCTGATTGCCGTGCTGTTCTGGCAGGAGTGGTCGGTGTATGCCCTGATCGTGGCCACGGCCATTGGCCTCGCGGTGCTGGCGCGGATCTACCTACGTGCCGAGACCGATAAACAGCGCAAGGATCTGCGCCTGATCGTCGTCCTGACCGCCTTCAGCCTGCTGTTCTGGGCCTTCGCCCAACAGGGCGGCAGCTCCATCAGCCTGTATATTGACCGCTTCGTTAACCGCCATATCATGAGCTACGAAGTCCCTACCGCTATGTTCCAGTCGATCAACGCCTTTGCGGTGATGCTCTGCGGCATGGTGCTGGCGTGGCTGGTGAAAGAGAGCGTCGGCGGTAACCGCACCGTGCGCATCTGGGGGAAATTTGCCCTCGGTCTGGGCCTGATGAGCGCCGGGTTCTGCATTTTGACCCTCAGCGCCCGCTGGTCGGCGGCCTATGGCCAGTCGTCCATGCCGCTGATGGTGCTGGGGCTGGCGGTGATGGGTTTTGCCGAACTGTTTATCGACCCGGTCGCGATGTCGCAAATCACCCGCATTGAGATCCCGGGGGTGACCGGGGTGCTGACCGGCATCTATATGCTGCTCTCCGGGGCCATCGCCAACTATCTGGCCGGCGTTATCGCCGACCAGACCTCGCAGGCGTCATTCGACGTCGCCGGGGCGGTGAACTATTCCATTGACGCCTACATCAACGTCTTCAGCCAGATCACCTGGGGCGCGCTGGCCTGCGTCGGCGTAGTGCTGGTTATCTGGCTGTATCACTCGCTGAAGGTCAGGACCCGCCGTCTGGCGGTGGAATAATCCCCTTTCTGGCGGCCTCCCAGGCCGCCAGCGTCTCCTGCCGCGCCTGCTTGTGATCGACTATCGGGCGCGGATAATCCAGCGTCACCCCCTGTTTATCCGCCCACACCCACGGCTGATGCAGCGCCTTCTCCGGCACCTTTGCCAGCTCCGGCAGCCAGCGACGTATAAACACCCCCTGCTTATCAAACTTCTCGCCCTGGGTGGTGGGATTAAATATGCGGAAATAGGGCGCGGCGTCGGTGCCCGTCGAAGCCGCCCATTGCCAGCCGCCGTTGTTCGCCGCCAGGTCGCCGTCAATCAGCTGGCTCATGAAATAGCGCTCCCCTGCCCGCCAGTCGAGGCGCAGATCTTTGGTCAGGAAACTGGCGACAATCATGCGCAACCGGTTATGCATCCAGCCGGTGGCGTTAAGCTGGCGCATGGCGGCATCGACAATCGGAAAGCCGGTCTCCCCGCGCTGCCAGGCCTGCAGGGCGCCATCCTCTTCGCGCCAGGCGACCTTATCGGTCCAGACGACAAACGGCCGACCTTTACAGAGTTTCGGATAGTAGACCATCAGATGGCGGTAAAACTCGCGCCAGATCAGCTCATTAAGCCAGGTGGCGCCTGCCCCGCCATCCAGTGCGGCGGGGTGTTCCGTCAGCAGCCGATGCAGGCACTGGCGCGGCGACAGCACCCCGATGGCCAGGCAGGACGACAGGCGACTGGTCCCTTCCACGGCCGGGAAGTCGCGCTGCCCCTCATAATCCGCCGCCGGTTGCTGACAAAACGCGCGCAGCCGCGCCAGCGCCGTTTTTTCATCCGCGGCAAACAGCAGCCCATCGAACGGCGTTTGCGGATAGTTAAGCTCCGGCACCGGCGGCGCCAGGCGAGCGGGCGCCTGGCGCGGCTTTGGCGCGGCCACGCACGCCGGCAATCCTTCCCGCAGCCGGCGAATAAACGCGTTCTTAAACGGGGTGAAGACTTTATACATTTCGCCGCCGCCGGTCAGTACGCTGCCGGGCGGCAACAGGACGCTGTCGTCAAATCCCTGGCAAATCACTTCGCTCAAGGAGCTCTCAACGGCGGCATCGCGCTGGCGTTCATTGAATTCGTACTGATAGTTGTAGAACAGGTGACTGACCTGGTGCTGCTGGCAGAAATGGGCCAGCCGCTCGACGCTGGCGCTAAAATCGTCCGCCTCTTCTACCCACAGCGGTATGCCCCGCTCCGCCAGCGCGGCGTGCAGACTGCGCAAATGGCTGGCGATAAAAGCGGCCTGCCGCGGGGCCAGGTGATGTTCGCGCCACTGCCCCGGGGTGGCAATATACAGCGCCAGCACCTGCGCCTGCGGATCGCGGCAGGCGGCGGCCAGCGCCAGGTTATCGTGAATGCGTAAATCCGTGCGTAACCAGACCAGATGGGTGGCCATATCACTCCTCACTCTCCGTCAGCAAAACTCATCTTATGATCTAAGCCGGCAAAAATAGCGCGCCCAGGCAAAATAAGCACCTGCCAATTCCGCTGCGGCGCCTGAAAACGAGTGTAGACAAGCGACGAAAAAAAACCGCCGGGGGCAACCGGCGGTTAGTGGTTTTCCTCGCAGCAGGGCGAATTAGTAGAAGTCGTGCGCGGCTTTTTCCGCCTGCGCCATCCACACCGGCTGCTCGCTGGTTTTCGACCATACACGGTGCAGCCAGCTGTAATAGCGGGCGCGATCCTTCCAGAACAGCATCACCGGCAGCGCCGCGACGCCAGCCACGACGGCGAAAGCACGACGCAGCAAAATAATATGAGCAGGATAAGCTTTGTACAACGCCATCATTTCTCTCCCCTTTGTCAGGCCGGCAAGCAGCGCCGGAAAATTAATCATGTTTGTCTGAGCAAAATAATACCGCTCTGGTTGTAATTTTACTACTCATCCGACCACTAAAAAGCACGTATTTATACTTAATTTACATTCTCCACGTAAATTAGTTACAAAAAAGTTAAATTAATACTAACCATTAGTTAATTTGTGCCTTTGTCATTTTTATACTTTTTTTACACCGCGCCCGCGGATTTTTGCGAAATCTTTGCGCCGTAATTTCTATTCTCCTGGTAAATCAAAAACACACCCGGAGGTGGATTGTGACTGCAGGCGTACTCACTGGCGTTGGGCTGGTGTTCCTGTTACTGGCTTATCTGGTTTATGCCTTGATACATGCGGAGGCATTCTGATGGCTGCCCAGGGATTTTTATTATTAGCCAGCTATCTGCTGGTATTGCTGGTGCTGGCGCGCCCGCTGGGGATGTGTCTGGCAAGAATGGTGAATGACATCCCGCTTCCCGGCCTGGCCGGGATCGAGCGCGTCCTGTGGCGCGTGGCCGGGATCCGCGCCGAAGAGATGGGCTGGCTGCAGTATTTGCTGGCGCTCCTGCTGTTCAACGCCCTCGGCGGCCTGGCGCTGTTTGCCCTGCTGATGCTGCAGGGCGTGCTGCCGTTTAACCCGCAGCACCTGCCGGGGCTGACGTGGGATCTGGCGCTCAACACCGCGGTCAGCTTTGTCAGCAATACGAACTGGCAGGCCTACGCCGGCGAAAGCACCATGAGCTATCTCAGCCAGATGGTGGGGCTGACGGTGCAGAATTTCCTCTCCGCCGCTACCGGCATCGCCGTGGTCTTCGCCCTGACCCGCGCCTTCGCCCGGCAGAAAATGTCCACCCTCGGCAATGCCTGGGTCGACCTGACGCGCATTACCCTGTGGCTGCTGCTGCCGCTCTCTCTGCTGGTGGCCCTGTTCTTTATTCAGCAGGGCGTGCCGCAGAACCTGCAGGCCTACCAGCCCTTTACCACCCTCGAAGGGGCGCACCAGCTGCTGCCGATGGGGCCCGTCGCCTCACAGGAAGCGATTAAGCTGCTGGGCACCAACGGCGGCGGTTTCTTTAACGCCAACTCCGCCCATCCGTTTGAAAACCCGACGGCGCTGACCAATCTCGTGCAGATGCTGGCCATCTTCCTGATCCCGGCGGCGCTGTGCTTCGCCTTCGGCGAGGTGGTGAGCGATCGCCGCCAGGGGCGCGCCATCCTGTGGGCGATGACGCTGATCTTTATCCTCTGCGTCGCCGTGGTGATGTGGGCGGAAACCCGCGGCAACCCGCACCTGATGACGCTGGGCGCCGACAGCAGCCTGAATATGGAAGGTAAAGAGAGCCGCTTCGGTATTCTCGCCAGCAGTCTGTTCGCGGTGATCACCACCGCAGCCTCCTGCGGCGCGGTCAACGCCATGCATGACTCCTTCACCGCGCTGGGCGGGATGGTGCCGATGTGGCTGATGCAGATTGGCGAAGTGGTGTTCGGCGGCGTCGGCTCGGGTCTCTATGGCATGCTGCTGTTCGTTATGCTGGCGGTGTTTATCGCCGGCCTGATGGTCGGCCGCACCCCGGAGTACCTCGGAAAGAAAATCGATGTCCGGGAAATGAAAATGATCGCCCTGGCCATTCTGGTCACCCCGACGCTGGTGCTGCTCGGCACGGCGCTGGCGATGATGACCGAGGCCGGCCGCGCCGGGATGTTCAACCCCGGACCGCACGGCTTTAGCGAAGTGCTGTACGCCGTCACTTCGGCGGCCAATAACAACGGCAGCGCCTTCGCCGGCCTGGGCGCGGCGACGCCATTCTGGAACCTGCTGCTGGCGTTCTGCATGCTGGCTGGACGCTTCGCCGTCATCATTCCGGTGATGGCTATCGCCGGCTCGCTGGTGGCGAAGAAAATTCAACCGGCCAGCCCCGGCACCCTGGCCACCCACGACGCCCTGTTTATCGGTCTGCTGATCGGCACCGTGCTGCTGGTTGGCGCCCTGACCTTTATTCCTGCGCTGGCGCTTGGCCCGCTGGCCGAACACTTTTCCTTACTTTGAGCGATGCGGAGCACCCTGTTATGAGTCGCAAACAATTAGCCCTGCTGGAGCCGACGCTGGTGCGCCAGGCGCTGCTGGATGCCGTGAAAAAACTCAGCCCGATGGTGCAGTGGCGCAATCCGGTGATGTTTATCGTCTGGGTGGGCAGCCTGTTAACCACTCTGCTGGCCATCGCCATGGCTGGCGGCGCCCTGACCGGCAGCGCCACTTTTACCGCCGCCATCAGTATCTGGCTATGGTTTACCGTGCTGTTCGCCAACTTTGCCGAAGCGATGGCGGAAGGCCGCAGCAAAGCCCAGGCCAATAGCCTGAAAGGGGTGAAAAAAACGGCCTTCGCCCGTAAGCTGCGCGCCCCACAGCATGACGCGACGGTCGACCACGTGCCGGCGGAAGACCTGCGCAAAGGCGACGTGGTGCTGGTGGAAGCCGGGGATATTATCCCCTGCGATGGTGAAGTCATCGAAGGCGGCGCCTCGGTGGATGAAAGCGCCATTACCGGCGAGTCTGCTCCGGTGATCCGCGAATCCGGCGGTGATTTCGCCTCGGTGACCGGCGGGACGCGCATCCTCTCCGACTGGCTGGTGATCCGTTGCAGCGTTAACCCGGGAGAAACATTCCTCGACCGGATGATCGCCATGGTGGAAGGCGCCCAGCGCCGTAAAACGCCGAACGAAATCGCCCTGACGATCCTGCTGATCGCCCTAACGCTGGTGTTCCTGCTGGCCACCGCCACCATCTGGCCATTCTCGGCGTGGAGCGGCAATGCGGTCAGCGTCACCGTACTGGTGGCGCTGCTGGTGTGCCTGATCCCGACCACCATCGGCGGTCTGCTGTCGGCCATCGGCGTCGCCGGGATGAGCCGTATGCTGGGCGCCAACGTGATCGCCACCAGCGGCCGCGCGGTGGAAGCGGCAGGCGACGTTGATGTGCTGTTGCTGGATAAAACCGGGACCATTACGCTCGGCAACCGCCAGGCCTCCGCTTTCCTGCCGGCGCGCGGTGTGGAAGAGCGAACCCTCGCCGATGCCGCCCAGCTCTCCTCGCTGGCGGACGAAACCCCTGAGGGACGCAGCATCGTGGTGCTGGCGAAACAGCGCTTTAACCTGCGCGAACGCGATCTGCAGTCGCTGCACGCCACCTTTGTCCCCTTTACCGCGCAAACGCGGATGAGCGGCATCAATATCGATCAGCGCATGATCCGCAAAGGGTCGGTGGACGCCATTCGCCGCCACGTAGAGGCCAACGGTGGCCACTTCCCTGCCGATGTCGAGAAGCAGGTGGAAGAGGTCGCCCGCCAGGGGGCCACGCCGCTGGTGGTCGCCGAAGGGGAAAAGGTGCTGGGGATTATTTCACTCAAAGATATCGTCAAAGGCGGCATCAATGAACGTTTCGCCCAGCTGCGCAAAATGGGCATTAAAACGGTGATGATCACCGGCGATAACCGCCTGACCGCTGCGGCGATCGCCGCCGAGGCCGGCGTCGACGATTTCCTCGCCGAAGCGACGCCGGAAGCCAAGCTGGCGCTGATCCGCCAGTATCAGTCTGAAGGTCGGCTGGTGGCGATGACCGGCGACGGCACCAACGATGCGCCCGCGCTGGCGCAGGCCGACGTGGCGGTGGCCATGAACTCAGGCACCCAGGCGGCGAAAGAGGCGGGCAACATGGTCGATCTGGATTCCAACCCCACCAAGCTGATTGAGGTGGTCCATATCGGCAAACAGATGCTGATGACGCGCGGCTCGCTGACCACCTTCAGTATTGCCAACGACGTGGCGAAATATTTCGCCATTATTCCGGCGGCGTTTGCCGCGGTCTATCCCCAGCTGGCCATGCTGAACGTGATGGGCCTGCATTCGCCATCGTCGGCGATCCTCAGCGCCGTTATCTTCAACGCGCTGATCATCGTCTTCCTGATCCCGCTGGCCCTGAAAGGGGTGAGCTATCGCCCGCTCTCCGCCTCGGCGATGCTGCGCCGCAATCTGTGGATCTACGGCCTCGGCGGTCTGCTGGTGCCTTTTATCGGTATTAAAGCCATCGACCTGCTGCTGACCCTGAGCGGTCTGGTGTGAGGAACAAACTATGTCATTGATTCGTCCAGCACTTGTGCTATTTATTCTGTTAACCCTGCTCACCGGCGGCGTTTATCCTCTGCTGACCACCAGCCTGGGGCAGTGGTGGTTTAACTCACAGGCCAACGGCTCGCTGATCCGCATGAACGGCGAGGTGCGCGGCTCGGCGCTGATTGGCCAGAACTTTACCGCCGCAGGCTATTTCCAGGGTCGCCCGTCAGCCACCGCGGAGACAGCGGATAACCCGATGGCCTCTGGCGGCAGCAACCTCGCCGCCAGCAACCCGGCGCTGGATAAGGCGGTGAGCGAGCGGGTGCAGGCCCTGCGCGCCGCAAACCCGGATGCCGACCCGCGTGTGCCGGTCGAACTGGTCACCACCTCGGCGAGCGGTCTCGATAACAACCTGACCCCGGCCGCCGCGCTGTGGCAGGCGCCGCGGGTGGCCAAAGCGCGCCAGCTGAGCGTCGACCAGGTGACTGCGCTGGTTAACCAGGCCACACAAAAGCCGCTGCTGAGCTTCCTTGGCCAGCCGGTGGTCAATATACTGCAACTCAATATGGCGCTGGATGCCCTGAAGGATAAGTAAATGAGTGACGAGCCGCTGCGTCCGGACCCTGACCGCCTGCTGCAGCACACCGCCGCCCCGCATCGCGGCAAACTAAAAGTGTTCTTCGGCGCCTGCGCCGGGGTGGGGAAAACCTGGGCGATGCTGGCGGAAGCGCAGCGGCTCCGGGCGCAGGGGTTGGATATTCTGATTGGCGTGGCGGAGACCCACGGCCGGAAAGAGACCGCCGCGATGCTGCAGGGCCTGAGCACCCTGCCGCCGCGGCGGCTCGCCCACCGCGGGCGCTACGTGTATGAGTTCGATCTCGACGCCGCCCTCGCCCGCCGTCCGGCGCTGATTCTGGTGGATGAGCTGGCGCACAGTAATGCCCCCGGCTCCCGCCATCCAAAGCGCTGGCAGGATGTGGACGAACTGCTGGAGGCCGGGATTGACGTCTTCACCACCGTTAACGTCCAGCATCTGGAAAGTCTGAATGACGTCGTCAGCGGGATCACCGGCGTGCAGGTGCGAGAGACCGTCCCCGATCCCTTCTTTGACGCCGCGGACGACGTGGTGCTGGTGGATCTGCCCCCTGACGATCTGCGCCAGCGGCTCAATGAGGGCAAAGTCTATATCGGTGGCCAGGCCGAGCGCGCTATCGAGAACTTTTTCCGCAAAGGGAACCTGATTGCGCTGCGTGAACTGGCCCTGCGCCGCACCGCCGATCGCGTCGATGAGCAGATGCGCGCCTGGCGCGACCGCCAGGGCCAGGAGAAAGTCTGGCACACCCGCGACGCGATCCTGCTCTGTATCGGGCACAACACCGGCAGCGAAAAGCTGGTGCGTACCGCCGCACGGCTCGCCGCCCGTCTGGGCAGCGTCTGGCATGCGGTGTATGTCGAGACCCCTTCCCTGCACCAGCTACCGGAAGCCCGGCGACGGGCCATCCTCGCCGCGCTGCGTCTGGCCCAGGAGCTGGGCGCCGAAACCGCCACCCTCTCCGACCCGTCAGAAGAGAAAGCGGTTCTCCATTACGCCCGCGAACACAACCTTGGGAAAATTGTCATTGGCCGCCAGAGCAAGCGCCGCTGGCGGGATCGTAGCGGTTTTGCCGACCGTCTGGCTCGCCACGCGCCGGACCTCGATCTGGTGGTCATCGCCCTGGATGAAAAGCCCTTCCCCCTTCAGGCGCGCGCCAGCGACAGCCGTCCGGCGCTGGAGAAATGGCGGCTACAGCTGCAGGGCTGCGCGGTGGCGGTGGCGCTATGCGCCATCATTACCCTGGTGGCCATGCAGTGGCTGATGGCCTTCGAAGCCGCCAACCTGGTGATGCTCTATCTGTTAGGAGTGGTGATCATCGCCCTGCTCTACGGCCGCTGGCCGTCGGTCCTGGCGACGGTGATCAACGTTATCAGCTTCGATCTCTTTTTTGTCGCCCCGCGCGGCACGCTGGCGGTGTCCGATGTCCAGTATCTGCTCACCTTCGGCGTGATGCTCACCGTGGGCCTGCTTATCGGTAACCTCACCGCCGGCGTGCGCTACCAGGCGCGGGTGGCGCGCTACCGCGAGCGGCGTACCCGCCATCTGTATGAGATGTCCAAAGCGCTGGCGGTGGGTCGTAGCCAGCAGGATATCGCCACCACCAGCGAGCGGTTTATCGCCTCCACCTTTCAGGCCCGCAGCCAGCTGCTGCTCCCGGACGCCCAGGGGAAACTGCTGCCCTTAACCCACCAGCCCGGGCTGACGCCGTGGGATGATGCCATCGCCCGCTGGAGCTTTGATAAGGGTCAACCCGCCGGCGCCGGCACCGATACCCTGCCCGGCGTGCCGTATCAGATCCTGCCCCTGAAGAGCGCCGCCCGCACCTGGGGCCTGCTGGTGGTGGAGCCGGCGAATCTGCGCCAGCTGATGATCCCGGAGCAGCAGCGGCTGCTGGAGACCTTCACCCTGTTGGTGGCCAGCGCCCTGGAGCGTCTCACCCTGACCGCCAGCGAAGAGCAGGCCCGACTAACCAGCGAGCGCGAAAGCCTGCGTAACTCGCTGCTTGCCGCCCTCTCGCACGATCTGCGTACCCCGCTGACCGTGCTGTTTGGCCAGGCGGAAATCCTGACCCTCGATCTGGCCAGCGAGGGCTCGAAGCATGCCCCGCAGGCCAACGAAATCCGCCAGCATGTGCTCAACACCACCCGGCTGGTGAACAACCTGCTGGATATGGCGCGGATCCAGTCCGGCGGTTTTAATCTGCACAAGGAGTGGCTGACGCTGGAGGAGGTGGTCGGCAGCGCGCTGCGCATGCTCGAACCGAGCCTCGGCGGCCAGCACGTTCAACTGGATTTACCCGATCCGCTGCAGCTGGTGCATGTTGACGGGCCGCTGTTCGAGCGGGTGCTGATTAATCTGCTGGAGAATGCCCATAAGTATGCCGGCGCCCGGGCGGACATCGGTATTCGCGCCGAAGCGGACGCCCGGCAGCTGTCGCTGGAAGTATGGGATAATGGTCCAGGGATCCCGGCGGGCCAGGAACAGGCTATCTTTGATAAATTCGCCCGCGGCAACAAAGAATCGGCGATCCCCGGCGTCGGGCTGGGCCTTGCCATCTGTCAGGCCATCGTCGACGTCCACGGCGGGACCATCTCCGCCAGCAACCGGCCAGAGGGCGGCGCCTCATTCCGTGTTACACTGCCGGGAGAAACGCCCCCTGAACTGGAAGAGCTATCTGAGGAATTGTGATTAACGTTCTGATTATCGAAGACGAACACGCTATCCGTCGCTTTCTGCGCACCGCGCTGGAAGCCGACGGCATGCGCGTATTTGAAGCGGAAACCCTGCAGCGCGGGCTGATCGAAGCCGCCACCCGTAAGCCCGACCTCGCGATCCTCGATCTCGGCCTGCCGGATGGTGACGGCATTGATTTTATTCGCGACCTGCGCCAGTGGAGCCAGATGCCGATTATCGTCCTGTCAGCGCGTAGCGAAGAGCATGACAAAATTGCCGCCCTGGATGCCGGCGCCGATGACTACTTAAGTAAACCCTTTGGCATCGGCGAGCTGCAGGCCCGCCTGCGCGTCGCGCTGCGTCGCCACGGCGCGGCGCAGGCCGACGAGCCGGTGGTGCGCTTCGCCGACCTGGAGGTCAATATCCCCGCCCGCCGCATCCTGCGCGGCAGCGAAGAGATCCACCTGACGCCCATCGAGTTTCGCCTGCTGGCGGCGCTATTGAATAATCCCGGCAAAGTGCTTACCCAGCGCCAGCTGCTGAATCAAGTGTGGGGCCCTAACGCCGTGGAGCACAGCCATTATCTGCGGATCTATATGGGTCACCTGCGGCAAAAGCTGGAGGCCGATCCGGCGCGCCCTCAGCATCTGCTGACCGAAACCGGGATTGGCTATCGCTTTATGCCCTGAGCCCCGCCTCTGCAGTACCAGAGGCTGGTGATTTTCAGCCCTTCAGAGAGCAGCAGGAAGCCTGCCAGGATCGCTAAATGCCTGACGCCGGCGGCCTGAATCAGCCACAGACCCAAAGAAAGCGAAGGCTGCATAAACACCAGCCTGAGCGGCGCCTGCCCCCAGGCCAGCCACAGCCCATAGCGGCTCTGACGGAAAAAGAGGATCATCGACAACGGGATGCTGATAATCAGCAGCACATTTAGCGGATAGAGCCAGACCGCCGCAGAGCCCCAGGTGTGCAGCAGCTGGAGATAAGCCAGCAGGTCGTCGTAAAAAGGGAGTCGGCGGTGGGCAATATTCCACCATAAGAATTGCAGGACGAAAAAGAGATCCATCCACGCCCAGAACAAAAACAGGGACTTCCGTTGTATTTTCATCGCTATCCTTGCGAAAAAAATCAGGCCCGCAAGGGGCCTGATGATCGTGCGCCGTTAAGCGTTCTTCAGCACTTCACTGACAATCTCTACCGCTTCTTTTTCAATCAGCTTGCGATGTTCTTCGCCGAGGAAGCTTTCGCAGTAGATCTTGTAGGCGTCTTCGGTGCCTGACGGGCGTGCCGCAAACCAGCCGTTGTCGGTCATCACTTTCAGGCCGCCAATCGCCGCCCCGTTGCCCGGCGCCGCGGTCAGACGAGCGGTGATTGGATCCCCCGCCAGGGTGTCAGCACTGACCATTTCCGGCGACAGCTTAGACAGCGCCGCTTTCTGCGCGGAGGTCGCGGAAGCCTGCAGACGGTTGTAGCTCGGCGCGCCGAAGCGTTCCGCCAGCTCGTTATAGTGCTCCTGCGGGTTTTTCCCGGTCACTGCGGTGATTTCCGCCGCCAGCAGGCACATGATGATGCCGTCTTTATCGGTGGACCACGGCGTGCCGTCGAAGCGCAGGAAGGAGGCCCCGGCGCTCTCTTCGCCGCCGAAGCCGAAGCTGCCGTCGAACAGGCCGTCAACGAACCACTTAAAGCCCACCGGCACTTCCACCAGCTTGCGGCCCAGATCGTTCACCACGCGGTCAATCATCGCCGAGGAGACCAGGGTTTTACCGACCGCTACCTCTTTACCCCACTGCGGACGATGCTGGAACAGGTAGTTAATCGCCACCGCCAGGTAGTGGTTCGGATTCATCAGCCCGGCAGGGGTGACAATCCCGTGACGGTCGTAATCCGGGTCATTGGCAAATGCCAGATCGAACTTATCGCGCAGCGCCAGCAGGCCCGCCATCGCACATTCCGAGGAGCAGTCCATGCGGATGGCGCCGTCTTTATCGAGGTGCATAAAGCGGAAGGTCTGGTCCACCTGGTCGTTCACAATGGTCAGATTGAGCTTGTAGTGCTCGCCAATGCGCTTCCAGTATTCGATACCGGACCCGCCCAGCGGATCGACGCCCAGCGTCAGGCCCGCTTTCTGGATCGCCGCCATGTCGACGATGTCCGCCAGGCCTTCAATGAACGGCTGCACCAGATCCTGCTCTTTGACGTGGCCGGAAGCCAGCGCCGCGTCCAGAGAAATGCGTTTCACACCCTGCAGGCCAGCGGCCAGCAGTTCGTTGGCACGGTTTTCCACCACTTTGGTGACGTTGGTATCAGCCGGACCGCCGTTTGGCGGGTTGTACTTGATACCGCCATCTTCCGGCGGGTTGTGTGACGGGGTGATCACAATGCCGTCCGCCAGCGGACCGCCTTTTTTGTTATGCACCAGAATCGCGTTGGAGACCGCCGGCGTCGGGGTGAAGCCGTTGTTTTCCTGAACGATAACGTCAACGCCGTTGGCGGTTAACACTTCCAGCACCGAAATAAACGCCGGCTCGGACAGGGCGTGGGTATCTTTACCGACATAGCACGGACCGGTGATCCCGTTCTTCGCACGATCTTCCGCAATAGCCTGGGCGATGGCCAGGATATGCGGTTCGTTGAAGTTGTGACGCGCCGCGCTGCCGCGATGGCCGGAGGTGCCGAATTTGACCGCATGCTCCGCATTACCGACTTCAGGCTTCAGCACGTAGTACTGAGCAGTCAGTTGGGCGACGTTAATCAAATCACTCTGTTGCGCAGGCTGCCCCGCACGTTTATCGATTGCCATTGCCTGATCCTTCTGGTGCAAATGTTAAAAAGCTAGATCGTGCCGCAAACCTTTTCAATCAGCTCCGCAGGGAACTGCATCGACTGCATGATGTGCTCAATCATGCTGCATTTACGGCCGGTATTGGTATTGGTGATCACCCACCACGGTGTACCAGGAACCTGTTTCGGTTTGGTCTGATTACCGCTTTTCAGCAGCGTACGCGCATCTTCCGCGAAGTAAACGCGCGTGCGGCCGTGCAGAGACTCAGTGGCCTCGGCAAATGCTTTACTGTCCAGGGAATAGAGGGTGGTCAACACCAGCATAAAACGGTTCACCGCGCGCTTCTGCTCGGCGTATTCATCAGATAACAGCATCTCGCGCATGGCGCGGACTTTATCTTTCACCGGGTTAGCGGGTTTCACCTCAGCGGCAGGCGTGGGCGCCAGCGTCGGCGCGGCTTTGCTGACCGGTGTAGCCGGTTGGGAAACGGCGGAAAATTTCAGCATACGCCGTAAAATGTCGGATGCGCTCTCGCCGATATGCAGAGTGTGGCTGGCAATATAGCGGTAGAGTTCATCATCAACTTCAATTGTTTTCATCTTAATCCAGTGCGATATCTTTTCTGAATACAAATCGTTGGGATTATAAGTACAAATCCCAACCGCGGATAGCGTCAAACCAGGATGGCGGTAAAACTCAGAAAACTTCTGGGTCTTGCAGCCGGATGGCAGAATGTCCAACATAATACCCTAACCCGACGGAGCGAAAAAAAGAACTTTGCCATGAAATTAAATAGCCGAGCGCAATCTGCACAGAATCCGCACAACCACTCCCCGATCGTGCTGGTCCATGGTCTGTTTGGCAGCCTGGACAACCTGGGCATCCTCGCCCGCGACCTGATCGCCGACCACGATATTCTGCAGGTCGATATGCGCAACCACGGTTTGTCGCCGCGGTCGCCAGAGATGACCTACCCCGCGATGGCGCAGGATCTGCTCGACACGCTCGATGCACATCAGATTGAACGGGCCACCTTTATCGGCCATTCGATGGGCGGCAAAGCGGTGATGGCGTTGACCGCCCTGGCCCCGGAGCGCATCAGCGGTCTGGTGGCTATTGATATCGCGCCGGTGGATTATCACGTTCGCCGCCATGATGAGATCTTCGCCGCTATCCGCGCCGTCAGCGAATCCGCCGCCAGCACTCGCCAGCAGGCGGCACAGGTGATGCGCGAGCATCTGCAGGAAGAGGGCGTGATTCAGTTCCTGTTGAAATCTTTCGTCGACGGCGACTGGCGCTTCAACGTCCCGGTGCTGTGGGACCAGTATCCGCATATCGTCGGCTGGGAAACCATCCCGGCCTGGCCGCACCCAACGCAGTTTATTCCCGGCGGCAACTCCCCCTATGTGACCGACGCCTACCGCGACCCACTGCTGGCCCAGTTCCCGCAGGCTCGGGCCCACGTCATCGCCGGCGCCGGACATTGGGTCCATGCCGAGAAACCCGAGGCGGTGTTGCGCGCGATCCGCCGCTATCTGACGAGCATAGCCGCCTGATTGGCTAAAATATGCCCGACCGCGCCGCAGAATGCCCGCGGTCGTTGGCGCAGCCGTTCGCCTGATGTATGATGGCGCGCTATCTGCGCCGGCTAGAGCCCGGCAGCTTGTTTCCCCGAAGTCACTCAGAATCATGGCAAAAGAACAAACGGACCGTACGACATTAGATTTGTTCGCAAACGAGCGTCGCCCGGGAAGACCGAAAACCAATCCGCTGTCGCGCGATGAACAACTGCGCATCAACAAACGTAATCAGCTGAAACGCGATAAAGTGCGCGGGCTGAAGCGCGTGGAGCTAAAGCTCAACGCCGACGCGGTCGATGCGCTTAACGAACTGGCGGAAGCGCGTAATATGAGCCGCAGCGATCTCATTGAAGAGATGCTGATGACGCAATTAACCGCCCTGCGCAGCCAGGGAAAACTCTAACTTTCCGCGAAAAATCCGCATTCATGTAGCAGAGTGTGCAGTCGGGCGTGATTGCTGTTTCCGCGCCCTTGCCTGTTCTGCTATGATTGCCGTTATCTGTGGGCATCGCGTCCCTACCACATCATTTAAGTTTCAAGAGGTTATTTTACTCATGGCAATCATCGGCATCTTTTTTGGCAGCGACACCGGCAACACCGAAAATATTGCAAAAATGATTCAAAAGCAGCTTGGTAAAGATGTTGCTGATGTTCACGACATTGCCAAAAGCAGCAAAGAAGATCTGGAAGCCCACGACATCCTGCTGCTCGGCATCCCGACCTGGTACTACGGTGAAGCGCAGTGTGACTGGGACGACTTCTTCCCGACGCTGGAAGAGATCGACTTTAACGGCAAACTGGTGGCGCTGTTCGGCTGCGGCGACCAGGAAGACTACGCAGAGTACTTCTGCGATGCGCTGGGCACCATCCGCGACATCATTGAGCCACGCGGCGCGACCATCGTTGGCCACTGGCCGACTGCCGGCTATCACTTCGAGGCCTCTAAAGGCCTGGCGGATGACGACCACTTCGTCGGCCTCGCCATTGATGAAGACCGCCAGCCGGAGCTGACCAACGAGCGCGTTGAGAAGTGGGTGAGGCAGGTGGCCGAAGAGCTGCACCTCGAAGAAATCAAAAACGCCTGATGATTAAGCGGCGCAATCATTGAGTTGCGTCGCATTAATAGACAAAAGCAATCAAACTAATAGCTACAAGTTTTTAACTTTTAATCACATATCTGTACAATGTCCTCTGATTCTACGAGGCACGTGACGCAGTTTGTAGCTGGTGCCTCGTTTTTGACAGCAAACCAGGCCCGATACTTGCAGTTTTCATTTACCAGTGGCAGTTCTATAATGAGACGCATTACGTCGGGTTAATTTCTGTATGACTTCCGTTGAAGGAAGTAGATCGTTTAGCAACAGGACAGATTCCGCATGACTGACAACAATACCGCATTAAAGAAGGCTGGCCTGAAAGTCACACTTCCTCGACTGAAAATCCTTGAAGTGCTGCAGGAACCGGATAACCATCATGTCAGTGCGGAAGACTTATATAAACGCCTGATCGACATGGGCGAAGAGATTGGTCTGGCGACCGTTTACCGCGTCCTCAACCAGTTTGATGACGCCGGTATCGTGACTCGTCATAATTTTGAAGGCGGTAAATCCGTTTTCGAACTGACTCAGCAGCATCACCACGATCACCTGATCTGCCTCGACTGCGGCAAAGTGATCGAATTCAGTGATGACTCTATCGAAGCGCGCCAGCGTGAAATCGCTTCCCGTCACGGCATCCGCCTGACCAACCACAGTCTGTATCTGTACGGCCACTGTGCGGAAGGTGATTGCCGCGAGGACGAACACGCCCACGACGCGGTGGAAAAGTAATTCCCCGCTTCGCCTGCTCTGAAAAGCCAACCTGCCGGTTGGCTTTTTTATGGGCGCTTCTGCCGCGCTTCCCGCTCACGTCCCGGCGGCGCCCCTCGCGAGTCCCCGCTTTGTCCGGAGAGTTGATATGGAACTTCGCCAGCTACGCTATTTTACGCGCATTGTTGAAACCGGCAGCATGGGCCGCGCCGCGCTCGATCTGAATATCGGCGTCTCGGCGCTCAGCCAGCAGATCGCGCGTCTGGAAAATGAGCTGGCCATTCGCCTCCTGCAGCGGACCTCCCGCGGCGTGACGCCCACCAGCGCGGGCCTCGCTTTCTACTCACAGGCGCAGCTGGCGCTGCGTCATGCCGATGATGCCATCCTCGCCGCCCGCGAGGCGCGGCTGTCGGGCCACGTCAGCGTCGGCATGGCCCCCAGTACCGCCTCCGTTCTTGGCGTTCCGTTCATCAACGCGATGCGCGAGAGCTACCCCGACGTCCGCCTGCACCTGGTGGAAAGCCTCTCCGGGAATCTGGAGCGGATGATCAACACCCGCCAGCTGGATTTAGCCATCGTCTTCCAGCAGGAGAAGATCCTGCGCTGGAGCGCCAGACCGGTGCTCGAAGAGCGCCTGTTCCTGATTGGCACCCATGCGCTGTTGGCCTCGCTGCCGGATGACCCTGTTTCCCCTGACCAGCTCACCACCCTGCCGCTGATTATGCCAAGCCAGGGCCACGGCCTGCGCGGCAGGCTGGAGGCGGTTTGCCAGCAGCACAACCTCAGCGTTGAGGTGGTGGCGGACATTGACGGTCTGGCCCTGCTGATGCAGGCCGTGCGCAGCGGGCTGGGCGCCACCCTGCAGCCCGGGGCCGCCATTTCCCATCTCGACCATCAGGCGCTGAGGGTGATCGGCATCGCTAATCCGGTCCTCAGCCGCCCCAACTTTCTGGTCAGCCTGTCGGATGATGAGCTCACCCCGGCAGGCCTTGCGGCAAGGGTAATACTGAGCAAAGTCATGCGCCAGCTGGTGGAGTCCGATCGCTGGCCAGGTGCTACCCTTTACGTTAACTAAACCCCTCTTTAGCGCTACGCCATAGCGCCCTGCCGCCGTTACCGCCTACATTCCCATTACAAATTTAACAATTAATTAAATTACAAGGGAACCGATGATGGTGGATGTACTGGTCATTGGCGGCGGCAATGCCGCGCTATGCGCCGCCTTAACCGCCCGGGAAGCCGGCGCCTCGGTGCTGCTGCTGGAGGCGGCGCCGCGGGAGTGGCGAGGCGGCAACTCGCAGCACACGCGTAACCTGCGCTGTATGCACGATGCGCCACAGGACGTGCTGGTCGACAGCTACCCGGAAGAGGAGTACTGGCAGGATCTGCTGCGCGTCACCGAAGGGAACACCAACGAAGCGCTGGCCCGGCTGGTGATCCGCACCTCATCCCAGTGCCGGGACTGGATGCGCCAGCACGGGGTTAACTTTCAGCCGCCGCTCTCCGGCGCCCTGCACGTGGCCCGCACCAACGCCTTTTTTATGGGCGGCGGCAAAGCGCTGGTCAATGCCTATTACCGCAGCGCAGAGCAGATGGGGGTGCAGATCCGCTACAACACGCCGGTGCAGGCCCTGGAGCTGCGCAACGGTGAATTTGTCGCCGCGCTGGCGGGCGAGGAACGGATTGTCGCGAAAAGCTGCGTTCTCGCCGCCGGCGGATTTGAATCCAACCGCGAGTGGCTGCGCGAGGCCTGGGGGCAAAATGACCGCGGCGAATGGCCCGCCGATAACTTTCTCATCCGCGGCACGCGCTTCAACCAGGGGGTGCTGCTCAAGTTTATGATCGACGCTGGGGCCGATATCATCGGCGATCCTTCTCAGTCCCACTGCGTCGCCATTGACGCCCGGGCGCCGCTCTATGACGGCGGGATCTGCACCCGCGTCGACTGCGTTTCGCTGGGGGTGGTGGTCAACCGCGATGCCGTGCGCTTTTATGATGAAGGGGAAGATTTCTGGCCTAAACGCTACGCCATCTGGGGCCGACTGGTCGCCCACCAGCCCGGCCAGATCGGCTACTCGATCATCGACAGCAAAGCCATCGGCCACTTTATGCCCCCGGTCTTTCCCGGCGCTCAGGCCAATACCATCGCGGAACTGGCCCGCCAGCTGGGGCTTGACGGCGAACGTTTAGCGCAAACCATCGCCGACTATAATGCCGCCTGCGCGCCGGGCCAGTTCGATCACACCCGCCTGGATAACTGCGCGACCTCTGGCCTCACGCCGGCGAAAACTCACTGGGCGCGCCCCATCGATACGCCGCCTTACTACGGCTACGCCCTGCGTCCGGGGATCACCTTCACCTACCTCGGGCTATACGTCGACGACACCGCCGCCGTCCATTTCGCCGGTCAACCCAGCCGTAATCTCTTCGTCGCCGGGGAAATGATGGCTGGCAACGTGCTGGGCAAGGGCTACACCGCCGGCGTTGGGATGTCGATCGGCACCACCTTCGGCCGTATCGCCGGCCAGCAAGCCGCCCGGGCGGCACAGCAGGAGAAACGCCATGAAGTCGCTTGAAAAGCTGATCATTGACGCGCAGATCATCACCGAACCGGAAGCGGAAGTCGAACGGGTGATGCAGGTGTGTAACGCCTGCCGCTACTGCGAAGGGTTTTGCGCCGTGTTCCCGGCGATGACCCAGCGCCTGGCCTTTGGCAAGGCGGATATCAACTATCTGGCTAACCTGTGCCATAACTGCGGCGCTTGCCTGCACGCCTGCCAGTACGCGCCACCGCACGAGTTCGCCATTAACGTGCCGAAGGCGATGGCCGAAGTCCGGCTCGAGACCTATCAACACTACGCCCAGCCCGCCGCCTTTGGCAGCCTGTACCGCCGGGCCGGCATGACCACCGTGCTGGCGCTGGTTGGCGGCCTGATTATCTTTCTGCTGCTGGCGATGGGGCTCAAAGGCTCGCTGCTTCATCCGCCGCTGGCGGGCGACTTCTACCAGATATTCCCCCATAACCTGCTGGCGTGGATGTTTGGCTCGGTCTTTGTGCTGGCGATTGGCTTACTGATGACCGGGGTGATCCGCTTCTGGCGCGAGATCTCCCCTGGCCAGCCGCAACCGATTGATATCGCGAAGGCATCCCATGACGCGCTGACGCTGAAATATCTCGACGGCGGGCACGGGAAAGGCTGCAACGAAGCCGATGACGCCTTCACCCTGCTGCGCCGCCGATTCCACCACTGCACCTTCTACGGTTTTATGCTCTGCTTCGCCGCCACCGTGGTGGCCACGGGCTATCACTATATCGCCGGCCGGGAAGCCCCCTACCCGTTCTTCAGCCTGCCGGTGCTGCTCGGCACCCTCGGCGGCATCGGCCTGCTGGTCGGCCCGGCGGGCCTGCTGTGGCTGAACCTGCGCCGCTCGCCGCTGCACGGCGACGCGCGGCAGAAGCCGATGGATCGCGGATTTATTCTGCTGCTGCTGCTGACCAGCTTCACTGGCCTGGCGCTGCTGGCGGGGCGGGATACCTCGTGGATGGGCATCCTGCTCGCCATCCACCTCGGGGTGGTGATGGCCCTGTTCTTAACCCTGCCGTATGGAAAATTTGCCCACGGATTTTATCGCTGTGCGGCGTTACTCAAGTGGGCGATTGAGAAACGCCGCGGAAAACAGGTGGGCGTCGCCGGCGACTGACCTACCCCTTCTGCACCCGATAACAACAAGATAAAGACAATGGAGAGCACCCCCTATGACCCAACAACCCACCCGCGCCGGCACCGTCGGCGCTATCCTCCGCGTGACCAGCGGTAATTTTCTCGAACAGTTCGACTTCTTCCTGTTTGGCTTTTACGCCACCTATATCGCCCGCACCTTCTTTCCGGCGGAGAGCGAGTTCGCGGCGCTGATGCTCACCTTTGCGGTATTTGGCTCGGGCTTCCTGATGCGTCCCATCGGCGCGGTGGTGCTCGGCGCCTATATCGACAGAATCGGTCGCCGCAAAGGGCTGATGGTCACCCTGGCGATCATGGGCTGCGGGACGCTACTCATCGCCCTGGTCCCTGGCTATCAGACTATCGGTGTGCTGGCGCCGATCCTCGTGTTAGTGGGCCGTCTGCTGCAGGGGTTCTCGGCGGGCGTCGAGCTTGGCGGAGTGTCGGTCTATCTCTCTGAAATCGCCACGCCGGGCAATAAAGGCTTCTATACCAGCTGGCAGTCCGCCAGCCAGCAGGTGGCTATCATCATGGCGGCGCTGATCGGCTATGCGCTGAACGCCACGCTGGAACATGAGGAGATCGCCGCCTGGGGCTGGCGCATCCCCTTCTTTATTGGCTGCCTGATCATTCCGCTGATTTTCGTGCTGCGCCGCTCACTGCAGGAAACCGAGGAATTCCTGCAGCGTAAACATCGCCCGGATACCAAAGAGATCCTGACCACCATCGCGAGGAACTGGCGCATTATTACCGCGGGGACCCTGCTGGTGGCGATGACCACCACCACGTTTTACTTTATTACCGTCTATACACCAACCTACGGCAGAGCGGTGCTGCACCTCAGCGCCCGCGACAGCCTGCTGGTAACCATGCTGGTGGGCATCTCCAACTTTATCTGGTTGCCGATTGGCGGAGCCATCTCTGACCGGATCGGTCGTCGCCCGGTGCTGATGGGAATTACCGTGCTGGCGCTGCTCACCACCTGGCCGGTGATGCACTGGCTCACCGCCGCGCCGGATTTCACCCGCATGACGCTGGTCCTGCTGTGGTTCTCGTTCTTCTTTGGCATGTATAACGGCGCGATGGTGGCGGCGCTCACCGAAGTGATGCCGGTTTATGTCCGCACCGTGGGCTTTTCGTTGGCCTTCAGCCTCGCCACCGCTATCTTCGGCGGCCTGACGCCGGCTATCTCCACTGCCCTGGTCGAGCTTACCGGCGATAAAAGCGCGCCGGGATGGTGGCTGATGTGCGCTGCACTGTGCGGCTTCATCGCCACCGCGCTGCTGTTTGTGCGCCTGAGTCGCGGCTATCAGCCGGCGGAGAGTCAGCGCTAATAAAGCAAACGGGCGGAGATATGCTCCGCCCGTTTGCCGCTGCCGTCTGGCTTAATGGGTCGTATTATTGCTGCGGATCTCCTTCCAGATCTGGTCGCAGCGCGCTTTCACCGCCTGATCGTTGCCGGTGCGGGTAGCCTGGATACACTGCTGATAATCCAGCACCCGGACGCTCTCCTGGTTAGCAAACTGCTGGTGCTGTTTATCCTCTTTCAGAACATTCAGTACGCTCTGGCAGGCTTCAATCTTGTCCGGATTGCCTTCCGCCGTATTAATACAAGCGCTATAGGCATCTTTCAGTTTGGTGTCTTCTTTCGGAGCCGGGGACGTGGTGCAGGCCACCAGAGCCGATGCCATCATGGCAATAAGCAGCATTTTTTTCATTGTCGTTCTCCCAGAGGTGCGGCAGGCTCATGCCCGCCGCGCAGGCATTAGAAAATGGTGAACGGGGCGATAACCATGAACTTCACGTCGCGCTCATCCTGGAAGATGTTGCCGTAGCCGCCGCTCCAGCTCGGAATATCGGAATGGTTGTCGTACTGGGTAAAGTGCAGTTTAAACAGCGTGCCCTTCGCCCGGCCTTCCTGCACGGTATACATGGCATCGAGGCTATAGGCCGACTCTTTCAGGCGATAGTCAGGGTCATAGTACGCATCCGGAGAAGCCATTCTGCCAGGCTTCGCATCCCAGGCGTACACATAAGACGCGCCAAACGCCCAGCCCGGCATATCCCAGTTTTTCATGTCATACATCGCGCCGAAGAAGACTGCTTTTTCGCCGTTGGCGTTGAAGTCGGAGCGGTTATCCCACCAGATATCGAGACGACCGTTGGAGGAGGCGTAGGTCGGGGTCATACGCTGCAGGAAGTAGCCCTGCTGGCCATCGGCCTTCACCCAGGTCCCTTCCAGACGCAGATCCAGCACATCCGCTACTTTATAGCCAAAGGTTAACGCCTGCAGCCATGCGGTGCCGTCATAGATGTCGTTGACCCCGCCGTTGCTGACCTTATCGCGAGTGCCGTAGAACTGGTAGCTGGTGCTCAACGGCGCGCCGGCGACGTCAAATTTGTAGCTGGCTTTAGCAAAGTACTGATCGATATAGCCCTGAGCCTGACCAAATGCCGCCTCCAGCACCAGGTCGTTTTTGAAATCATATTTGGCGCCGACGGAGTGAAGATAATCAACTTTGGTCTTCTTATCGTTCTGGTAGAAATCATCCATTTCGATATGCCATGGCGCTTTATACTCGTTCGTCCACATGTAGGAAAAACTTAACGCGCCCGCGGTGCCATAGTCGAAGTTGGCCCCGGCTTCCGCCCCCTGATAGGTCCCCGGCATGAAGCTCCAGTGCGGCGCCAGCAGGGTCTGACCGGTTGGCTGGATGTAGCCCGCGCGCGCCCACGCCGGACCGTATTTGAATTTCGCGGCGGCTTTATACAGGCTGATGCCGCTCTTATCGCCGGAGTAGTCTTCGTCATAGGCTTTGTTGCGCGACGAGAAGGCGATTTCGTTCGGGTGGCCGCTGTCGCCGTTCTCCGCCATTTCAATCGCGGTAAACGCCGCAATATCAAGGCCAAACATATCGGCGGCATAGCCGGACTGGAAGTCCAGGTTGGCGTTCCAGGTGGAGTGGGAAAGGTTGGTTTTGTATTTATCGCCGTCGGTCACATCTTTACGGTCACGCTCACGCTGCCAGTAATAGATACCGCCGGTTAAAGTAGAATCATCGATAAAGCCTGCTGCGCTGGCCTGCGGAATCACAACCCAGCCCGACATCGCGGTGACGGCGGCAATAGCCAGCGCCAGCGTACTACGTTTGCCACTAAACGTACGCATGTGCATATCCTCTTTGACGTTTTAAAAGGCGAAGACCAGAGGTCATTCGCTAAAAAATAAATAAAACTGCAAAATGTGGGGCGGCGAAAAAGGCCGCGAAACCACTGTAGATAGACTATTTTTCGTGACGCGAATTATCAATGTTTTTCGTGAGGCAAAGCTTAAGATTATGACAAAGCGCACATAATTTATGTCGTTTTGTTACAGTCTTATCTCTGATGATTTTGTCATGGAAGTCATTGCTAAATCAGGGAAAAATGCGAAGACTGAAAGCGATTACATTGGTTTTTTATATGAGACAGGAAACATCAGAAGCGTTATTTATTTCCGGAGCGAAACAGAATTAATTCGCTTCGCGAAAATAAAAAGAGTAATTGGCTGATTCTGAAACAAAAAAAGCGCCGCAGAGTGCGGCGCTTTGACGGTAGGGAAAATGTTATTCGCCCGCTTTCGCCCAGGTATCGCGCAGACCGACGGTGCGGTTAAACACCAGACTGGTTGCGGTTGCATAGCGGCTGTCGAGGCAGAAGTAACCTTCACGCTCAAACTGGTAAGCTTTACCGGCTTCCGCCTGCGCCAGGCTCGGCTCCGCGTAACCCTGTTTGATCACCAGCGATTCCGGATTGATCACCGCGAGGAAATCCTCCGCTGCGCCCGGGTTTGGTACGCTGAACAGGCGATCGTAGAGACGGATCTCTACCGGCAGCGCATGCGCCGCGCTCACCCAGTGGATCACGCCTTTGACCTTGCGGCCGTCAGCCGGATCTTTGCTCAGGGTGTCGGCATCGTAGGTGCAGAAGATAGTAGTGATATTGCCTTCGGCATCTTTCTCCACGCGTTCCGCTTTGATGACGTAGGCGTTGCGCAGACGCACTTCTTTGCCCAGCACCAGACGCTTGTACTGCTTGTTGGCTTCTTCACGGAAGTCCGCGCGGTCGATCCAGATTTCCGCGCTGAACGGCACTTCGCGGCTGCCCATCTCCGGCTTGTTCGGATGGTTCGGCATCGCCACCATTTCGCTTTCGCCCTGCGGGTAGTTCTCGATAACCAGTTTCACCGGATCGATCACCGCCATCGCGCGCGGCGCGTTTTCGTTGAGATCTTCGCGAATGCAGGACTCCAGCGACGCCATCTCAATGGTGTTGTCCTGCTTGGTCACGCCGATACGCTTGCAGAATTCGCGGATGGATTCGGCGGTGTAGCCGCGACGACGCAGACCGGAGATGGTCGGCATCCGCGGATCGTCCCAGCCCTCCACGTGCTTCTCAGTCACCAGCTGGTTCAGCTTACGCTTGGACATCACGGTGTATTCGAGATTCAGGCGCGAGAATTCGTACTGGCGCGGGTGAACCGGGATGCTGATGTTGTCCAGCACCCAGTCGTACAGACGACGGTTGTCCTGGAACTCCAGGGTACACAGCGAGTGGGTAATGCCTTCCAGCGCATCGCTGATGCAGTGGGTGAAGTCGTACATCGGGTAGATGCACCACTTGTTGCCGGTCTGATGATGCTCAGCGAACTTAATGCGGTACAGCACCGGATCGCGCATCACGATGAACGGCGACGCCATATCGATCTTCGCGCGCAGGCAGGCCTTGCCCTCTTCGAAGCCGCCGCTGCGCATTTTTTCGAACAGCGCCAGGTTTTCTTCCACGCTGCGGTCGCGATACGGGCTGTTTTTACCCGGCGCTTTCAGGGTGCCGCGGTATTCGCGGATCTCATCAGGAGAGAGTTCATCAACGTAGGCCAGGCCTTTGTTAATCAGCTCAACCGCATACTGATGCAGCTGATCAAAGTAATCAGACGAGTAGCAAACGTCCCCGGACCAGTGGAAACCTAACCACTGCACGTCGTTTTTAATCGACTCCACGTATTCGATATCTTCTTTCACCGGGTTGGTGTCATCGAAACGCAGGTTGCATTGGCCCTGATAATCCTGGGCGATGCCGAAGTTCAGGCAGATGGATTTCGCATGGCCAATGTGCAGATAACCGTTCGGCTCCGGCGGGAAGCGGGTGTGAACGGTGGTGTGCTTACCGGTAGCCAGATCTTCATCAATGATCTGACGGATAAAGTTAGTCGGGCGGGCTTCTGCCTCACTCATCACGGGTTCCTCAAAGCGTAAACAACGTATAACGGCACATGATCTTACAAGCAGGGCGTAGTGACAACTATTAGTTACGTAAAATAGGTATCAGAAGAGGATTATGGGGCCGATTGCTGGAAAAAAAAGCGGCGAAGGTTTCCCTTCGCCGCTGAGGCATAAACTCGACTCAGGAGCCTTACTTGCCTTTAATCTCATACAGCGGCGTCTGGCCGGCTACGACCTTACCGCTCGCCAGTATCACCAGCGCGCTGTAGTCATCGCTATTGCTGCAGACTACCGGGCTAATCATCGAGCGCGCGTTGGCGTTGAGGAAGTCCAGATCCATTTCCAGAATCGGCTCGCCCGCCTTCACGTCCGTGCCCTCTTCAACCAGACGTTTGAAGCCCTTGCCTTCCAGCGCCACGGTGTCGATACCCATGTGGACGACGATTTCCGCACCGTTGTTGGTTTCGAGGCAGAACGCGTGGTTAGTGTTGAAAATTTTCACCACGGTACCGGCGGCCGGGGCCACCACGATGTTGCTGGTCGGTTTCACCGCGATACCGTCGCCGACGGCTTTGCTGGCGAAGGCTTCGTCCGGCACCTGCTCGAGGGCCACCACGTCACCGGTAATCGGCGAAACCAGCGACTCAACGGTCTTCGCGTTCGCTACCGCCTGCGGTTTAGCCGCTGGCGCTGCGGAGGCGACGTTGCCAGCCGGTGCGGTTGCCGCTACCGGGCCGCGGGTAACCACTTTTTTCATCTCATCGCCGATGGACTCTGCCTTCGCGCCGACGATAACCTGGATGGTTTGCTTATTCAGCTTCACCACCCCGGATGCGCCGAGACGTTTACAGGCGGCGTCGTTCACTTTCGCCGAATCGCCCACGGTCAGACGCAGACGGGTGATACAGGCGTCAATCGCTTTCAGGTTGTCCGTTCCGCCCACCGCGGCGATATAGCTGGTCGCCAGCTGGGTCAGGCCTTCTTCAGTGTTGCTGTTGGCTTCTTCCGTTACCACGTCAGCGGCTTTGTCTTCACGACCCGGTGTTTTCAGGTTGAACATGCGGATCACCGCGCTGAACAGCAGGAAGTAGACGAAGAAGAAGACCACGCCCATCACCAGCAGCATCCAGACGTTTTTGCTGGCGGCCGGCAGGCTGTACATCAGCACGTAGTCAATGGCGCCGGCGGAGAAGGAGAAGCCCGCATGAATGCCCAGCGCCGTTGCGATGAACAGACTGATACCGGTCAGTACCGCGTGCAGGAGGTACAGCAGCGGAGCCAGGAACATGAACAGGAATTCCAGCGGCTCGGTTACCCCGGTCAGGAACGCGGTGATGGCAACAGACAGCAGCATACCGCCCACCATTGGACGACGCGCTTTCGGAGCGGCCAGATACATCGCCAGCGCCGCGCCCGGCAGACCAAACATCATGATTGGGAAGAAGCCGGACATGAACATCCCCGCGGTGCCGTCGCCGGCGTAGAAGCGGTTGATGTCGCCGTGGAACACGGCGCCTGCGGCGTTAGTAAACTCACCAATCTGGAACCAGGCGATGGTGTTCAGCACCTGATGCAGGCCGGTCGGGATCAGCAGACGGTTGATAAAACCGAAGATACCGGAACCCAGTGCCCCTGCGGAAACGATCCACTCGCCGCCCGCATGGATAGCGTGCTGCACCGGCGGCCAGACGTAGCCGAAGATCGCCGCGAGAATCAGACAGAAGAAGCCGGTGGCGATCGGCACGAAGCGTTTGCCGCCAAAGAAGCTCAGGAAGTCCGGCAGCTTGATGCCGGCCCAGCGGTTGTACACCGCCCCAGCTACCAGACCGGTAATGATACCGGCCAGTACGCCCATGTTAATTTCCGGATTGATGGTGACCATCGCTTTGGTCATCACGAAATAACCTACTGCCCCAGCCAGCGCCGCAGAACCGGCGTTATCCTTGGACCAGCTTGACGCCACACCGATAGCAAAGATCAGCGCCAGGTTGTCGAAGATAGCCCCACCCGCTTGCGCGATGAAGGGTACATTCAACAGGTCTGGTTGCCCGAAACGCAGCAGCAATGCTGCGACCGGCAGCACTGCGATAGGGAGCTGTAACGCCCTACCCAGCCGCTGAAAGAAACCTAAAATATTCATCTTATTCCCCCTATGAGACCCCGATGAGGCTCATTTTCAAAGCCACTTTTTTATTGTGTAACAAGGTCGGTTTTATCACTTACCGGCAAAGTGTGTGAAAAATTAATTCGTATCGCAAATTAAACGGGTATTTTTTGTGATAATTATCACCAAATATCGTATTTCCCCCTCCCTTATACTGGCTAACATCGAAAACTTATTTTATCATTCAAAAAATCAACACGGATTGACCCCGGTCGGCGCAGTTGCTGCAATACTCTCCTCAGAGTGCTGGCGCCAATCCGCCAGAATCTACTTTAACTATAGAGGTGAAGAATGAGACTGATCCCCCTGGTAACCGCTGAGCAGGTCGGTAAATGGGCTGCCCGCCATATCGTTAACCGCATTAATGCATTTAAACCAACCGCGGACCGTCCGTTCGTCCTGGGACTGCCGACCGGCGGCACCCCACTCACCGCCTACAAGGCGCTGGTTGAAATGCATAAAGCAGGCCAGGTTAGCTTCAAACACGTCGTCACCTTCAACATGGATGAATACGTTGGCCTGCCGAAAGAGCATCCGGAAAGCTATCATAGCTTCATGCACCGTAATTTCTTTGACCACGTTGATATTCCGGCAGAAAATATCAACTTGCTGAATGGTAACGCGCCGGACATCGATGCGGAATGCCGTCGCTATGAAGAAAAAATTCGTTCCTACGGTAAAATCCACTTGTTCATGGGCGGCGTGGGCAACGATGGTCACATCGCGTTTAACGAACCGGCCTCCTCTCTGGCGTCTCGTACCCGTATTAAGACCCTGACCCATGAAACCCGCGTGGCGAACTCCCGCTTCTTCGACGGCGACGTGGATCTGGTGCCGAAATATGCGCTAACCGTCGGCGTGGGCACCCTGCTGGACGCAGAAGAGGTAATGATTCTGGTGCTGGGCCATCAGAAAGCGCTGGCGCTGCAGGCGGCGGTAGAAGGTAACGTCAACCACATGTGGACCATTACCTGTCTGCAGCTGCATCCGAAGGCGGTGATCGTCTGTGACGAACCGTCTACCATGGAGCTGAAAGTGAAGACACTGAAATATTTCAACGAATTAGAAGCTGAAAATATTAAAGGTCTGTAATGTAGTCGTGTCCCGCGATTTGCGCGGGACCATCTTTTTCTTTGTATGCATCATCATGCCGGCGGCAAACGAACGTACCCGGGCCTGATGAGGCGTATATACCGGGGGTCGTAATGTATGCATTAACCCAGGGCCGGGTTTATACCGGTCATGAAATTCTTGATGACCATGCGGTTGTTATCGCTAATGGCCTTATCGAACGTCTTTGTCCGCTGGCAGATTTGCCGTCTGACATCGAGCAGCGCTCAGTCAACGGCGCCATCCTCGCCCCCGGTTTTATCGACGTCCAGCTCAACGGCTGCGGCGGCGTACAGTTTAACGACAGCCCTGACGCGGTCACTGTCGACACGCTGGAGATCATGCAGAAGGCCAACGAACGCTCAGGCTGCACCAGCTTCCTGCCGACGCTGATTACCTCCAGCGACGATCTGATGAAGCAAGGCGTGCGCGTGATGCGCGAATACCTGCAAAAGCACCCGAACCAGGCGCTGGGTCTGCATCTTGAAGGACCGTGGCTGAATATCGTCAAGAAAGGCACCCACAACCCGGACTATGTGCGTAAACCGGACGCGGCGCTGGTCGATTTCCTGTGCGACAACGCCGATGTGATCACCAAAGTGACCCTCGCCCCTGAGCGCGTTGAGCCGGAAGTGATCCGCAAACTGGTCGCCGCCGGGATCGTCGTCTCCGCGGGCCACTCCAACGCCACGCTGAAAGAGGCGAAAGTGGGCTTCCGCGCAGGCATTACCTTCGCCACCCACCTGTATAATGCAATGCCGTACATTACTGGCCGCGAACCGGGTCTGGCCGGGGCGATTTTTGACGAGCCGGATGTCTACTGCGGTATTATTGTCGACGGGATGCACGTCGATTACGCCAACGTGCGCAACGCCAAGCGCCTGAAAGGCGACAAACTGTGCCTGGTCACCGACGCCACCGCGCCGGCGGGGGCGAATATTGACCAGTTCATTTTTGCCGGGAAAACAATATACTACCGCAACGGGCTGTGCGTAGATGAAAACGGCACCCTCAGCGGATCTTCCCTGACCATGATTGAAGGGGTACGTAATCTGGTTGAGCATTGCGGTGTGGCGCTGGACGAAGTATTGCGCATGGCGACGCTCTATCCCGCGCGCGCCATTGGTGTGGACAAGCAGCTCGGCAGTATTGCGCCGGGTATGGTCGCTAACCTGACCGCCTTTACACGCGATTATAAAATCACCAAGACCATCGTTAATGGTAACGAGGTCGTCACTGAGTAAGTAAAAGTATGACAGCAGGCGGACAAGCTCAAATTGGTAACGTTGACCTCGTAAAACAACTGAACAGCGCGGCCGTGTACCGCCTGATTGACCAGCATGGGCCTATCTCGCGCATTCAGATCGCGGAACAAAGCCAGCTTGCCCCTGCCAGCGTGACCAAAATCACGCGTCAGCTTATTGAGCGCGGCCTGATCAAAGAAGTCGATCAGCAGGCCTCCACCGGGGGGCGCCGCGCCATCTCCATCATTGCGGAGACGCGCAACTTCAACGCCATTGGCGTGCGCCTTGGCCGCTATGACGCCACTCTCACCCTCTATGATTTAAGCAGCAAGACCCTGGAAGAGGAGCATTTCCCGCTGCCCGAGCGCACCCAGGAAACGCTGGAACACGCCCTGCTGAATATCATCGCCACTTTTATTGAAAACTGTCAGCGCAAAATTCGCGAGCTGATCGCCATCTCGGTGATCCTGCCGGGGCTGGTGGATCCGGAAAGCGGGGTGATCCGCTATATGCCGCACATTGCGGTGGAAAACTGGGGCCTGGTCGGGGCGCTGGAAAAACGCTTCAACGTTACCTGCTTTGTCGGACACGATATCCGCAGCCTGGCGCTGGCCGAGCACTATTTTGGCGCAAGCCAGGATTGCGAAGACTCCATTCTGGTGCGCGTGCACCGCGGCACCGGGGCAGGGATCATCTCCAACGGACGCATTTTTATCGGCCGTAACGGCAACGTCGGCGAAATCGGCCATATTCAGGTCGACCCGCTGGGCGAGCGCTGCCACTGCGGCAACTTTGGCTGTCTGGAGACCGTCGCAGCTAATGCCGCCATCGAACATCGCGTTCGCCACCTGCTGGAGCAGGGCTATCAGAGCCGTCTGACCCTCGATGACTGCACCATCAAAACCATCTGCAAAGCGGCCAACAAAGGCGATGCCCTGGCCTGCGAAGTGGTCGAGTACGTAGGGCGTCACCTCGGAAAAACGATCGCCATCGCCATCAACCTGTTCAATCCACAAAAAATCGTCATCGCCGGCGAAATTGTGGAAGCCGAGAAAGTGCTGCTCCCGGCCATTGAGGGCTGCATTAACGCCCAGGCGCTGAAGGCGTTTCGTAAGAACCTGCCTGTGGTGCGCTCCACCCTCGATCATCGCTCAGCGATTGGCGCCTTCGCGCTGGTCAAACGCGCCATGCTCAATGGCACGCTGCTGCAGCGCTTGCTTGAGAGCTAACCGCCCCCCTTTATTGATAAGCGCGTCGCTCTGTCGTTGGCGGGCATCGCCCGTCAGAGGTGTGAAACCTCATCAATGACGCGTATAGTTTCGTCTTTGATAATGATTCTGGACCCACCATGACCATTCAAAACATAATTTGTGATATTGACGGTGTGCTGATGCACGATAACGTCGCCGTTCCCGGCGCTGCCGAGTTTATCAAGCGCATCCTCGAGAAAGGCATGCCGCTGGTGATGCTGACCAACTACCCGTCGCAAACCGGCCAGGATCTGGCGAACCGTTTCGCCACCGCCGGGATTGAGGTTCCGGATAGCGCCTTCTACACCTCGGCGATGGCGACGGCCGATTTTCTGCGCCGCCAGGAAGGTAAGAAAGCCTATGTGGTGGGTGAAGGGGCGCTGATCCACGAGCTGTACAAAGCCGGCTTTACCATTACCGACGTCAACCCGGATTTTGTCATCGTCGGGGAAACCCGCTCCTTTAACTGGGAGATGATGCATAAGGCGGCCTTCTTTGTCGCCAATGGCGCCCGCTTCATTGCCACTAACCCGGATACTCACGGTCGCGGCTTCTACCCGGCCTGCGGCGCCCTGTGCGCCGGGATCGAGAAGATCTCCGGCCGTAAGCCGTTTTACGTCGGTAAACCCAGCCCGTGGATCATCCGCTCAGCGCTGAACAAAATGCAGGCCCACTCCGAACAGACGGTGATTGTCGGCGACAATCTGCGTACCGACATTCTTGCTGGCTTCCAGGCGGGGCTGGAGACCATTCTGGTGCTCTCCGGAGTCTCAACCCTCGACGACATCGACAGCATGCCGTTCCGCCCGTCGTGGATCTACCCCTCCGTCGCGGAAATCGATATTTTCTAATGTCAGCCACGTCTCAGGACGTGGTTGTTCATTTTTGACGCCTGCCAAAAGTACCATATCTAATAAAAACGGCTTAAAATTGCGTATTCTTCAATGAAGCCGTTCAAAAGATACTCTTTTTTTACTATTCAACAATCGCAGTTGCGTTTTTTCTTTTTCCGGCCGTAAAACCCTTGCGCCTGCTCCCCCTTTACGGCATTTTCTTAAGCACGCACTCAGGCTTCGCCACGAGACGAAGCCAGCACAACATCAAACACGACAGGGTAATGGAGAAGGCTATGTGTTCTATTTTTGGCGTACTGGATATTAAAACTGACGCAGGCGAGCTGCGTAAAAAGGCGCTGGAGCTTTCCCGCCTGATGCGCCATCGCGGTCCGGACTGGTCTGGCGTGTATGCCAGCGACAAAGCGATTCTGGCGCACGAGCGCCTGTCGATTGTCGATGTCAACGCCGGCGCTCAGCCGCTGTACAACGCCGAAAAAAACCATGCGCTGGCCGTTAACGGCGAAATCTACAACCATCAGGCGCTGCGCGCGGAATATGGCGACCGCTATCAGTTCCAGACCGGCTCCGACTGCGAAGTGATCCTCGCGCTGTATCAGGAAAAAGGCCCGGCGTTCCTCGACGACCTGCAGGGGATGTTCGCCTTCGCCCTGTACGACAGCGAAAAAGACGCGTACTTAATCGGCCGCGACCATATCGGCATTATCCCGCTGTATATGGGCCATGACGAACACGGCAACTTCTATGTCGCCTCTGAAATGAAAGCCCTGGTGCCGGTGTGCCGCACCATTAAAGAGTTCCCGGCGGGGAGCTACCTGTGGAGCAAAGACGGTGAAATTCGCCAGTACTATCAGCGCGACTGGTTCGATTACGACGCGGTAAAAGACAACGTTACCGATAAGAACGAGCTGCGCCAGGCACTGGAAGAGTCGGTGAAAAGCCATCTGATGTCCGACGTCCCCTACGGCGTGCTGCTCTCCGGCGGCCTTGATTCTTCGGTCATCTCCGCCATCACCAAGAAATTTGCCGCCCGTCGCGTTGAAGATCAGGAGCGTAGCGAAGCCTGGTGGCCGCAGCTGCACTCCTTCGCGGTCGGTCTGGAAGGCTCTCCTGACCTGAAAGCGGCGCAGGAAGTGGCTAACCACCTCGGCACCGTGCACCATGAAATTCACTTTACCGTCCAGGAAGGGCTGGATGCGATCCGCGACGTTATCTATCACATCGAAACCTACGATGTGACCACTATTCGCGCTTCGACGCCGATGTACCTGATGTCGCGGAAAATTAAAGCCATGGGCATCAAAATGGTGCTTTCCGGCGAAGGCTCGGACGAAGTGTTCGGCGGCTACCTCTACTTCCATAAGGCGCCGAACGCCAAAGAACTGCACGAAGAGACGGTACGTAAGCTGCAGGCGCTGCATATGTTTGACTGCGCCCGCGCCAACAAAGCGATGTCCGCCTGGGGCGTGGAAGCCCGCGTACCGTTCCTTGACAAGAAGTTCCTCGACGTGGCGATGCGCATCAACCCGCAGGATAAGATGTGCGGCAACGGCAAAATGGAAAAACACGTGCTGCGCGAATGCTTTGAATCCTATCTGCCGGCCAGCGTTGCCTGGCGCCAGAAAGAGCAGTTCTCTGACGGCGTCGGCTACAGCTGGATCGATACGCTGAAAGAAGTGGCCGCGAAACAGATCAGCGACCAGCAGCTGGAAACCGCAAGCTTCCGCTTCCCGTACAACACGCCGACCTCCAAAGAAGGCTATCTGTACCGCGAGATCTTCGAAGAGCTGTTCCCGCTGCCAAGCGCGGCGGAGTGTGTTCCTGGCGGTCCGTCGGTGGCCTGCTCTTCTGCTAAAGCCATTGAGTGGGATGAAGCATTCAAAACCATGAACGATCCGTCAGGCCGCGCGGTAGGCGTCCACCAGTCGGCCTATAAATAAGCCCTGACAGGCGTTGAAACGCGAAACGGACCCTCCGGGGTCCGTTTTCTTTTTGCGGGAATTATGCCGCTGAAAAACGATAAATAACCAATAATTGCCGATTATTGCAGCGAGCTGTTCGCAACCTAACCAAACAGTCACATTACAACGATTTTCCTTGAAAAAGAGGTTGACGCTCGCAGGCCCAATACGCATAATGCGCCCCGCAACGCCGATAAGGTTACGCGAAAAAAAGATGGCTACGTAGCTCAGCTGGTTAGAGCACATCACTCATAATGATGGGGTCACAGGTTCGAATCCCGTCGTAGCCACCATCTTTTTTTGCGGGAGTGGCGAAATTGGTAGACGCACCAGATTTAGGTTCTGGCGCCGCAAGGTGTGCGAGTTCAAGTCTCGCCTCCCGCACCATTCACCAGTCAGCGTTGTACGGATGGGGTATCGCCAAGCGGTAAGGCACCGGTTTTTGATACCGGCATTCCCTGGTTCGAATCCAGGTACCCCAGCCATATTTCTTCGATATTTGCGGGTCACCGCGACGGTATTGGGGTATCGCCAAGCGGTAAGGCACCGGTTTTTGATACCGGCATTCCCTGGTTC
>NZ_JBEAJW010000003.1:0-59960 GCF_040064295.1 Klebsiella sp. JB_Kp031
TGTTGCAGTCTTTCGTAGGCCGGGTAAGGCGAAAGCCGCCACCCGGCAGAAATGCGGGCACAATTTTGCTTTTACCTTGTCCTCACCCCGGCCCTCTCCCACAGGGAGAGGGAGCAAGCCCTAAAAAGTGCAATTTTCTGAGATTGCCCGGCGGCGCTACGCTTGCGCGGGCCTACAGATAACCGCATAACGATTTGATGTTGCAGTCTTTCGTAGGCCGGGTAAGGCGAAAGCCGCCACCCGGCAGAAATGCAAGCACAATTTTGCTTTTACCTTGCCCTCACCCCAGATACTCAATCACCGACAGCCCGCCGTTGTAATCGGTGCTGTAGATAATTCCCTGGGCATCGACAAACACATCGCAGGACTGAATTACCCGCGGGCGGCCGGGACGGGTATCCATCATTCTCTCAGGAGCAGCCGGCACCAGCGCCCCGGTCTCCACCGGGCGATAAGGATTAGAAATGTCGTACGCCCGCACGCCGGCATTCTGATACGTGGCGAAGATAAGCGTTGAGCTGACAAAGCTCCCCGGCCGGTTCTCATGCAGATTGTGCGGGCCAAAATGCGCCCCTTTCGCCACATAGTCGATTTCATCCGGCTGTGGGAAAGTCGAGATACTCACCGGGTTCGCCGGCTCGCGGATATCAAACAGCCAGATCAGCTTCTCGCCGTCCTCCTGGTTGTCGAGCACCGCTTCATCCAGTACCACCAGCAGATCGCGATCCGGCAGCGGCAGCGCGGTATGCGTTCCGCCGCCAAACGGCGGGCTCCAGTTGCGATGGCTAATCAGCGTCGGCTGAGTTCGGTCTTTGACGTCCAGCAGCGTCAGGCCGCCGTCGCGCCAGCTGCCGTAGGCGGTATCCCCGGCAATAATGGCGTGGTGCAGCGCGTAGCGTTTGCCCTGCGGCCAGTCCGGTGTTTCGCCGCCTGCCTGGTGCATCCCCGGCAGCCACCAGCGCCCGGCAACCTGCGGTTTACGCGGATCGGCCAGATCGATGGTCAGGAAGATGTAGTCGGTAAAACCGTCGATCAGCGCGGACACATACGCCCAGCGGCCGCCGACGTACCAGATGCGGTGAATACCGATGCCATTAAGCGACAGAAAGCCAATTTCACGCGGCTTATCCGGCGTGGAGATATCAAACACGCGCAGCCCGGCGCTCCAGCCTTTGTCCTGCACATCGCTGACTGTGTCACCCACCGATCGGGTGTAGTACACCTTCTCATCGGCAAAACGGGCGTCGGCAAACAGGTCCCGGGCGTTGATCACCAGCAGCAGATCGTCATGCGCCTGGAGGTGCACGTTCCAGGTGCCCGACGGCGCGGCAATATAGTTGACCGTAGTGGGCCGGGTCGGATCGCGAACATCGACCACGGAAAAACCCTGCGACACCATATGGCCGATATAGGCGAATCCGCGGTGCACCATCAGTTGCACGCCGTCCGGACGACCGCCCTGGTCGCTATGGCCAATCAGCCGCATATTGCGGCTGTATTCGGGGGAAGGTAATGCTGACATAGTGGATTCCTTACGCCCGGTGGCGCTACGCTTACCGGGCCTACGGGTGCAGTTGGTGTTCCCCCTCTCCCTGCGGGAGAGGGCCGGGGTGAGGGCACCAGACCGCCCCACCGCCACCCGGCTTCGTTTTATTTGTTTTTCGCTTCCAGCGTCGCGAACCACGGGGCGATAAAGTCTTCCGTCTGGCCCCAGCCCGGAATGATTTTCCCCAGCGAGGCCACGTTCACCGCCCCCGGCTGGGCCGCCAGTAGCGCCTGCGGGATTGCCGCCGCCTTGAAGTCGTAGGTGGCTGGCGTCGGCTCGCCGGCGATCTTATTAGCGATCAGCCGCACGTTGGTCGCGCCGATAAGCTTCGGATCCACCGCCACGCTCACCTTCCACGGGCTGCCGGCTTCGCGCATCAGCTGCAGATCCTGGTTGGAAATATCAATGCTGTAGAGTTTGATCTCGGTGCGGCCGTTCTCTTTCAGCGCTTTATAGGCCCCCTGGCTAAAGGCATCCCAGGTGCCCCAGATAGCGTCGATTTTCCCTTTCGGATACTTGGCGAGGATCGCCCCCACCTTGTTAGCGGTGTCGCCCTGCACATCGGATGAAACGGCGCCGATCGACTCCAGCTCTTTAATTCCCGGATTTTGCTTCAGCAGTGTCTGGTAAGCCGCCTGACGGCGCTCCATCGGCGGGAAGCCCGCCACCCACAGCTTGACGATGTTGGCCTTGCCGTTGAAGTCTTTCACCAGCTGGCCAAAGGAGAGCTCGGTCAGTGAGGCGTCATCCTGCTGGCTGACCGTCACTCCCGGGATCTCACCGCTCACCGCAGTATCGAACACCGCCACTTTGATCCCGGCGTCCACCGCCTTCTTCACCAGGGCCGTCGAATAGGGGTCACGCCCCTGGGAGAGAATAATGCCGTCATATTTCTGGCTGATCGCCTGGTTGACGAAGTCCTGGAACTTGGCGTCATCGCCGTTGCTCAGGAAGGTGCTGATTTTGAAACCGAGCTTTTTGCCTTCCTGCAGCGCCCCGGCGACAAACTGGGTGGTGTTATCGTCAGACCCCAGGTTGCGGATCACGGCAATGCGGATCGGGCCGTTGTGTTCGGCAATGGCCGCCGGCACCGGCGTCGGGGCGGTGGCCAGCGCCGCCGTCGACTGCAGCAGACCCAGCGTAATGAGAGAGAGTGCGATCTTTTTCATGCGGTTTACCCTGTAAAATGTTAAGTACGGCGCTGAAAATAGGTCAGTGCCAGCGCGCCAGCCAGTACCAGCCCTTTAATAATGTCCATCGCGTAATACGGCACCGAGAGCATCACCAGGCCGTTGGAGAGCACGCCGAGGATCACCGCCCCCACCAGCGTCCCCAGGGCGTTCGGTTTCCCGGAACCGGCCAGCGAAAAGCCGATCCAGGCCGCCGCCACCGCGTCCATCAAATAGCCGCCGCCGGCATTAACCTGCGAGGATCCGATACGCGAGGCCAGCAGAATGCCGCCCAGCCCGGCCAGCAGCGAAGCAATCACATACGCCGCCACTTTATAACGCGTGATCCGCAGGCCGGAGAGCCTCGCCGCCTCCGGGTTGCCGCCGATGGCGTACATCCGCCGGCCGTGGGTGGTGAACGACAGCGCCAGCTGGGCGACCAGCGTTACCACCAGCATGATGATGACGATAGTCGGCACCTGGCCCAGCGCGCCAAACGCCGCCGGGATGGTGCCTTCCGCCATCTCGCCGCTCGGCAGCACCATGTTTTCGGTAATCGACCCGCCGTAGCTGTAGGTCATCGCCACCCCCTGAATCACAAACAGGCTGGCCAGGGTGGCGAGCATGTCGGGGATGCGCAGCACCACGATCAGAAAGGCGTTAAACAGCCCTACCAGAGTGCAGAGCACGAGGGTGATCAGGATTGCTTCGGTGGTCCCCAGGCCATGCCAGACGAACAGGGAGATCACCAGGGCGTTGGCCAGCGATGCCGTCGATCCGACGGACAGATCGAAGCCGCCGATGGTGAGGGAAATCGACACCCCAATGGCAATCACCGTCACGATGGCAATCGAGCGCAGAATGTTGATGATGTTGAACGGGTCAAGGAAATTGTCCGAGGCGAGGCCAAAGACCGCCACCAGCAGCACCACGGTCAGCAACATGCCCCACTTATAGAGAAAATCAAAAAATCGCTGACGGCCCGATACCGTCGCGTTCACTGCCAGGGCCTTGCTCACGCTGCCGCTCCTCCGGTTGAATAATAAAGCAGTGTCTCTTCCCGGGCTTCCGCGCCGGGGATCTCCGCCACGATCCGTCCGTCCCACAGTACGCAGATGCGGTCGCATAAACCGACCAGCTCGGCGAATTCACCCGAGGCATAAATCACCCCTTTGCCTTCCCGCGCCAGACCATCGATCAGCATGAACAGATCGGTTTTCGCTTTCACATCGACACCTTTGGTCGGTTCGTCAAAAATCAAAACATTGGCATGACTGCGCAGCCATTTGCCAATGGCCACTTTCTGCTGATTGCCGCCGGAAAGACGGCGCAGCGTCTGACCGGGACCGGTGGCGCGCACGCCGAGGCGGGCAATCACCTCCTCCGCCCAGCGCCAGGCCTGCCGATGGCCGAACAGGCTCCAGCGCGAAAAGTGGTTATCGGCGCTGACCGCCAGGTTCATCGCGATCGGCTCTTCGATGAAAATGCCCTCTTTGCGCCGCTCCTCCGGGACCAGCGCCAGGCCGCGCCCTACCGAATCGGCCGGATCGCGCGGCCGCCACGGCTGGCCGTTCAGCTCGCCGCGCTGTACCCGGCTTTTGCTGGCGCCGAACAGCGCTTTGCACAGCTCAGTTTTGCCCGCGCCGGCCAGCCCAGCGATACCAAGAATTTCCCCCTTGCGCAGGCGCAGCGAGATATCCTGCAGCAGCGCCTCATCGTGCAGCCCTTCTACCTGCAGCAGCACTTCTTCACCGTGCGGCGGTCGCGGCGGCGGGAAGATATCGCTCAGCTCGTGGCCCAGCATCTTTTCGACAATCTGTTCCCCGCTCAGCGGCGCCATCGGGCCGCTCTCAATCAACCGCCCGTCACGCAGCACCGTCAGGGTGTCGCAGATCGCCTTCAGCTCGTGAATACGGTGCGAAATAAACACCACCCCGATCCCCTGCTGCTGCAGACGGCGCACCACCGCAAACAGGCGTTCGCTTTCATGCTGATCCAGCGGCGCGGTGGGTTCATCCAGAATCAAAAAGCGGCAATGGTGCGACAGGGCGCGGGCCAGCAGGATCTGCTGTTTTTCAGCAAGGGTGCAGCTATCAATAGAGCGCCTGACGTCCAGCGCCACGTCCAGCTGCGCCAGCGCCTCGCGCGCCAGCTGCCGAACCCGCGCCCAGCGGAAGGTCGTCCCCGGCTCAGCCAGCCTGTCCAGCATGATGTTTTCGGCAATGCTCAGGCCCGGCACCAGCGCCACGTCCACCTCCTGCTGCACCAGGTGGATCCCCAGCTGTTTGGCATCCCGCGGCGAACGAATGGTGACCGGCTGGTTGTTGATCGTCACCTCGCCTTCATAGTGGGCGTGGGTGCCGCACAACACGGCCATCAGCGTCGACTTACCCGCGCCGTTGGCGCCGGTCAGGGCATGCACCGACCCGCCATAAAGGGTGAAGGCCACCTTGTTCAGCGCCTGAAAGCCGGAGAAGGCCAGGCTAATGTTATGCATCTCAAGGCGATTCGCGCTCATCACTGCTCCCGTGCGGCAATTAATCTTCTGATTTAACGAATTTTTCATAGCCGCCGCTGGCTGACAACTGCGTAAAAAGCATAAGATACAACGAAATAATATTAGCCATCTGGATGTCCAGACATAACATCAGGTTAGCCCAACACCAATAAGGACAGCACCCATGAGCAACAGCGATATCCGCGTCGTGCCCGGCCCGGCCAACTATTTCTCCCATTCTGGCAGCCTTGAGCGGCTAAGCGATTTTTTTAACGCCGACCAGCTGTCGCGGGCGGTGTGGGTCTATGGCGAGCGCGCCCTGGCCGGCGCCGAGCCTTTTCTGCCGGCGGCCTTCCACCTGCCGGAAGCGAAAAAGATCCGCTTTACCGGCCACTGCAGCGAACGCGACGTGGCGGGTCTGGTGCAGGCCTCAGGTGACGATCGGGCGGTAGTGATTGGCGTCGGCGGCGGCGCGCTGCTCGACAGCGCGAAAGTGCTGGCCCGCCGCCTGGGGGTTCCGCTGGTGGCCATCCCGACCATCGCCGCCACCTGCGCGGCGTGGACGCCGCTGTCGGTGTGGTACAGCGACGCCGGACAGGCGCTGAATTTTGAGATGTTCGATGACGCGAATTTCCTGGTGCTGGTCGAGCCGCGCATCATTCTCAACGCCCCGGCGGAGTACCTGCTGGCGGGCATTGGCGACACCTTAGCCAAATGGTATGAGGCCGTGGTACTGGCGCCGCAGCCGGAGGCTCTGCCGCTCACCGTGCGGCTGGGGATTAACGGCGCGCTGGCGATCCGCGACGTGCTGCTGGACAGCAGCGAAACGGCGCTGGCGGACCAGCGCCGCGGCGAGCTGACCCAGGCGTTTCGCGATGTGGTGGATGCAGTTATCGCTGGCGGCGGGATGGTTGGCGGGCTGGGGGAACGCTACACCCGGGTCGCCGCCGCCCATGCGGTGCACAACGGGCTGACGGTGCTGCCGCAGACGGATAAATTCCTCCATGGCACCAAGGTGGCCTACGGCATTCTGGTGCAAAGCGCCCTGCTCGGTCAGGATGAGGTATTGGCGCAGCTGGTGCAGGCCTGGCAGCGCTTTAACCTGCCGGCGACGCTGGCGGCGCTGGAGGTTGATATCAATAACCGCGCAGAGCTTGACCGGGTCATTGCTCATACCCTGCGCCCGGGCGAGTCGATTCATTATTTACCGGTGACCTTAACCCCTGGGGTTCTGCGCGCGGCGTTTGAGAAGGTGGAATACTTCAGCCGTTAATCACCCCGACCGTCTATACCTAATGATGATGCTCACCACTCTCGCAACGAGGTCATCATGCAGATCGATTTAACAGGTAAGAAGGCGCTGGTTACCGGCGCCAGCCGTGGATTGGGGCGCGCTATCGCGCTGTCGCTGGCGCGCGCCGGCGCAGATGTGGTTATAACGTATGAAAAATCGGCCGATAAAGCCCAGGCGGTCGCCGAGGAAATAAAGGCGCTGGGTAGGCACAGTGAAGCGGTGCAGGCCGACAGCGCCAGCGCGCAGGCGATACAGGATGCTGTGACCCATGCGGCGCGATCCCTCGGCGGGCTGGATATTCTGGTCAACAACGCCGGGATCGCGCGCGGCGGCCCGCTGGAGTCCATGACGCTGGCGGACATTGACGCGCTTATTAACGTCAATATTCGTGGGGTGGTTATCGCTATCCAGGAGGCGCTGGTGCATATGTCCGACGGCGGCCGCATCATCAACATCGGCAGCTGTCTGGCTAACCGCGTGGCGCAGCCGGGCATCGCGGTTTACTCAATGACCAAGTCCGCTCTCAACTCCCTGACCCGCGGCCTGGCGCGCGATTTAGGCCCCCGCGGTATCACCGTTAACCTCGTCCATCCCGGCCCGACCAACAGCGATATGAACCCGGAAGACGGCGAGCAGGCCGATGCTCAGCGTCAACTTATTGCGTTAGGCCACTACGGCCAGCCGGAAGACATCGCCGCGGCGGTCACCTTCCTCGCCAGCCCGGCCGCCGGGCAGATCTCCGGCACCGGTCTCGATGTGGACGGTGGTTTGAACGCCTGATCGCACATTTCCTGCAAGCCTCTGTCGTCCGGCAGAGGCCTTCCCGAGCACCCTCGACGGTTCCCGTTTTGCCGCTTTCTCCCGGTTTTTCTCCGCTCTACAGTAACCCATTAGAAATTCGGAATTTATCTAATAGTCTTATTATTTCCTTATATTCTGTGTGGGCGTACAGTGGAGGTACGGATGAAGATTGTCTGGTCAAAAACAGCAGAGAAGCAATTTTCTAAAATCGATACGCGATATCAGAACCGCATTAAATTCAGGCTGGAGAAGATGGATGATAAAACATCACCTGTCGCGGATATCAAGAAATTATCTTCTCCCGAAAACCACTACAGGTTGCGATTAGGTGATTACAGGGTCATTTACACCTTCGGAGACCCGCCGGGTGATACCTGTTACGTAGTGGCGGTAAAACGCCGGACAACCACCACCTACCTTCATGAGGAGCATACGGAATATGACTATTCAGTTCATCAAGGATGAAGAAGGAAAAAAACAGTATGTTGTCATTCCCTACGGTGAATATTTTCGCATGCGTTTAGCCATGCTTGAGTATGATGACGATGATGAAAACGACTGGGAAGACATCCCTTACGAATCAGATATCTACGATAACGTAGGTTTACCGGGTGAAGTGTGCGACATCATGCATAGCGAGAACGTCAGCCTGCAGGCCGCGTGGCGTATCCTGCGTGGGTTATCCCAGCAGGAGGTGGCCGACAAACTGGGCATCAGCCAGTCCGCCGTGTCACAGCTGGAAGCGCTGGACTCCCGGCCGCAGAAGCGCACCCGCGAAAAGCTGGCGGCGCTCTACGGCTGTAAGCAGGAGCAGATCAGCCTCTATCTGCCGAAAGAGGGTTAACAGCACTTCGCCCCGCCCTTGCCGCCGTAGCGAGCGTCCTGGCGTTCGCGGAAAAATTCTTCCCAGGTCATTGGCGTCTGATCCGGATGGTTGACGCGCATGTGCTCGACGTAGTTGTCGTAATCCGGCACGCCGATCATCATTTTGGCGGCCTGGCCCAGGTACTTACCTGCTTTGGAAAGGGTGTCAAACATAAGTCATTTCTCTTTTGTTTCCCTCACCCCGAGCCTCTGCCAAAGGGAGAGGGAGGATCAGAAAGACAGGCCGGGTAAGGCGAAGCCGCCACCCGGCACACAGGTTAATGCGCCCCTTTCGCCTGAGTCACCACAGCGTCCAGGTTTTCAGGCATTGGCTCATAGGGTGTCTCTTTCGCCGTCGGTTTATTCTCCTTCAGCGCCGCCAGCGCGGTTTTAATCGAGAACAGCGCCAGCACCACCACCACGATCATAAAGAAGATGGTCAGCCCGGCATCGAGACGGTTGTTAAACACCAGCTGCGACAGCTGCGACTCGGTGTACTGCGCCGGAATTTTGCCGCTGTCGATCATCGCCTGGAACTTGTTGGCAATCGCCAGGAAGCCCACTTTATTGTCCGGGCTGAAGGCTTTCTGCCAGCCGGCGGTGAGGGTACAGATCAGCAGCCAGGCCGTCGGCACCAGCGCCACCCACGCATAGCGCTGACGTTTCATCTTGAACAGCACCACTGCGCAGAGCATCAGCGCCATCCCCGCCAGCATCTGGTTGGCGATACCGAACAGCGGCCACAGGGTGTTAATACCGCCCAGCGGATCGACCACCCCCTGATGCAGGAAGTAGCCCCACGCCAGCACGCACAGCGCCGTCGCCAGCAGGTTAGCCGGTAACGAATCAGTACGCTTCAGGTTCGGGGAGATCACACCCAGCAGATCCTGCAGCATAAAGCGCGCCGCACGGGTGCCGGCATCCACCGCCGTCAGGATAAACAGCGCTTCAAACAGAATGGCAAAGTGGTACCAGAACGAGACGTCCATCAGCCCGCCCAGCGCGCCGTGGAGAATGTAGGCCATGCCCACCGCCAGCGTAGGCGCCCCGCCGGCGCGGGAGATGATGGACTGCTCGCCCACCTCATTAGCGATATGCGTCAACGTTTCCGGGGTAATCGCAAAGCCCCAACCGCTCACCACCTGCGCCGCCGACGCCACCACATCGGTGGTTCCCGCCGGCGCCAGCACCGCCATCGGGCTGTTCATCGCGAAGTAGACGCCCGGGTCAATGATACAGGCGGCGACCAGCGCCATAATCGCTACGAAGGATTCCATCAGCATGCCGCCGTAGCCGATAAAGCAGGCCTGATTTTCATTCGCCAGCATCTTCGGCGTGGTACCGGAGGCAATCAGGGCGTGGAAGCCCGACACCGCGCCGCAAGCGATAGTGATAAACAGGAACGGGAACAGGTTGCCAGTCCATACCGGGCCAGTACCGTCAATAAATTTGGTCAGCGCCGGCATGGTCAGGGTCGGACGCATAATCAGAATGCCGATCGCCAGACCGACGATAGTGCCGATTTTGAGGAAGGTGGAGAGGTAGTCGCGCGGGGCCAGCAGCAGCCAGACCGGCAGCACCGCGGCGACAAAACCGTAGCCCACCAGCATCCAGGTGAGCTGGACGCCGGTAAAGTCAAAGAACGGCGCCCAGGTCGGGCTTTCCGCTACCCAGCCGCCGGAGATAATGGCGAACACCAGGAATATCAGGCCAATCACCGACACTTCGCCAATGCGCCCCGGGCGCAGATAGCGAATATAGATCCCCATAAACAGCGCCAGCGGAATGGTAAAGGCCACGGTATAGGTTCCCCACGGGCTATGGGTCAGCGCTTTCACCACGATCATCGCCAGCACAGCGAGGATGATCACCATGATCATAAAGGTCGCCACCAGGGCAATCACCCCGGCGGTCGCCCCCATCTCCTCTTTCACCAGTTCGCCCAGCGAACGGCCGTCGCGGCGGGTGGAGACGAACAGCACCATAAAGTCCTGCACCGCCCCGGCCAGCACCACGCCGGCGAGGATCCAGATCATCCCCGGCAGATAGCCCATCTGCGCGGCAAGCACCGGGCCCACCAGCGGCCCCGCGCCGGCGATGGCGGCAAAATGGTGTCCGAACAGCACTTTTTTGTCAGTCGGGACATAGTCGAGGCCATCGTTATGCCGCACCGCGGGCGTCATGCGCGTCGAATCGACGCCGAGCACGGTTTTGGCGATATACAGGCCGTAAAAACGATACGCGATCAGATAAACGCAGACTGCCGCGACGACAATCCACAGCGCATTGATCTGCTCACCCCGGTTTAAAGCAATGTAGCCGAGGGCAAAGGCTCCGATCACGGAGAGCAGTGCCCAGATAAGGTATTTCCCTGAATTATTCATTGTTGTGGTCCACCGGTAGGGTAATCAGGATGTTACATTTTGTTTCTAGATCACAACGCAGAATTTAACAACATCGAAACAGCGCAGATGCCGTCCACCCACAGAGATTTGTCTCACATTGCTAGCGAGATCACTTAAGGCAGGAAAATGAATGAAAGGATTATGCGGGTTGCCAGTCGATGACCGAATCGGTCCGGTTACGCCGTGATTTTGCCGGGTGGCGCTGCGCTGACCCGGCCTACAACGGCATCGATGCTGACTGAAACTGCCGGTGTTGGCGGTCTCAACATCGCTGAGACATTCCCGGAAAGCCGGGGCAGACCGTAGGCCCGCGCAAGCGCAGCGCCGCCGGGCGTCAAAACCGTAGCCCGGCTCAGCGCAGCGCGAGCCGGGGAAACAGCGGCTCCTTAGCCCAGCACCGCGGTGCCCAGACGACAGGTGCAGCAGCGCCGCCCCTTCTCGTCATACACCACAATCTCCCAGCTCTGGCTCTGCCGGCCAAGATGCAGCGGGCGGCATTCGCCGCGCACTTTCCCGCTGGAGACCGCCCGGTGATGGGTGGCGTTCAGCTCGGTGCCCACCACGCACTGCCCCTCTTCGGTCATCAGCCAGCCGGCCATCGACCCCAGCGTCTCCGCCAGCGCCGCGGAAGCGCCGCCGTGCAGCAGGCCAAACGGCTGATGGGTGCGGGCATCCACCGGCATCTCCGCCTCCAGCAACCCCGCCTCCAGCCGGGTGTAGACGATCCCCAGATGCGCCACCAGGGTGTTTTCGCTGCTGGCGTTCAGCGCCGCCAGCGTGAGCGCTCGTTTCCAGGCCATTTACGCCCCCAGCGTCGAGCCGCCGTCCACCACAATATCCTGCAGGGTGATATGGCTGGCGTGAGAAGAGGCGAGGAACAGAATGGTATTGGCGATCTCCTGCGGGCGGGCAATCTTGCCCAGCGGGATACCCAACTTAAACTGCTCGCCGAAACCGCGGATCCGCTGCTGCTCCGCATCGTCGCTGACCCACAGCGTGCGCTGCATATCGGTATCGGTAGAGCCCGGCGACACCAGATTACAGCGCACCCCGCTGCCCGCCAGCTCAAGGCCGACGGTCAACGCCAGGCTTTTCAGCGCCGCCTTCGAGGCGCCATAGGCGCTCATGCCGATGCGCGGCGTATGCGCGGCATCGGAAGCGACGGTGACGATCGCCCCGCCCCGCTGACGGCGGAACTGGGCCATCGTCTGCTGAAACAGATTAAACGCCCCGCCGACGTTGACCGCGAAGGTCTGCCGCCACTCTTCCGCGCTCAGCTGGTCGGTGGCGCCCATGCGCAGGATCCCGGCGGCGTTCACCAGCACGTCCAGTCGTTCGATATCGTTGAGCAGACGCGCGCAAACGTCGCGTACCCGGTCGGCATCGGCGACGTCCAGCGTTTCGGTGGCAAACGGGTAGCGTTCGCCGTCAAAGGCGAGGTCGAAACCGGTGACGTTGGCGCCGGCCTCCACAAAAGCCAGCGCGGTGGCATAGCCAATGCCTTTACCGGCGCCGGTCACCCACACGGTCTGGCCGCGAAAATCCAGCGCCGCCATTATTGCACCTCGCGGGAAAGCAGCGCCCACCAGGCGTCGATGGTCGGGTTTTTCGCCAGCATCACGAAGTCGATATCGCCGTGCACTTTACGCCAGCGGGCGGCGAGAGCCATCATCCGCACCGAATCCAGACCGTAGTCGATCAGGTTTTCATCATCCAGCGGTTCGTCGGATTCGTCGAGCAGCGGCAGGATCAGCGCGCGTAGCGCCGCTTTGGAGGCCGGCAGCGGCAACAATTCTTCGGTCATCACCACGCGGCCGGAGCGGCCGGCGACGTATTTCAGCGCCATCAGGTGCTCTTCGCGGCTGAAGTCCGCCAGCGCGTCGGCGACAAAGAACGGTTTGATATCGCGCATAAAGGCGTCGGTGGCGGTAGTCATGCAGCCGATATGGGCGTAAACGCCGGTGATGATCAGCTGGTCGCGGCCGCTCTCCTTCAGCATCTCTTCAAGCGGCGAGCGATGAAACGCGCTGTAGCGCCATTTCACCAGCACGGTGTCGTCTTCATCCGGCGCCAGGGCGGCAATCACCTGCTGCTGCTCCGGCGAACGGGTCAGCCCCGGCCCCCACATATCATTCAGCAGGGCGCGGTCTTCATCGCTCTGCTCTTTCGGCTGGGCGGTGTAGTACACCGGAATGCCGTTCTGTTTGCAGAAGTCGCGCAGGGCGGCGATATTGGCCACCACTGTCTCCATCATCGCGCTGTTTTCGCCCCAGAAGTTGAGGAAATACTCCTGCATATCGTGGATCAGCAGCGCGGCGCGGGCAGGCTCAAAGGCCCAGCTGACTTTGTTCGCCGGGATATCGCTGGCTTCCGGCAGCGCGTAAGCCTGTAATTTAGGGATTGCCATTTTCTGTTCTCCTTCAGCCCAGCTTGCCTTCGGCCAGCCACTGACGTAATTGTTTCTTATCGACTTTGCCCACCGGCGTCAGCGGCAGCGCAGCAACGCACTCCACGCGGTCCGGCAGTTTAAATTCCGCCACCCCCTGCTCGCGCAGGAAGCGGCGCACCGCGACGGCGCGCAGCGGCGAGGTCACCACGAGGTAAGCGCAGCTCTTCTCGCCCAGCAGATTGTCTTCAATGCTGACCAGCGCGGCGTGGATCACCGCCTCATGGCGCAGCAGCAGGTTTTCGATCTCTTCGGCGGCGATCTTCTCGCCGCCGCGGTTGATCTGATCTTTTTCCCGGCCCTGGACGGTGATATACCCGTCTTCATCGATCGAAATCAGATCGCCGGAGCAGTAAAACCCGTCGGCGTCAAAGGCCTCCGCGTTATGCTGCGGGCTGTTGTAGTAGCCGCGGAAGGTGTAGGGCCCGCGGGTCATCAGGCGGCCCACTTCGCCGCGTGGCAGCGGGTTGCCCTCGGCATCCGCCACCCACACTTCATCGTCCGGGCACATCGGGCAGCCCTGGGTATGGATGATCCGCTCAGGGCTGTCGTTAAGGCGGGTGTAATTCACCAGCCCCTCCGCCATGCCGAACACCTGCTGCAGCTGGCAGCCGATTTCCGCCGGGATGCGCGCGGCAAGGGTCGCCGACAGGCGCGCGCCGCCGACCTGCAGCAGCTGCAGCGACTGCAGCTGGGCATTGCCGCCCCATTCATGAATAGCCTGCAGCCACAGGCTGACCGCCGGCGGCACCAGCGAAGCGACGTTGACCTGATGTTGTTCAATCAGCGGGAAACAGAGGGTGGCGCTCGGGTCGGCGGCGAGGATCACCCGTCCGCCGGCGAGGAAAACGCCGAGCGAACCCGGGGAACTCATCGCATAGTTATGCGCCGCCGGCAGCGCGTTGAGGTAGCGCGTCTCAGCGTTGATCCCGCAGATCTCGTTGCTGCGGCGGATACTGTAGTCGTAATCGTTATGGGTGCGCGGGATCAGCTTCGGCGTCCCGGTGCTGCCGCCGGAGAGCTGGAAAAAGGCCACTTCGTCGGCAGGGGTTGGGTTGGCGATAAAGTTATCCGCCGGGCGGTTAATCTCCGTCGCCAGATCGCGCTCGCCGCCGTCGTTACGCAGCAGCGCCACGCGCAGGGAAGCATGTTCAGCAATAAACGCATGGAGGAAGCTATCGTCGGCAAACAGCGCGTGCTCGCGGTCGGCGATCAGCAGCGCCGGCTTAATCTGCGCGGCGTAGGCGTTAAGCTCGCTGCGCTGGTGGCTGAACAACGCGTTCACCGGCGCGACGCCGATGCGCAGCAGCGCGAAGAAGGTGATGTAAAACTCGGCGACGTTGCCCAGTTGCACCAGCGCGGTTTCTCCGCGCTTCAGTCCCTGACGCTGCAGAGAGCAGGCAAGGTTGTCCACCCGCTGGTTAAACTGGCGGTAGCTAATGTGTCGATCGCCATCGATAATCGCCACGGCGTCGTTTTCTGCGTGACGGGTGATCAGATTGGTTAACGGCAGATCCTGCCAGTAGCCTTTTTGACGATAGCGGGCCGCGAACTCATCCGGCCAACGGGTAAATGCAATCATCCTTGCCTCTTAATTCAAGCCAAATACGTTAAGCATGGTGGTCAGTTTGACGCCGGTTTCGCGCCATTCGCCCAGCGGCGAGGAGGCCGGAACAATGCCCGCGCCGGCAAACAGGCGCAGCGTACGCTGCTGCAGACGCGCGCAGCGGATGGTCACCACCCATTCGCCGTTGCCTTCATCGTCACACCAGCCGACGATGCCGCCGAACAGCTGACGGTCGAAGGGTTCCAGTTCGGCAATCAGGCGCTTCGCCGCCTGGTGCGGGAAGCCGCTCAGCGCCGGAGTCGGGTGCAGCAGGCAGGCCAACGACATGGCGTTTTCTTCCGCCAGCGCCGTGCCTTCGATCGGCGTCGCCAGATGCCAGAGCGTCGGGGTGGTGATTAGCTGCGGCGATGACGGCAGCGACAGCTGGCTGCTGCGCGGGCCCAGCACGCTCTTCATCGCCTGGGTCACCAGCTCGTGCTCATGGCGATCTTTGCCGGACGCCAGCAGCCTGTTGCCCGCTTCGCGGTCCAGCACATCGTCAGGCTGGCGGCGGGCGGAGCCGGCCAGCGGCAGTGAGCTGAAATGCGCCCCTTCTTTACGCAGTAGTAGCTCCGGGCTGGCGCCCAGCAGCACGCCGCCGTCGGCGAGCGGCACATGGAAGTTAAAGCTGGCGGGGTTCTGAGCGATCAGGCGCTCCATCAGGGCGCCGCTATCGACAGGATCGCGGGTAGTGATATCGATTAGTCGTGATAGCACCACTTTGTCGACTTCCGGGGTGGCGGTCAGCGCGGCGGCGCGTTCCACCATGGCTAGAAACGCGTCCTGCTCCGGGATCTCCCGGCGCTCCACCACCGCCATCGCCTCCAGCGGCGCGGCATAGCGGGCCGAACGCTGTTTTTCCGGTCGCGAGAACGCTTCCCAGCGCTCGGGGATATAAAGCTCGGAAGGCTGACAGGTGTCGAACGGGATGGCCCCGACCATCACCGGCTTGCGGATCCCCGCCGCCCGGGCCTCGGCAAAGGCGGCGGCCATCTGCTGCTGGAACTCGCCGTTCAGCGCATCGCCGCCGACAGCGGGCGCTGAGAGGCGGCGGAAGCAGCCTGAGGTGCTAAAACTGCGGTACGGCGACATAAAGAAGAAGCTGTCCGGCGACAAGGTCCGGGTAGGTTTCTGTACATCCTCAGCCAGTGACGTTTCCATATCATCCTCCAAAAACGATAAATATATTACGAATAATTATCATTTGTATTTTGGTTGGCTAACCTAAAAGGTATTGCCCGCCATGTCAACCGCGTTACGTCATCGCGCCGCCACTTTGGCTTGCATCCTGTCAACGCAAAGTTGAAAATGAGACGCATTTATTACCCTTCGAATCAGGATGCGATGACGTGAACTTCTCTTCTTTTTGCCGCCGCGGTGCGCTGACCGGCATGCTGTTGTTTTTAGGAATTACCTCAGCCCAGGCGGCGGACTGGCCGCGCCAGGTCACCGACAGCTACGGGACACACACCCTGCCGAGCCAGCCGTTGCGCATTGTCTCCACCAGCGTGACCCTCACCGGCTCGCTGCTGGCGATCGACGCGCCGGTGGTCGCCAGCGGCGCCACCACCCCGAACAACCGCGTGGCCGATAGCCAGGGCTTTCTGCGCCAGTGGAGCGAGGTCGCCAAAGCCCGCAAGCTGGCGCGGTTGTATATCGGCGAACCGAGCGCGGAAGCGGTGGCCGCCCAGATGCCGGATCTGATCCTGGTGAGCGCCACCGGCGGCGACTCCGCCCTGCCGCTGTACGATCAGCTCAAAACGATCGCCCCAACGCTGGTCATCAACTATGACGATAAAAGCTGGCAAACGCTGCTCACCCAGCTGGGGCAGATCACCGGCCATGAGCAGCAGGCCAGCGCGCGCATCGCCGACTTCAATAAACAGCTCGTTTCGTTAAAAGAAAAAATGAAGCTACCGCCGCAGCCGGTCACCGCCCTCGTCTATACCGCGGCCGCGCACAGCGCCAATATCTGGACGCCGGAATCGGCCCAGGGGCAGATGCTCCAGCAGTTGGGCTTTAGTCTGGCGACGCTGCCAGGCGGCCTGCCCGCCAGCCACAGCCAGGGCAAACGCCACGATATCGTGCAGCTGGGCGGGGAGAACCTGGCGGCCGGACTGAACGGCCAGAGCCTGTTCCTGTTCGCTGGCGACCAGAAAGATGTCGATGCCATCTACGCCAACCCGCTGCTGGCGCATCTCCCGGCGGTCGAAGGGAAACGCGTCTACCCGCTGGGCACCGAGACCTTCCGTCTTGACTACTACAGCGCCCTGCTGGTGCTCCAGCGTCTCTCCAGCCTGTTCGGCTAGCGCGGGCTGTGCCATCAGGACGGGAACCCAGCCCGAACGCTTTGCCGGGCGGCGCTGCGCTTGCCCGGCCTACAATGCCCGCACCCCCAGGCCCGGTAAGGCGCAGCCGCCACCGGGCAATCGCCCCCTACTTAACTTTCTTTGACGATTTCCGGGCGCTGGAAGCGGCGCAGCTCGCGTAGCAGCCCCACCAGCAGCACGCCGACGAGGGCCAGCGCCCAGCCGCTGGCGCTGGCGGAAGCGACCGGCGTCATCACCGCCCCTAACCCGCCGAGCAGCGCCGCGCCGATGGCGTCGCCGGTAACGTTCTGGGCGGTCCACAGACCGTTAATCCGCCCGAGCATATGTTCCGGCGTCTGAGTCTGGATCAGGGTGTACTGCAGCAGCGAGCTAATAGCGCTCAGCCAGCCAAACAGCGCCAGGCACAGCGCGCCCAACGCCCAGTGCGGCATCAGGCTGAACAGCGCAATGGCGACAAAGGAGCACACCGTCGTCGCCAGCATCAGCGCGCCCGGCCGCACGGTCTGGGCCAGCTGGCCGCTGGTCAACGCCCCCAGCGCCGCGCCGAGCGGAATCGCGGCGTACAGCAGGCCAATCTGTCCGGCCGACATCTGCCAGCTCCCGGCCAGCGCCGGATAGAGCACCCGCACCGCGCTGGCCATGGTCAGCAGGCCGCCGAGCAGCGCAATCCCGCCGATAAGCGGGCTCTGACAGAGGAAGGTCAGCCCCGCCAGCAGGGCACGCAGCGGATGCTCACGCGGCTGCGGAGGCGGCGGCAGCTGCGGCAGACGCAGCAGGGTTAAGGTGGTGATAAACGTCCCCGCCGCCGCCAGGCCGAAGTTCCACGCCACGCCGCCGGAGGCCAGCAGCAGGCCGCCGATCATGGGCGAAATCACCGAGCCCAGGCGCACCGTCAGCATAGTGATGGCCCCGGCCTGCATCAGATTTTCCCGCCCCACCAGTGCCGGGGTCGCCGCCAGCAGCGCGGTCACGCCTAAAGAGGCGAAGAAACCGTCCCAGATCCCCAGCAGATAAATCGCCGCCAGCGACGGCTCCGGCAGCAGGGCGTTCAGACACAGGCCGACAAAGCCCACGCCGCAGGTGCCGCGCGCCAGCAGGATCAGGCGTTTGCGCTCATAGCGGTCAGCCAGTACGCCCCCCACCATCAGGCCAATAAACATCGACGCGCCGGTCAAGGTCACCGACAACCCGACCTGCCAGGTCGAATGGGTCATCATCTGGATCTGCACCGGGATGGCCACGCCCAGCAGACCAAGCGACAGAATAGAGATAAAGCGAGCGATAAAAACGGCGCGAAACGCCGGGTGAGTTTTCAGCAGGCTGAGGTTAAGCAGCCAGGATTGTCGGTTCATTACAGCGCCTTGTCGTTATTTTTAATACCCTTTTTCCTGTGGGTCATGCTACCATAGCTGAATAAAATCGATAACGATAATTACTATCATTATCATATCAGGGATGTCAGTTATGTCGTTTTCTACGACCGCGGTACGCTCTGTCGCCGTGCCCGGATTGTTGCTACTACTCGCCTTAGCCGCCGCGCTTAGCCTGACGATCGGCGCCAAATCATTGCCGATCGGCACGGTATTCACCGCCTTTAGCGGAACCTGTCAAAGCGCCGACTGCACCATCGTGCTGGATGCGCGCCTGCCGCGCACCCTGGCCGGTCTGCTGGCGGGCATCGCCCTCGGTCTCGCCGGCGCGCTGATGCAGACGCTCACCCGTAACCCGCTGGCCGACCCCGGCCTGCTGGGGGTCAACTCCGGCGCCAGCTTCGCCATCGTCCTCGGCGCGGCGCTGTTCGGGATCACCTCTCCACAGGAGCAGCTGCTGCTGGCGTTTTGCGGCGCGCTCTGCGCCTCGCTGCTGGTGGCCTTCACCGGCAGCCAGGGCGGCGGCCAGCTGAGCCCGGTGCGCCTCACCCTTGCCGGGGTCGCCCTTGCGGCGGTGCTGGAAGGGCTGTCCAACGGCATCGCCCTGCTCAACCCCGACGTCTACGATCAGCTGCGCTTCTGGCAGGCCGGTTCGCTGGATATCCGCACCCTGCAGACGCTGAAAATTGTCCTGCTGCCGGTGGTGGTGGCGGGGATCGCCGCCCTGCTGCTGAGCCGGGCGCTTAACAGCCTGAGCCTCGGCAACGATACCGCCACCGCCCTCGGCAGCCGCGTCGCCCGCACCCAGTTGATCGGCCTGATCGTTATCACCGTCCTGTGCGGCAGCGCCACCGCCGTCGTCGGCCCTATCGCCTTTATCGGTCTGATGATGCCGCATATGGCGCGCTGGCTGGTGGGGGCCGATCATCGCTGGTCGCTGCCGGTCACCCTGCTCGCCACCCCGGCGCTGCTGCTGTTTGCCGACGTGATTGGCCGCCTGCTGGTGCCCGGCGAACTGCGGGTATCGGTGGTGAGCGCCTTTCTCGGCGCGCCGGTGCTGATCTGGCTGGTGCGCCGCCAGCCGCGGGGAGGTGGCCTGTGATTGCCCCGTCCCGCCGCCTGATAGCCAGCTGTCTGCTGCTAATGGCCGCCAGCCTGCTGATTTCCCTGCTCGGGCTGGCGCAAGGCCCGGTGCCGCTAACGATTGACCAGGTGTTCTCGGCGCTGTTCGGCGACGCGCCGCGCAACGTCACGATGGTGGTAAACGAATGGCGGCTGCCGCGGGTGTTAATGGCGCTGCTCATCGGCGCCGCGCTCGGCGTCAGCGGCGCCATTTTCCAGTCGCTGACCCGTAACCCGCTCGGCAGCCCGGACGTGATGGGCTTTAACACCGGCGCCTGGAGCGGCGTGCTGGTGGCGATGGTGCTCTTCGGCCAGAACCTGACGGCGATCGCCCTGGCGGCGATGGCCGGCGGGGTGCTGACCTCGCTGGTGGTCTGGCTGCTGGCCTGGCGCAACGGGATCGAGACCTTCCGCCTGATCATTATCGGCATCGGCGTGCGCGCCATGCTGGTGGCATTCAACACCTGGCTGCTGCTGCGCGCCTCGCTGGAGACCGCCCTTTCTGCGGGCCTGTGGAACGCCGGATCGCTTAACGGCCTGACGTGGGGTAAAACCTGGCCGTCAGCGCCGCTGATCCTGTTGATGCTGGTGGGCAGCGCCCTGCTGGTTCGCCGGATGCGGCTGCTGGAGATGGGCGACGATACCGCCTGCGCGCTGGGGGTGCAGGTCGAACGCTCGCGCCTGCTGCTGATGCTAGTGGCAGTGGTGCTCACCGCCGCCTCGACGGCGCTGGCCGGGCCAATCTCATTTATCGCGCTGGTGGCGCCGCATATCGCCCGCCGCCTGAGCGGCACGGCCCGCTGGGGATTAACCCAGTCAGCCCTGTGCGGCGCGCTGCTGCTGGCGCTGGCCGATTACGGCGCCCAGCGGCTGTTTATGCCCTGGCAACTGCCGGTGGGCGTGCTAACCGTCAGCCTCGGCGGTATTTACCTTATTGCTTTGTTGATTCAGGAGTCCCGCAAAAAATGAGTGCTGTCCCCTCCCGTTTGCGCGGCGAGCAGTTAACCCTGGCCTACGGGAACAAGACTATCGCCGAGTCGCTGAACGTGACCATCCCTGACGGCCACTTCACCGCCATTATCGGCCCCAACGGCTGCGGCAAATCGACGCTGCTGCGCACCCTCAGCCGCCTGATGGCGCCGGCCAGCGGCCATGTCTGGCTCGACGGCGCGCAGATCCAGCAATATGCCACGAAAGAGGTTGCCCGCCGCATCGGACTGCTGGCGCAGAATGCCACCACTCCTGGCGATATCACGGTGCAGGAGCTGGTGGCCCGCGGGCGCTACCCGCACCAGCCGCTGTTCACCCGTTGGCGCAAAGAAGATGAAGCGGCGGTAAACAACGCGATGCGGGCGACCGGAATCAGCGACCTGGCGCTGCAGAGCGTCGATACGCTCTCCGGCGGCCAGCGCCAGCGGGCGTGGATTGCGATGGTGCTGGCCCAGGAGACAGAGATTATGCTGCTGGATGAGCCGACCACCTGGCTGGACATCAGCCATCAGATCGACCTGCTGGAGCTGTTGAGCGAGCTGAATCGCGAGAAGGGCTATACCCTGGCGGCGGTGCTGCACGATCTTAACCAGGCCTGCCGCTACGCTACCCACCTGATCGCCCTGCGCGACGGCAAGATCGTCGCCGAGGGGGCGCCGAAGGAGATCGTCACGGCGGAACTGATTGAACGGATTTACGGCCTGCGCTGCACGATCATTGAGGATCCGGTGGCGCATACGCCGCTGGTGGTGCCGCTGGGCCGCCGGTAATTCTCCCTTTCCCCGGCTTGCGCTACCCTGAGCCGGGCTACCTGCTGTAGCCCGAACTCAACCGTTATCCCAGAATCTCCTTGACCACCGGGCCGATGGCTTCAAAGGCCTGCGGGGAGATAATGTCGACGTGGGCGCAGCTCTGGCTGAACACCTCCAGCTCGCCCACCCATGGGCCCCATACGACCTGCGGATCCATCCCCGCCTGCCGCGTCTTCTCAGCCACGAACAGCGTCGCCTTGCCGTCAAACTTCGCGCTGTGCGCGGTGGTTAACAGCCGTACCGCATCGGCATAGTTGGCTTCGATGGCGCTGAACAGCTCGCCGGAGGCTTGCCCCTGCTGGGCGGCAAGAAACGCTTCGCGCTCGCGGGCAATCTCCGCCAGCACAGCCGGATCCAGCCCGTTAGCCTCTTTCTCCGCCCAGTTTTGCGTCTCCGGCGGCCAGGTATCCAGCAGGCCGAGGAAGGCCACCGCTTCGCCGCGCTGGCGCAAGCGGGCGGCAATGCCCTGGGCTAAGGTGCCGCCCAGCGAATACCCGAACAGGTAATAAGGGCCGTGCGGCTGCTGCGCCAACAGCGTTTGCAGATGATGCTCGCAGACCTCGTCGAGGCTGGCGGCGCTGGCCATCGGCCCTTGCGGGCGCGGCGACTGAATACCGGTAATTGACCAGCGCGGGCTGAGATAGCGCGCCAGCACGCTGAACTGCCAGGCGAAGCCGGAGGCCGGATGGAAGCAGAACAGCGTCGGACCGTCGCTCTCGCGCAGCGGCAGAAGCGTATCCAGTCCCAGGCGCTGAGCCTGCTCATCGCTGAGATCGGCCGCCAGCAGCGCGCTCAGTTTGCCCACTGTCGAGGCCACCATCACCTGCCCCGGGGTCACCTGTCGCGCCAGCTGGCGGCTAAGCTGTGCCGCCAGGCGCATCGCCAGCAGCGAATGGCCGCCGAGGGCAAAGAAATCAGCGTCGATATCATTCACCTCGCAGCCCAGCAGCTGACTGAAGGCGGCGGCGACAAGAGTTTCCATGCCGGGCTCCGGCGGCCGGCCGCTGCGCTCGCCGCCGAGGGTCGGCAGCGGCAGCGCTTTGCGATCCAGTTTGCCATTAGCGCTGAGCGGTAGGTCAGCGAGCTGCATCAGCACCACCGGCACCATATGCGGCGGCAGCTGTTCCGCCAGCCGCGCTTTCAGCGCCGCGGTATCCAGCGGCAGGCCGGAGTCAGAGACCAGATAGCCCACCAGCTGCCGGGCATCGCCGCCGGTCGCCGCCGCCTGGTTGAAGACGCAGGCGTGACTCACCGCCTGCGCCACGTCCGGCAGGGCCGACATCGCCCGGTCAATCTCGCCAAGCTCGATGCGCTGCCCGCGGATCTTCAGCTGATCGTCGCTGCGGCCAAGATACTCCACCGCGCCGTTCGCCAGCCAGCGCGCCACGTCGCCGGTACGATACATCCGCTCGCCGGGGGCAAACGGGTCGGCGATAAAGCGGCTGGCGGTGAGGTCCGGACGCCCCAGGTAGCCCTGCGCCAGCTGAATGCCGGTGAGATAAAGATCCCCCGCCACCCCCGGCGGCACCGGGCGCATCGCGGCATCCAGAATGCGCAGCCCGGTGTTCCATACCGGCCAGCCAATCGGCACGCTGCTGCCGGTCACCGCCGCCAGCTCAGGCCCGCAGGCCGGATACCAGCTGACGTCCACCGCCGCTTCCGTCGGGCCGTACAGGTTATGCAGCGGCGCGCCGGTCAAGCGCTCCCACTCGCGGCACAATTCCGTCGGCAGCGCTTCGCCGCTGCAGAATACCCGCCGCAGCGTGCGGCAGGCGGCGACGCTGTCGGCATCCAGCGAGGCGACAAACGCCGCCAGCATCGACGGCACAAAGTGGGTGGTGGTCACGCCGTAGTGGGCGAAGAACTGCTGCATCGCCTGCGGGTCGCGGTGCGCCTCCGGCTCGGCCATCACCAGCCGCGCGCCGGCGATAAACGGCCACCAGAACTCCCACACCGAAACGTCAAAACTACACGGTGTTTTCTGCGCCACCACGTCGTCGGCAGATAACGGATAGCGATCCTGCATCCACAGCAGGCGGTTGACGATGGCGGTCTGGCCGACCATCACCCCTTTCGGCCGTCCGGTGGAGCCCGATGTAAAGATGATGTAGGCGGTATGGTCCGGTTTTGACAGCACCAGCGGCGCGTCATCCGCAACGGCCAGCGGCTGCTGGTAGCAGAGGCTCTCCAGCCCGGGGATATCGCTGAAGCGGGCCAGCTGATCCTCCGAGGCGATCAGCAGCGACGGCCGGGCGTCTTCCAGCATCATCCGCAGACGGTCGTCCGGGTAGCCGGTGTCCAGCGGCAGCCAGGCGGCCCCCGCTTCGACAATGCCGTGCAGCGCCAGGGTCAGGAACACCGAGCGCGGCAGGGCCACCGCCACGCTGTCGCCCGGCTTCACGCCGCGTTGACGCAGCAGCTGCGCGAGCGCCACCACCTGCTGACGCATCTCGCGATAGCTGAACTGCCAGTTTGCATCCGCCAGCGCTGGGGCATCAGGAGTCTTCCGCGCCTGGTCGGCCACCAGCGCGCTGAGGGTGGTGGCAGGCAGCGGCATAGCGGTATCGTTGACCGCCGTCAGGCGGGTCAGCTCGTCGGCGGAGAGCATCTCCGCGTCGCCGCAGCGCAGCGTCGGATCGGCGGCAAACTGCACCAGCAGCGCGGTCAGTCGCGCCATGTGGCGACGCAGCTCGGCTTCATCATACCGGGCCTTGTTGGCGAGGATCTCCAGCGACAGGCCGCCGGTCTCATCGGGGAACAGCGCCAGCTCAAGATCGTTGACCGGGCCGGTGGCGAGAGTATGGGTCACCGCCTCGACGCCGTCGATATCCAGTTGGTAATCAAAGACTTTGACGTTCAGCACCGGGCCAAACAGCGGTTCGTCCCCTGCCGCTTTGCCGCTGTCGCGGACGATCTGCTCGGCGTCATAGCGCTGATGGCGGCGCATCTTTTTCAGCTGAGCGGCGAGGCGCATCGCCAGGTCCGCCAGCGTCTCCTGGGCGTCAATATGCACCGCCAGAGGCAGGACATTGAGCACCGGCCCCGTCGAGGTCAGCGCCGCTGAGCCCATCCGGCGCATAAAGATAAAGCCCGCCGCGTAGTCCATCCGGTTGCACAGGCGGCCCAGCCACAGCGTGGTGAGCGCCAGCGCCAGATCAGCGGGCTGACACTGCGGCACATGGCTGGCCAGGCGGCGGAAGGCGTCGGCGTTCATCTCCAGCTTCATCCGCCAGATATCGCTCCCGGCGGCGCGTCCGCCCAGCGGCGCGGCAGAGAGTGAGGCGGGAGCCGGTAACGCCTGACGCTGGGCCTGCCAGAAAGCTTTATCCCGCTGCCAGGCCTCGCTGCCGGCGTAGCGCTGGTACTCGTCCACCACCTCGGCGAAGGAGGTGAAAGGCGACTCAGGAGTGGCTTCCCCGCGCTGCCAGGCGCGGTAGATGGCGGCGATCTGCCGGGTTATCGCCGGGAAGCTAAAGCCATCCACCAGCAAATGGTGATAACGCTGATACCAGTACCAGCGGTCGTCGCCGACGCGCAGCAGCTGATGGCACACCAGCGGGTTACCGCCGTCGACGCGCAGATCCTGCGCCAGATCTGCCTGCATCCGCTCCGTGGCGGCACGATGCGGATCCGGCGTCGTACGCAGGTCAATGATGGGCGGTTCGGCAAAGGTGCGCTCCGCCGCTACCCACTGCCAGACTTCCCCCTCCTGTTCCTCAAAGCGCAGGCTGAGGGTGTCTGCCTGCTGCAGACCGGCGACAATCGCCTTACCCAGCAGCGCGGGGTCGAGCGCGCCGCGCAGTTCAACATAGTGGGCCACGCTCCAGGCGCCAGGCAGAGTGGAGAGGCGCTCGGCCATCCAGATCCCCGGCTGCGCGGCAACCAGCGGTAAACGAGTGGTCATGGTCAGCTCCTTATGCCGCATGATGAGCGGGGGTCAGTGTCGGCCAGTTAGCCGCCAGCCAGGCGTTGCACGCCTCAACCGACTGCGGAGGGCACACTACCGTCCATCCGGCAGGCAGCGCGCAGTGCCCCGGCCACAGGCTGTACTGCTGCTGATCATTGCGCAGAATGTAAAACTGCCCTTGCGGATTGTCGAAGGGGTTACTGAATTGCATATCAAACTCCTGTCGTAAAGCGCTGTGCTAAGGGGGCGACAGCAGAGGCTGCCAGAGCTGGATAAGCCCTGCCGTCAGCCCGCCTCGCCAGCAGAGCGCATCATGCCCGCCGTCAACCTGACGCCAGAAAATTGTCTGCTGCGTGGTGGTGAGTTGCGCCAGCAGCGCCTGGTTGGCGCGAAAAATAATCGGTTCACGCTGGCCCGCCTCCAGCCAGATGCGCAGCCCGGCCGCGGACGCCTCACCCTGGCGCAGACGTTCGCCGATAAAGCCCTCCCCGCGGCCATCGCGATGCGGCCACCAGTAGGAGCCTGACTGGCTGAGCACGCAGCCAAAGCGCTGCGGCCAGTTGAGGGCGGCGAACATCGCCGCCAGGCCGCCGAAGCTTTGCCCGGCCACCACCGTCCGATCCGGGCGGTCGCTGAACGGGGCATGGCCGCGGACCAGGGGCAGAAGCTCCTCCTGAACCGCCAGCCAGAAATCGCGATGACAGGGCAGCTCAACCCCGCGGCGCTGGTTATCGATCGCGTCGATCAGCAGGTAGACCGCCGGCGGCAGTTTCCCCTCGCGGGTCAGCGCGGCCAGCGGCGACCACACCGGCATGCTTTCGGCCCAGAACTGGCCGTCAAGCAGGATCGCCAGGGGCCGTGTTTGCGGATCGACGGCCTCGCCGGGGGTATAGATCCAGACCCGGCGATGGTTGCCCAGACGCGCGCTGCGCCACTCAAGGCAACGAGCGGGAGAATGCGCTGCATTAAGCTGGTCCCAGCCGGGCTGCGCCGGCGCCTGCGGCATCTCCAGAGCCGAGACCCCATGGCCGCGTCCACCCCGCCAGCTGTGCGGGTTCAGCGGATCGGCTATCGCCCGCGGCAGCAGTTTGCGCCAGCCTTCGCGCAGCAGCGCGCGGTCCGGCTTATCAGCGCTGAACACCTCAGGGGAAAAATCATCGTCACGGTCGGAAGGAATAAAGCAGTAGCTGCCGCGCCAGGTCGGCGACAGCGTGGTTCGCCAGCACCAGGCGTCGGTCCCGGGCAGACGTTGCAGCGATTGCGGCCGCGCATTTTGATGGTGGTCGGTCACGCCGGTGATATAGAGCCATACCCGACGGCGTGGAGAACGCGTTTCATCCCCTGCCGGATCCCGCCACCAGAACGTCACCTCGATGGCGTCATCCACCGCCCGGGACTGCGGACCCTGCAGGGTTCGCCACCACTCCTCGCTTCCTGTCGTTAACATTCTGTCATTAACCCTATGTATCGCGTGACTTTTTTAATTAATTGTCATTCTTTATTGATAATATTATTGATAACTATTTGCATTTGCAATAGCGTATTAGCGCGCCGTGGGAAGCGCGTCTTTCACAACACATGTCGAAGAGAGCTTATTCAGCTAGCGACGGAGTGCCTTTGCCCTCTTCCGGCAACATTTATGCCGCCTCCCCTCCCGGTGGGAAGGGGCGTTTGGGGAACGTGGCGACAAAAAAGCAGGAATAACAATGAATAACAGGATCAAATCCCTGGCCTTGCTGGTCAATCTGGGAATTTACGGGGTTGCTTTTCCGTTAAGCGCAGCGGAAACCGCCACCGACGATAAAAACAGCGCCGCGGAAGAGACCATGGTGGTCACCGCCGCCGAGCAGAACCTGCAGGCGCCGGGCGTCTCCACCATCACCGCCGATGAGATCCGCAAGCGTCCGCCGGCGCGCGACGTCTCGGAGATCATTCGCACCATGCCGGGGGTCAACCTGACCGGCAACTCCACCAGCGGCCAGCGCGGCAATAACCGCCAGATTGATATCCGCGGCATGGGCCCGGAAAACACCCTGATCCTGATCGACGGCAAGCCGGTCACCAGCCGCAACTCTGTGCGTCTCGGCTGGCGCGGCGAGCGCGACACCCGCGGCGACACCAGCTGGGTACCGCCGGAGATGATCGAACGCATCGAAGTGATTCGCGGCCCGGCCGCCGCCCGCTACGGTAACGGCGCCGCCGGCGGCGTGGTGAATATCATCACCAAAAAAACCGGCGATGAGTGGCACGGCTCCTGGAACACCTATATGAACGCCCCGGAGCACAAAGACGAAGGCTCCACCAAGCGCACCAACTTCAGCCTCAGCGGCCCGCTGGGCGGCGATTTCAGCTTCCGCCTGTTCGGTAACCTCGACAAAACGCAGGCCGACGCCTGGGACATCAACCAGGGTCATCAGTCCGAACGCACCGGGATCTATGCCGACACCCTGCCGGCCGGGCGCGAAGGGGTAAAAAATAAAAACATCGATGGTCTGGTGCGCTGGGAATTCGCCCCGATGCAGTCGCTGGAGTTTGAGGCCGGCTACAGCCGCCAGGGGAACCTCTATGCCGGCGACACTCAGAACACCAACTCCAACGACCTGGTGAAAGAGAACTACGGCAAAGAGACCAACCGTCTGTACCGCAACACCTACTCGGTCACCTGGAACGGCGCCTGGGACAACGGCGTGACCACCAGCAACTGGGCGCAGTACGAACGCACCCGCAACTCGCGCAAAGGCGAAGGTCTGGCCGGGGGTACCGAGGGGATCTTCAACAGCAACCAGTTCACCGATATCGATCTGGCGGATGTGATGCTGCACAGCGAAGTCAGCATCCCGTTCGACTATCTGGTTAATCAGAACCTGACGCTGGGCAGCGAGTGGAACCAGCAGCGGATGAAGGATAATGCCTCCAACACCCAGGCGCTGTCGGGAGGAGAAATTCCGGGCTACGACAGCACCGGCCGCAGCCCGTACTCGCAGGCGGAGATCTTCTCCCTGTTTGCTGAGAACAACATGGAGCTGACCGACACCACCATGCTGACCCCGGCGCTGCGTTTCGATCACCACAGCATCGTCGGCAACAACTGGAGTCCGTCCCTTAACCTGTCCCAAGGGCTGTGGGACGACTTCACGCTGAAGATGGGCATCGCCCGCGCCTATAAAGCGCCGAGCCTGTATCAGACCAACCCGAACTACATTCTCTACAGCAAAGGCCAGGGCTGCTACGCCAGCAAAGACGGCTGCTATCTGCAGGGGAATGAAGATTTAAAAGCCGAGACCAGCATCAACAAAGAGATTGGCCTTGAGTTTAAACGCGACGGCTGGCTGGCGGGCGTGACCTGGTTCCGCAACGATTACCGCAACAAGATTGAGGCAGGCTATGCTCCGGTCTATCAAAACGGTAAAGGTACCGATCTCTACCAGTGGGAAAACGTGCCGAAAGCGGTAGTGGAAGGCCTGGAAGGCACGCTCAACGTCCCGGTGAGCGAGACCGTCAACTGGACCAACAACATCACCTATATGCTGCAGAGTAAGAACAAAGAGACCGGCGATCGTCTGTCGATAATCCCGGAATACACGCTAAACTCCACGCTGAGCTGGCAGGTACGCGATGATGTTTCGCTGCAATCGACCTTTACCTGGTACGGCAAACAGGAGCCGAAAAAGTACAACTATAAGGGTCAACCGGTTACCGGCAGCGAGAAGAACGAGGTCAGCCCCTACAGCATCCTCGGCCTGAGCGCGACCTGGGACGTCACCAAATACGTTAGTCTGACCGGCGGCGTGGATAACGTCTTCGACAAGCGCCACTGGCGCGCGGGCAACGCCCAGACCACTGGGGGTGCCACCGGCACGATGTACGGCGCCGGCGCCGAGACCTACAACGAATCGGGCCGCACCTGGTACCTGAGCGTCAACACCCACTTCTGATAGCGGGTTCTCCCTGCCCCGCCCTTGCAAGACAAAGGGCGGGGACAACCACGGTATTCTTGCCCTATGCGCATCCATCACGCCACCCTGCCGCTGGCCGGCTATACGCTGCAGCAGATCGATTTCGACCCGGCGACTTTCCAGCCTGAAGATCTGTTGTGGCTGCCCTACCACGCCAGCCTGAGCGGCTGGGGCCGCAAGCGGCAGGCGGAGCACCTGGCCGGGCGCATCGCCGCGGTGTACGCCCTGCGCGAGGTCGGGGAAAAACAGCCTCCCGCCATCGGCGATCGGCGCGAGCCGCTGTGGCCCGCGCCCTGGTTCGGCAGCATCAGCCACTGCGGCCAGCGCGCGCTGGCGGTAGTGACTGACCGGCCGGTGGGGGTCGATATCGAGCGCCGGTTTACGCCACCGCTGGCGGCGGAGCTGGAGAGCAGCATTATCAACGAGGTGGAAAAAAAGGTGCTGTTACACAGCGGCCTGCCCTTCCCGCTGGCGCTGACGCTGGCGTTTTCGGCGAAAGAGAGTGGGTTTAAGGCCTGGTCCTCTCACGCTTTAGCCCTGCCCGGCTTCCACAGCGCCCGGATTGTGGCACTCACTGCGCAGCAGATCCATTTACGTTTTACCGCCAGCTTCTCCGTACAGCTTGCTCATTTCACCTTGCAAATCAACCATCTGATAAAAGACGATTTCGTTATTACCTGTACCTGCCCGCCTCGCGAAGCGTGATCCTTTTCGCTTTTTAAGAAATTACCTGTGCAAACCGTAGACAGTTCTGGCTGTCCGCTTTATGGTTACATTGAATAATAAATCATTGTTGAATATATATTCAATGCGGAGATAATAATGAAAACTACCCTGATAAAGTCTGTTCTGTTTGCCTCCATGATGGCCGCATCTGGCTCACTTTTCGCCGCCGATAATGGCCTGATCGCAATCATTACCCCTTCACATGATAATCCGTTCTTTAAAGCCGAGGCTGACGGCGCAGCGGCGAAAGCGAAAGAGCTGGGTTACAGCACCCTGGTCGCCTCGCACGACGATGACGTCAACAAACAAAACCAATTGATTGAAACGGCTATTGCGCGGAAAGCCAAAGCCATCATCCTGGATAACGCTGGCGCGGATGCCACCGTCGGCCCGCTGGAAAAAGCAAAAGCGGCAGGTGTGCCGGCATTTTTAATCGACAGAGAGATCAATAAAACCGGCGTCGCCGTGGCGCAGATCGTCTCTAACAACTATCAGGGCGCCCAGCTTGGCGCAGAAAAATTCGCCAGCCTCCTCAACGGTAAAGGCAAGTATGTCGAACTGTTAGGTCGTCAGTCCGACACCAACGCCAGCGTCCGCTCGCAGGGTTATCACGATGTGCTGGACGACTATCCGGAAATGAAAATGGTCGCCCAGCAGACGGCGAACTGGAGCCAGACGGAAGCCTTTACCCGTATGGAAGCTATTCTGCAGACGAATCCGGATATCGTCGGTGTGATTTCCGGCAACGATACCATGGCGCTGGGGGCGGAAGCGGCGCTGAAAGCCGCAGGTAAAAACGACGTGATTGTCGTCGGCTTCGACGGCAGCGACTACACGCGCGACTCGATACTCAAGCAGGGCAACATTAAAGCCACGGTTCTCCAGCCTGGCTGGAAGCAGGCGCAAATGGCCGTGGAACAGGCGGACTTTTTCCTCAAGAACGGGAAAGCCCAGAAAGAAGAGAAGCAGTTGATGGACTGCATCCTCATCGATAGTGGCAATGCGAAAAAACTCAACATGTTCAACCTCAGCGAGTAAGGCGGAAATGATGCGGTTAAAACAATGGGGCGCCGTGATGATGGGCTGCGCCGCCCTGTTGCTGACGGCCTGCACGGTGGTGGACTTAGATGAGAATGGCAAGCCAGTGCTGCCTGCCGACCCGAACGCGAAACCCAGCTTCGACCATCTCACCCCGCAGCAGATCGCGCAACAAACCTGGCAATCTCGTGTGATTGACGCAGCGAACCAACATGCGCTGGACGCGACTGCGCTGGAAAAAGTGCGCCAGGCGTCTGGCGCTACGCCACAGAGCGTCTTTGTCCACCTGAACAGCGAGGTGACCGGGATTGACGTCGGCAACCCACGCGAGCAAAAGCTCAAACTTACGCTACACGGCCAGCCGTTGGTCGTGCAATTAGGTCCTGTCATGCGAGGCAATGCCATCCGCGATGCCAGCGGTTTCAAATTTGAAGACTTTACCAACCAGGTGCAGTTTGCGCAGCTTTCACGCGCCTACAATCGAGAGGCTATTAAACAGTTGCCGAAAGTGGACGCGAGCTGGACAGGCAAGCCTGTCGATATTCTCTTTGCGGTCACGGTTATTAACGGCAGTCTGCAGGATGCGGCCGCTCTTCAGCTAAAACAGGAGGTGCGCTGATGGCCAGTTCACCCGCAGAGGATATCATTTTACGCACCCGTGGTATTTCGATGTTGTTCCCCGGCACGGTGGCGTTGGATAACGTCGACTACAACGTCTGGCGCGGCAAAGTTAACGTGATCATCGGCGAAAATGGCGCCGGTAAATCAACGCTCATGAAAATTCTCGCCGGTGTGCAACAGCCGAGCCTGGGTGAAATGGAGCTCAACGGCAACATAGTCCATTTCTCCAGCACCCGCGAGGCCGCCGCCCACGGCATTGGTATGGTCCACCAGGAGCTGAACCTGTTTGAAAATCTTAGCGTCGCGGAAAATATCTTTCTTGGTCGCGAGCTACAGCGCGGGCTGACGCCAATTAACGAAGCAGAGCAGGAACGACAAGCCGCGGAGCTGTTGCAGCGACTCGATCAGCCGATCTCGCCGCGGGAGCTGGTGGGTAACCTGAAGGTCGGTCAGCAGCAGTTGGTCGAAATAGCCAAAGCGCTGGCGGAAAATGCGGACATTCTGATCCTTGATGAGCCCACTTCAGCCTTAAGCAAAACCGAGGTGGATATCCTGTTTCGGGTCATCCGCGAACTGACGCGTCAGGGGGTGTCCATTATCTACATCTCACACCGTCTGGAGGAGCTGATGGCCATCGGCGACGTCATTACCATACTGCGTGACGGCAAATTCCAGGCGGAGGCTAGGGTGAGTGAAATTGATGTGCCATGGATCGTCCGTGAAATGCTGGGCAGCGATCCGGTAAGCCATTTTCTTCCCCCGGATCGCCGCTTCGGCGCCCCACTGCTGGAAGTGGAGAACCTGACCTGCGTGAATGCCGCGGGCAATACGGTGGTGGATAACGTCAGTTTTAAAGCACATGCCGGTGAAATTATTGGGATCTACGGTCTGATGGGCGCCGGGCGAACCGAGCTGTTTGAATGTCTGCTGGGGACAGCGCGCCACTACTTTGGCAAGATCTGGCTGGACAGCAAACCGGTTCCCCAGCGGTTAACCACGGCCGAACGTATCCGCATGGGCATGAGTCTGGTGCCGGAAGATCGTAAGCGGACCGGGATTTTTCCCATCTCGTCAGTCGCCAGCAATCTGACCATTGCCAGCCTGTGGCGTCGTCTTCAGCGCGGGTTAACCATTGCCACTAAAAAGGAAGAGGCCGTCGTCGCCAGCACGATTGGCAATCTCTCCATTAAGGTCTCATCACCAGAGGTCGAGATCCAGGCGCTCAGCGGCGGCAATCAGCAAAAGGTGGTTATTGGCCGTTCGCTGTTAACCAATCCGAAGGTGCTGTTTCTTGACGAGCCTACGCGCGGAATCGACATCGGCGCCAAGGGGGATGTGTTTCGCATGATGGTGCAATTGTCGCAGCAGGGAATGGCAGTGGTGTTCTCCACCTCCGATTTAAAAGAAATCATGGCGGTCTCTGACCGTATCCTGGTGATGTCAGGCGGCAAACTGACCGCCGATATCGTTCGTGACCAGGCCGAAGAGTCGGCGCTGGTTTCAGCAAGCGCTCAGGGGTTCTAAGATGAAAATGACACAATCGGTCGCACTGGCGCCGCGCGGCGGAGCCTCTCTCTCCCGTGAAAATATCCTGCTGTTGTTATTAAAACTGCGCACCTTTATCGCGCTGTTCCTGATTGTCGGCTTCTTCACGATGACCGTGCCCGGTTTTTTATCCGCTGGCAGCATGGTGATTATGATTAAACACATTGCGATTAACGCCTTTCTGGCGTTGGGGATCACCTTTGTCATTATCACTGCCGGTATCGACCTTTCGATTGGCGCTACGCTCGGTCTCTGCGGAATGATAGCCGGCTGGCTTATCACCAAAGGGATCGTCTTGCCGATGTTCGGCATCGCCATTTTTCCAAGCGTGTGGGTCATTGTGCCCCTGGTGCTGCTGATAGGCGCGCTGATTGGCGCCGTTAATGGCTGGATCATTACCCGCTACAATGTGGCGCCGTTTATCTGCACCCTCGGTACCATGTATGTGCTCCGCGGAGCCGCGATGCTGACCTCTGATGGCCAAACCTTCCCCGGGCTCGCGGGCAATCCGCAGCTGGGCAACACGGGTTTCGATGAAATTGGCGCAGGTGCGCTCTTTGGCATCCCGTGGGCCATCTGGCTGATGATCCTGCTGGCGCTGATCATCGCCTATATCGCGCGGCGTTTGCCCTTTGGCCGCCATGTTTACGCGATCGGTGACAACGAGCGCGCCGCCGAGCTCTCCGGCGTGAAAGTGAAGCAAATTAAAGTGCTGGTCTACACGCTGTCCGGTTTTTGCGCCGCCATTGCCGGGATAGTGGTCTCCGCGCAGCTGCTGGCCAGCCATCCGGCTAACGGTACCGCTTTTGAGATGAATGCTATCGCCGCCGTCGTACTGGGCGGAACATCACTGGCCGGCGGCCGGGGAACCATCCTGGGTACGCTGATTGGTGCGTTTGTCATCGGTTTTCTCGCCGACGGGCTGGTGATGATGGGGGTGAGCGAGTTCTGGCAGATGGTCATCAAAGGGATCGTGATTATTGTGGCGGTCATTATCGATCAGATGCAAAACCGGATGCAGCAGAAGGCGGCGGTGGTCGCCCAGAAAGCGGTCATGGAGAATAAGTAACCGCAAGACCTCCTGTGGCTCAGACCACAGGAGGCGAGACTGACTCACGATGCGCCTTTCTCCGAGGCGCTTCGCAAAACCTCATCGAAAAATCCTGCCCGACAGCAAGCGGTGGTAGCATCCCGCCACTCTGCTCTGCCAGGCAAGGAAGCCATGAAAAAACGTCCTCACTCGACCCCGCACGACAGTCTGTTTAAGCGCTTTCTGCGCGACAGCGAAACCGCACGCGATTTTCTGGATATTCATCTGCCGCCCGCGCTGCGGCAACTGTACGACTTAAGCACTCTGCACCTGGAATCCGGGAGCTTTGTTGAGGACAACCTGCGCGCCAGCTATTCCGATATTCTCTACTCTCTGCAGACCAGCAAGGGAGAGGGCTATATCTATGTGGTCATTGAGCATCAGAGCACCCCGGACAGCCATATGGCATTCAGACTCCTGCGCTATGCCCTCGCGGCCATGCAACAGCATCTTGATCGCGGCCATAAAGCGCTGCCGCTGGTAATTCCCATGCTGTTTTATCATGGCAGCATTTCTCCCTATCCCTTTTCACTGTGCTGGCTGGATGAGTTTCCACCTGACTCACCGGCAAAACAGCTTTATCTCGGGGCCTTTCCGCTCGTCGATGTGACCGATATTCCCGACGACGCCATATTACAGCATCGGCGGATCGCGCTTCTGGAACTGGTCCAGAAACACATCCGTCAACGCGATCTTAGCCATATCCTCCAGCAGTTGGTGGAGGTGGTGCTGATGGGATACACTGACCACCAGCAGTTCAAAACGTTATTTACCTATATGTCGCTGCATGGTAATAGCGCCGACCCGGATAACTTTATCGACCAGTTGGTCGAACGTCTGCCGCAATATGAGGATACCCTGATGACGATTGCCGAGTACCTGAAGCAGAAAGGTCGCGAAGAGGGAAAACAACGCTGGTTACAGCAAGGCCAGCAAGAGGGGCTTCAGGAAGGTTTACAGGCGGGTGAGCATCGCGAAGCCTGCCGCATCGCGCTGATGATGTTAGAGAACGGTATGGACACTGAAACCGTGTTGCGGATGACTCGCCTCAGCGCGGACGAACTGGCGACGCTGGCACGCCAAGCACGCCAGTCTCCACCCCCGCTTAGCCCTTAATTAACGCGCGCGCGGTCGGGAAGTCGGTGATCAGGACATCAATATAGTCGCCCTGCAACGCGCCGCGGATGGCGTTCTCTTTGTCCACGCCGCCGGCCAGCGCAATCACCTGCGGACAGCGACGAATTTGCTCAAGCTCCATCCCGATCACCGGATCCTCATCCTGGCTCAGTACCGGTTTGCCCGCCGCATCATAGTAATGCAGGCAGATATCCCCCACCGCGCCGCGCTCCGCCAGCAGCTGGAGCATGCTTTCATTATAATAGTTACCGGAGTTTTTCAGCAGCTGAGAAGGCTCCAGTTCACCAATACCGACGATGGCCACATCCACTTCGGCAAATTTCGCCACCACCGCCGCGACGTCCGGGCTGTTTACCAGACGGCTGCGCTCCTCCACGGAATGCTCAATACTCTGCGACGGCAACAGCCACGCCGGGCAGCCTAAATGCGCCGCCAGCTGCTGGGTTAAAATGGTAGCCTGCACGTTGCCGTTGGGACCGACGCCGCCCAACAGCTGAATCACCCCGGCGGCGCGAATGTTCTGCGGATGCATCTCATCCACCATGCAGCGGATCGTACTGCTCCAGGACGAGATACCCACGAGGTCTTCCGGCCGCAGCCGCGTTTCGACATAGTGCGCCGCCGCGCTGCCGATGGCATGCTTTACCTGGCTGTAACTGGCATTCTCGCCCACATCCACGACTATCGCTTGTCGAATGCCAAAACGCTCCTCAATCGCCTTTTCCAGATCGACAAAAATGTTTGTCGGCTGGACTACGGTAATTTTCACCAGCCCCTCTTTCTGGCAGCGGGTAAGCGCCCGTGAAACAAAAGACTGGGACAGATGCAGCAGCGAGGCGATCTCGGACTGCTTTTTATTCTCGCTGTAGTAAAGCGTGGCGATCTTCACCAGCAACCGCTGTTCATCCTGCTTCGACATGGCATTCCCCTCTGTTTTCTGCTCGTTATTTTTATGCATCATTGAATAGATAACAAGCGCAGCGCCCTTTTCCCGACGATCCAAATGTGATCGTTTTCTCCTTTTTTAGAAAATAGGCCGTACAAATCGTGGACAAACCCCGTCGCAGGGCATATCTTACCTATGTGAATAATAAATCAGTAGTGAATATATATTCAATCACTTATTAATACCTTGTTTTGTCGACGATAAAAGGTAGTCAGGATGGAAAGTGTTTTTTTACCCTGCTGGAATATTTATTCATACAAGAATTTACTTTCAAGAGGTGTTTTATGAATCCGTTTTCACTCTCCGTTAAGGAGTTAGAACAAAAAGCACGCGCCATCCGCCGCCGCATCATCGTCTTAAATGCGGAAAGCCCGGCAGGCGGCCACACCGGTGCAGATTTGTCACAAGTCGAACTTCTGACCGCCCTCTACTTTCGCATCCTTAACTGCTCTCCTGCGCTAGAAAAGAGCGACGAGCGCGATATTTATATTCAATCGAAGGGGCACGCTGTCGGCGGTTACTACTGCGTGTTGGCCGAGGCAGGCTTTATCCCCCTTGACTGGCTGGCAACCTATCAACACGCCGACTCGCATCTGCCTGGACATCCGGTGAAGCACAAGACGCCGGGTATTGAGCTCAATACCGGCGCATTGGGCCATGGTCTGCCCGTGGCGGTAGGCATTGCGCTGGCAGCGAAACGCGATAACAACCCGCGTCGGGTATTTGTCGTCACCGGCGATGGCGAACTGGCGGAGGGCAGCAACTGGGAGGCCGCGCTGGTCGCCGCCCACTACCAGCTGGATAACCTTATTATTATCAACGACAAAAATAATCTGCAGCTGGCCGGTGCGACCAAAGAGATCATGAATACCGACCCGCTGGATGAAAAATGGCGCGCTTTCGGCATGGAGGTCACACAGTGTAACGGCAACGATATGGCGGAGGTGGTCGCCACCCTTGAGCGCTTGCAGCCGAACGGGAAACCACACGTCGTGATTGCCAATACCACCAAAGGCGCAGGTATTTCATTTATTCAGGGAAGACCCGAGTGGCATCACCGGGTACCGAAAGGAGAAGAAATTGAACTGGCGCTGGAGGAACTGAAAGATGAGTAATAGCGAACATCTCGCCACGGTGATGGTGAATGCCTTTATTGATGCCGTAGACCGCGGCGTGGATCTGGTGCCAGTAGTGGCTGACTCCACCTCAACGGCGAAAATTGCCCCATTTATCAAAAGATTCCCTGGCCGGCTGGTCAACGTCGGCATCGCCGAGCAGACGCTGGTTGGCGCTGCCGCCGGCCTGGCGCTGGGGGGTAAAGTGGCCGTGACCTGCAACGCGGCGCCATTCCTTATCTCACGTGCCAATGAGCAGATTAAGGTCGACGTTTGCTACAACAACACCAACGTCAAACTGTTCGGGCTGAACGCGGGCGCCAGCTACGGTCCGCTGGCCAGCACTCACCATAGCATTGACGATATCGCCGTTCTGCGCGGTTTTGGCAATATTGAAATTTACGCGCCGTCCAGTCCCGGCGAGTGCCGACAGATTATCGATTATGCCCTTGCCCACATCGGGCCAGTGTATATCCGCCTCGATGGTAAAGCGCTACCGGAACTGCATGACGAACATTACCGGTTTATTCCGGGCAACATTGATGTGCTGCGTTCGGGGCGCGATGTTGCGTTGGTTGCTATGGGCTCAACGGTACATGAAATAGTGGAAGCCGCCGCACAACTCGCTGCAGAAGGTATTGACGCCACCGTTATCAGTGTCCCATCTATTCGTCCTTGTGATACCCAGGCGCTACTAAAGGCAATACAGTCCTGTCCGGTCGCGATCACGGTGGAAGAACACAACGTCAACGGCGGCGTCGGGAGTCTGGTGGCGGAAGTGCTGGCCGAGGCCGGGTGCGCTATCCCTTTGAAACGCTTAGGTATCCCTGACGGGAAATACGCCATTGCCGCCGATCGCGCCGCCACGCGCGCGCGCCATGAAATCGATGCCGCCGGGGTGGCGAAGCACGCCCGCAAGCTGCACACAAAAAAAGCATCCTGAAAAATAACAAGAACATCTTACTGGAGAGAACGCAATGTCCCGTATTCCTCAACAACTCACCATGGGCGTCATTATTGGCAATCGGGGATTTTTCCCCAGCTATCTGGTCGCCGAAGCGCGCGAACAGGCGGTAGCCCTGTTTAGCCGCCTTGGGATTAACACCATTATGCTTGATCCATCCCAGACGGAACTGGGTGGCGTGGAAACCCGGCAGGATGCCAAAATTTGCGCCGAGCTGTTCCGCACCCACCGCGACAACATTCACGGTGTCGTGGTGCTGTTACCCAACTTTGGTGATGAAAAAGCCATCGCCGAGACGCTGCGCCTCTCCGGTCTCAACGTCCCGGTGCTTATTCAGGCCGAAGAGGATAATCTGGATAAAATGGGGTTGTCGACGCGCCGCGATAGCTTCTGCGGCAAAATTTCCCTTTGCAACAACCTGCGCCAGTACGGTATCCCGTTTACGCTGACCACCCAGCACGTTTGCGCACTTAGCGGCGAGGTGTTTGAGCAGGATCTGCGGCGCTTCACGCAGATATGTCGCGTGGTAAACAGTATGCGCGGTGTACGCGTTGGCGCGATTGGCGCCCGTCCTGCGGGCTTTAACACCGTGCGCTACAGCGAAAAACTGCTCGAACGTTTGGGCATCGCAGTGGAAACGTTAGATCTATCCGAGGTATTTACCCGGATTAAGTGCCTGCGTGATGACGATATTCGTGTGGATGAGAAGCGCCGCCTGCTGATCGATAATGCCGACGCCAGCGGTATTCCGGCAGATAAACTGATCACTATGGCAAAACTGTTTGTGGTCCTGAGCGAGTGGATTGTTGCCAACGATATCGACACCACCGCGATTCAGTGCTGGACCTCGCTACAGGAAAATCTGGGGATTAACGTCTGCTCCATCATGAGCGTGATGTCCGGACAACTGATGCCAAGCGCCTGTGAAGTCGATGTCATGGGTGCGCTCTCCATGTATGCGCTCGCCAGCAGCAACCTGAGCCCCGCCTCGATCGCGGACTGGAATAATAACTTCGGCGACGATCGCGATAAATGTGTGCTGTTCCATTGCGGGAACTTTGCCTCGGCCAGTCTCGAGTCGCCGCACATGGGAACGGCCGATATTATCGGCACCACCGTCGGCAAAGAAAACACCTGCGGTGCCGTGCATGGTCGCATGAAAAGCGGCGCGCTGACCTATTTTCGCCTCAGCACTGACGACCTGACTGGCGAAATCAAGGCCTACGTCGGCGAAGGCCAATCGGTTGACGATCCCCTGGATACGGTAGGCTGTCGGGCGGTCATTCAGGTTCCCCACCTGGAAAATCTGCTGTCGTGGATCTGCCGTAACGGCTTTGAGCACCATGTCGCGATGAACCATTCTGCCAGTGCTTCAATTCTGCACGAGGCGTTTACGCGATACCTGGGCGTGTCGACCTATCTCCACCAGTAAGGCCGGAGGCCGCTATGTCGGTAAACAAGGATATTATTATTGCCCTCGATGAGGGCACGACCAATGCCAAAGCCGTTGCCTTCGATAGCCACGGGCGGGTGATCGCGCAATTTTCCCGCGCGCTTGAGATCGCTACGCCTCAGGAAGGATGGGTAGAACAGTCAGCGGAGCTTCTGCTTGCCGCGTCGCTGGAGGTGATTTCTCGCACAGTGGCCGCTGTTGGCGCGGAGCGTGTGGCGGCCCTGGCGATCAGCAACCAGCGCGAAACCGTCGTGGGCTGGTATCGGGAAACGGGCGAGGCCATAGCGCCCGCCCTGAGCTGGCAATGTTCACGTAGCGCCACATTTTGCCGCTCGCTGCGTGAACAAGGCCATGAGCCGCAGATCAAGGCGGTAACCGGTCTGCCAATCGCCCCGCTCTTTTCCGCCTCGAAAATGCGCTGGCTGTTGGACCACACGCCGGATGGCCTCAACCGGGCGAAAGATGGCGAGATTTGCCTCGGTACGGTGGATAGCTGGCTACTCTGGCACCTGACGCAAGGCCAGCAATTTTGTTGTGATTACGCGAACGCGTCTCGTACGCAGCTCATGAATCTGCAAACAGCGGACTGGGATACCGATATGCTCGCCCTGTTTGGCATTCCGCGTGCAGCACTCCCGGTGATAAAACCATCGAGCGGCCTTTTTGGTTACACCGCTGGTTTAGCCACCCTCCCTGATGGGATCCCGGTAATGGCGATGATTGGCGATTCACATGCCGCCCTTTTCGCCCACGGTCTGGGCGCCGCCGGTTGCGTTAAAGCTACTTACGGTACAGGAACCTCGGTGATGGCGCCCGTCGATTCGGTGGCGTGTCACGTCAGCAATCTCGCCACCACGGTGGCCTGGCACGACGGAGAAAAGCTGGTCTATGCACTGGAGGGGAATATTCCCCATACTGGCGATGCGGTGGCGTGGATGGCCGACAGTACGGGCTTGAGCGAACTCTCTCCCGTTGAGCTGGCCCAGGCGCTGAATGCTCTGCCTCGCTCGGTAGACTCCACCTTAGGCGTCTTTTTTGTACCTGCCCTCACCGGCATGGGGGCGCCCTGGTGGGACGAGAATGCCCGCGGACTGATCCATGGGTTAAGCCGGGGGGTGAAGCGTGCCCATCTCATTCGTGCCGCGCTCGAGTCTATTACCTACCAGATTGCCGATGTAATCACTGCGATGCGTGCCCATCATGGCTTTACGCTCAACACGCTGCTGGTGGATGGGGGCCCCACCAAAAACGACTGGTTAATGCAGTACCAGGCCGACCTGCTGGGTTGTCCGGTGATGCGCAGCGATGTGGCCGAGCTGTCAGCGACCGGTGCGGCACTGCTGGCGCGTAAAGCGTTGCACAAGCTGACGGTGGCAGAGCTTCAGCCCTTTTTGCCAGAACACATCACTTATGCGCCAGACCCGCTCCGGCATCATCGGCTTGTGCAGCGATGGCAGTCCTGGCAACACGCGGTGACGCTGGCAAGACGCTGAGCGCAACCCAGCCGGGCGATAACGTCTTCGTCCGGCTGCAATCCAACGCGCCATCCCCGCCGTTAAGCCAGAGGATACTGTTGAAACGCCGGCAGCGCCTCCCCCTTCTGCGCCAGCGCGCGAATATGCGCAAATTCCGCTGCCGGCACCACCGCCGGGATCATCAACTGGATAAAGGACCAGACCACCGTGCTGGTGACCATCACCTGGTCCGGATGCGCGGCGACAGCGCGGTCTGCCAGCCGGGCGTCCCATTCCCGACAGGCGGCGAGCAGCTGGCCGGTCACCCGGGCTATCCACGGCTGATGCTGCTTCTCTTCCGGCCGCAGACGGTGCTCATAAACATGCTGGACCGCTTTTTCACTGGCGGCGAGGATCACCCCCAGCAGGTGCAGGTCGTGGGCCAGCGCCTCGGGATGAGCGGGAAGCAGCCGACGCCCGGCGGGGTTGGCCGTTTCGAAATAATGGAGGATCAGCGTGGAGTCCATCAGCTGCGTCCCGTTATCAAGAATCACCGTCGGTGCCTTGACCACCGGATTAATACGGGAGAATTCGTCAAAGCCGCTAAAAACCGATAGCGGCAGGCTCTCGAATTCCACGCCATAGAGCGCCAGAGAAACTGCCACGCGTCTTACATAAGGTGAATCCATCATACCAATGAGTTTCATCGTCACTCCTGCCTGCGATAAAGGGGTTGCTGGCTTACCTTACTGGAAAACCCGCCCCGCGAATATCAGGGGATGCTTACCGCAATGGTTAGGAAAACTAACAAACTGGCGCCACGGGGTAGTCCGCCGGTCTCCCCTGTGCTATACCGACTGAGACAGCCTGCATCCCCTCGACAGCCTGTTCGTAGCGGCTATAAAACCCGCTAACCCGGTAGTAACGTTAACGTATCGACTCACTGACTGAGAGATCACCATGGCAGATTTTCCCCCTGTCGCCAGCCTGCGCAGCTTTGAGGCGGTGGCGCGCCTCGGCAGCGTGACGCAGGCCGCCCACGAAATGAGCGTGACCCATTCGGCGGTCAGCCAGCACATCAAACAGCTGGAAGCCCTGGTCGGCGTCTCACTGTTTGTCCGCCACGGCCGCGGGGTGCGCATTACGGAAGAGGGGCGGCTCTATGCCCTGCAAATCCGCGAGGCGTTACAGCACATCGCCGACGCCACGCGGATGGTGCAGATCAAACCCCGCACCATGGAACTGACCCTGGCGACCCTCCCCTCCTTTGGCTGCCACTGGCTGCTGCCGCGGCTGGCGCGCTTTCAGGCGCGACATCCGCAGATCGCGGTGCGCCTGCTGACCAGTCTGGCGGTAGTCAACCTGCAGCAGGAGGGTATCGATCTGGCCATTCGCATGGGGCAAGGCGACTGGGAGGGGATGGAAAGCCGGCATCTGTTTGCCGATGAACAGCTGGTGGTGGCCGCGCCGCACTATCGCGGCGGCGACCTGCCGACCACCCCGCAGGCGATCGCCGCCAGCGATATCGTTTTTTCCATGGAGTCGTGGCACGCCTGGTGCAGCCAGGCGGGGCTGGAAAAGACCATCGTCCCCGCGGGCCTGCGCCTGAACGACTCCAACCTGGTGCTGGAGGCGGTTCGCCTGGGGGCCGGCGTGGCGCTGGAGCGGCGCTCGCTGGTGGCGGGAGCCATAGCCCGCGGCGAGCTGGTGCAGCTCACCGCCGTCACCGTCCCCTACCCCTGGCACTACTGGCTGACCGTCTCCCCGCAGGCAGAGAACCGGCCGGAAATCGCCCGGTTCATCGCCTGGCTGGAAGAGGAGATTGCCCTCTGGCGCCAGCAGATCAGCGCTTAGCCTTCGGCCGACGGCGGCAGGCCAGCCCGGGCGGCGTGCTCCTGGGAGAGACGCCAGAAATCGTGCCCGGCAGGATACTGATAAAGTCGCAGGGAGAACTGCCCGGCCACCGCGGTAATGTACTCAAATATCGCCGACTGGGTGTTTTCGTAGTCTTTCCACAGCGTCGAGGAGGTGAAGCAGTAAATCTCCAGTGGGATACCCGACGGCGACGGTTTCAGCGTTCTCGCCACAATGTACATCTCCTTAATAATATCCGGCCGCTCGGCAAGATAGTGCATCAGGTAGTGGCGAAACAGAGTCAGGTTGGTCAGGCCGTTATCGACAAACCAGCGGTCCGCCACGCCGCCGGGATCCCGGCCGTCAAGCAACGTGGTCAAAGGCTCATTCACCCCGCGGATGGCCAGCATCGAGGAGAGCATCTCCTGGTCGAGAAAACGCACCGAGTGCTGATCGATGGCGATACTGCGCATGATCCGCCGCGCCCCGGAGGAGAACATCGCCTGCCAGTTGGTATAGGTCTCGGTGAGGAAATTCTTGGTAGGAATACGGGAGATGGTATTGTCCCAGTTGCGGATGGTAATGGTGTGCAGCGCGATATCCGTCACCTCGCCGCTGAGGTTCTTGTCAGGCATTTCAATCCAGTCCCCCAGCTGGAGCACGTCGTTGGACGACAGCTGAACGTTCGCCACCAGCGACAGCAGGGTATGCTGGAACACGATCATCAGCACCGCCGCCACCGCCCCCAAACTGGAGATAATAATAATCGGCGATTTATTCGACATCACGGCGAGGATCATAATCGCCGCCAGGATGTGAACTAAGATTTTGCCTATCTGGATATAGCCCTTAATGGAATGATTTTTACGTTTGGTTTTTCGCAGATAAGAGCTGTTAACAATATCCAGCATCTCGTTGAAAAACACCGACATAAAAATAAAAAACAAGATCCCGCAGACGGTATTAATCGCCGTCACCAGCGATGCCGGCATCGCCGGCATAAACTGCAGAACGTAATAGACGATAATAACCGGAATGAAATTGGACAGCTTTTCGGCGATGCGTCGATCCTTCTCCAGCGGCACGTCCTGTTTATGGCTACCAAAGAAGACCTTACGCACCACTTTAATCAGCAAGAACTTGCATAAAAGGTGGGCAAATATGCCGGAGAGCAGCAGCAGAATAAGGTTAAATCCCACCGCCAGCGCCGGATTACTCTCAATAAACGTCAGTAGATGATTCACATACGCCATGCTTTATCGCCTGAATAACTATGCCATTTCGCTAACTGCTTTATCACAAGGGCATATATTGGAAAAAGTTAATCAATCCGCATCATGGCATATCGCTTAGCGTAACGTCCATGCGCGCACCGCCGCTAATCATTCACGAGATATATGTCAAAGTTTGCATTAATCATTATCTACGCTCACTATAAAGAGGCTTGTTATCAGGACGGAATAAGTCCAGGAGGAAACATGTTTAAAACGCTTACCGCTATTATCGCCTTAGCCGCCTCCGCCAGCGTTATGGCGCAAGGCGACGTCACGCTGAACAGTCTGGCCCACGATAGCGCCACCCGGGCGTCGTTTAACCAGATGGTCAAAGGCCATCAGCTGCCCGCCTGGGTGACCACCGGCGGCACCGGTTCGCCGGCGCAGACGGTGAAGCTGGGCAGCGAATCCTGGCAGGTGTTAAGCGCCTGCAAACCCCACGACTGCGGCCACGAGCGTATCGCGGTGATCTGGTCGGAGAAAAGCAAACAGATGTCAGGTGTTTACTCGGTGGTCGATGAAAAAACCGACCAGGAGAAGCTGACCTGGCTTAACGTCAGCGACGCCCTGTCCATCGATGGCAAAACCGTGCTGTTTGCCGCCCTCAGCGGTAGCCTCGACAACCATCCGGACGCCTTTAACTACCAGTAACCGCCCGTCGCCCCCGTCAGTCTTTCGCCGACGGGGGCTCCCTGGCTAGCCATCCGGGAACATCACGCTGTTCCCCGGCGCTTCCCTGTGCAAATGGATAAAGTTCAGGTGCCGCTCGTACTGGTCGAGAATATCGGTGATCACCTGCTCTTTGCTGTAGTCCATCAGGTCGTTACCCTGGCTGCCCTCCAGCAGGAAGGTCTCCAGCCGGTAATAGGTGGATTTCCCGCTGCGCGCCCGATAGGTAAAGCCCGGCACCGAGTACTGCTGCGGCCAGATCTTGTAGATAAAGTTCTGCTCGTCGCCCATGTGCACCAGCAGGTCGAGGTGGCCAAGGTTCTCCCCCTCTTCCGGCGGCAGGCTCTTCAGTTCCACCGCGGCGCCGCGCAGCCGCAGCTCCTGGGCCACTTCCTCCATCGCCGGGTAGCACACCGTCTCCATCATCTGTTTGGTATAGCGTGTGCCCGGGTAATTCATCAGCCGCGACAGGCGCTTCTTCCAGCTCAGCCGGTCCTGCAAGCCCATCGGGCGCGGGGCGGTGTCGCGGCTGGCGCTGACCCGGCGGTAATCTTCCACTTTCAGGGATTTATACAGTCCGGCCATCACGAAGAAAATCACAAAGCTGAACGGCAGCCCCATGATCACCGTGGTGTTCTGCAGCGCCGAGATGCCGTTGGTCATCAGCATCCCGAGGGTTAGCAGGCCGATAGCTACCGACCAGAAGATGCGCAGCCAGTTCGGGGCGTCGCTGTTAATGTCCTTCAGCTTCGAGGTGAAATTCCCCAGCACCAGCGCGCCGGAGTCGGCGGAGGTGACGTAGAACAGCAGACCGGTAATGGTCGCCACCGAGGCGCTAAAGGTAAACGCCGGATACTGCGCCAGCAGGCTGTAGAAGCCGCGCTCCGGGTGGAGCATCGCCTCCTCGGCAAAGGCCGCGTCGCCGTGGATGATCTCATACAGCGCGCTGTTGCCGAACACCGACAGCCACAGCAGGGTAAAGGTGAACGGAATGATCAGGGTGCCCATCACAAACTGGCGGATGGTGCGCCCGCGCGAAATGCGCGCCAGGAACAGGCCAACGAACGGCGACCAGGCCACCCACCACGCCCAGAAAAAGAGCGTCCAGTTGTTCATCCACTCTACCGGGCGGTCGAAGGCGAAGCTGTTCAACGTCATGCCCATAAAGCGGTTGACGTAGTCGCCGACGTTGAGCACTAACGCATTGAGCAGGAAGGAGGTATCGCCCATGAACAGCACGAACAGGATCAGCCCCAGCGCGAGGGCGACGTTCAGTTCAGAGAGCACGCGGATGCCCTTGTCCACCCCGGAGGTGACCGAGATGGTGGCGATGATCACCGACAGCGCAATCAGGGCCGCTTTCGCCGCCAGCGAGTCCGGAATATCGAACAGCACGCTCAGACCGTAGTTGAGCTGCACCACGCCAATGCCGAGGGTAGTGGCGATGCCGAAGATGGTGCCGATCACCGCCGCGATATCGACGCTGTGGCCGATGGGCCCATTGATCCGTTTGCCGAAAATCGGGTACAGCGCCGAGCGGATGGTCAGCGGCAAATTATAACGATAGCTAAAGTATCCCAGCGCCATGCCCATCAGGGCATACATCGACCAGCCGGTTAAGCCATAGTGAAACAGGGTCCACACCATCGCCTGGCGCGCCGCCTCGATGGTCTGCCCCGCCCCTTCCGGCGGCTGCATGTATTGCGTCACCGGCTCGGCCACGGAGAAGAACATCAGGTCGATGCCGATCCCGGCGGCGAACAGCATCGCCGCCCAGCTCAGCAAGCTGAACTCGGGCTTGGACTGCTCCGGCCCAAGCTTCACCGATCCGAAGCGCGAGCAGGCAATGCAGACGACGAAGACGATATACAGCGTCGCCGCCAGCAGATAGTACCAGCCGAAGGTTTTCGACACCCAGCCCAGGGTGCGCCCAATCCACTCGGCAGAAAAATCGCGAAAAAAGATCGTCATCAGGGAAAACAACAAAATCAGTCCGGCAGAGGTGTAAAAAACCACCGGATTGATTTTGTCCTTTTCTCTGTTTTGCGAAAGATCTGTCATCCAGTATCCCCACTGTTTTTGTAACTATTAAAATTCAATCACGTAACAATTAAGACACATTTTATATTGAACGTCCAATCAAAAACCGCTTTAATAGTTAACCAACGCTGATGAATGGAGTGGCAAAAATGCCCAAACTGGGGATGCAGCCAATCCGGCGCAGGCAACTGATCGACGCCACGCTGGACGCAATAAATGAAGTCGGAATGCACGACGCGACCATCGCGCAGATCGCCCGGCGGGCGGGCGTGTCGACGGGGATCATCAGTCACTATTTCAAAGACAAAAATGGTCTGCTGGAGGCGACCATGCGCGACATCACCAGCCAGCTACGCGACGCGGTGCTCAACCGTCTGCACGCTCTGCCGGACGGCAGCGCCAGAGAGCGCCTGCAGGCGATAGTCGGCGGCAACTTTGATGAGACGCAGATCAGCAGCGCGGCGATGAAGGCCTGGCTGGCCTTCTGGGCCAGCAGCATGCACCAGCCGATGCTCTACCGCCTGCAGCAGGTGAGCAGCCGCCGCCTGCTGTCGAACCTGGTGTACGAGTTCCGCCGGGAGCTGCCGCGCCAGCAGGCCCAGGAGGCCGGCTACGGGCTGGCGGCGCTGATAGACGGCCTGTGGCTGCGCGCCGCCCTGAGCGGCAAACCGCTGGATAAGACGCTGGCGCAGTCGCTGACCAGCCACTTCATCAGCCAGCATTTACCGACCGAATAACCGAGGAGAATTTATGTCCCGAATGGCAGAACAGCAGCTTTATATCCATGGTGGTTATACATCCGCCACCAGCGGTCGCACCTTCGAGACCATTAACCCGGCCAACGGTGAAGTCCTGGCAAGCGTACAGGCTGCCGGACGCGAGGATGTCGACCGCGCCGTCGAGAGCGCGCGGCGCGGGCAAAAAATCTGGGCGGCGATGACCGCCATGGAACGCTCGCGCATCCTGCGTCGCGCCGTCGATATCCTGCGCGAACGGAACGACGAGCTGGCAAAGCTGGAAACCCTCGACACCGGTAAAGCGTATTCCGAAACCTCAACCGTGGATATCGTCACCGGCGCGGACGTGCTGGAGTATTACGCGGGGCTGATCCCGGCGCTGGAAGGCAGTCAGATCCCCCTGCGCGAGACGTCGTTCGTCTACACCCGCCGCGAACCGCTGGGTGTGGTGGCCGGGATTGGCGCATGGAACTACCCGATCCAGATCGCCCTGTGGAAATCCGCCCCGGCGCTGGCCGCCGGCAATGCGATGATCTTCAAGCCGAGCGAAGTGACCCCGCTCACCGCCCTGAAACTTGCCGAAATCTATACCGAAGCGGGTCTGCCGGACGGCGTGTTTAACGTCCTGCCGGGTGTGGGCGCGGAGACCGGCCAGTACCTGACCGAGCATCCGGGTATCGCTAAAGTCTCCTTTACCGGCGGTGTCGCCAGCGGCAAAAAGGTGATGGCCAACGCGGCGGGCTCGTCGCTGAAAGAGGTCACCATGGAGCTGGGCGGTAAATCGCCGCTGATTATTTTCGACGATGCGGATCTCGATCTCGCCGCCGACATCGCCATGATGGCCAACTTCTTCAGCTCCGGCCAGGTGTGCACCAACGGCACCCGGGTGTTCGTCCCCGCGAAGGTTAAGGCGGCGTTTGAGCAGAAAATCGTTGAGCGCGTGGGCCGCATCCGTGCGGGCGATCTGTTCGATGAACGCACCAACTTTGGCCCGCTGGTCAGCTTCCCGCACCGTGACAATGTGCTGCGCTACATCGCCAAAGGCAAAGCAGAAGGCGCGAACCTGCTGTGCGGCGGCGACGTGCTGAAGGGCGAAGGCTTTGACAACGGCGCGTGGGTGGCCCCGACCGTGTTTACCGACTGCAGCGATGAGATGACCATCGTGCGCGAGGAGATCTTCGGCCCGGTGATGTCCATCCTCACCTATGACACCGATGAAGAAGCGATCCGCCGCGCCAACGATACCGACTACGGTCTGGCGGCGGGTATCGTCACGGCCGACCTGAACCGCGCCCACAGCGCCATTCATCAGCTCGAAGCGGGTATCTGCTGGATCAACACCTGGGGGGAATCCCCGGCGGAGATGCCGGTCGGCGGCTATAAGCACTCCGGCATTGGCCGCGAGAACGGCGTGATGACCCTGCAGAGTTACACCCAGGTGAAGTCCATCCAGGTTGAGATGGGTAAATTCCAGTCCATATTTTAACCGGGAGGTTTTTTTGCAATTTGACTACATCATTATTGGCGCCGGCTCCGCCGGCAACGTTCTGGCGACACGACTGACTGAAGATCCAAACACCACCGTCCTGCTGCTGGAAGCCGGCGGCCCGGACTACCGGTTCGATTTCCGCACCCAGATGCCCGCCGCGCTGGCTTATCCGCTGCAGGGCAAGCGCTACAACTGGGCCTACGAGACCGAACCTGAGCCGTACATGAACAATCGCCGCATGGAGTGCGGACGCGGCAAAGGGCTCGGCGGCTCGTCGCTGATCAACGGCATGTGCTACATACGCGGCAACGCCCTGGACCTCGATAACTGGGCCGCCGCGCCAGGGCTGGAACACTGGAGCTATCTCGACTGCCTGCCCTACTACCGGAAAGCGGAAACCCGTGATATCGGGCCCAACGACTACCACGGTGGCGATGGCCCGGTGAGCGTCACCACGCCGAAGCCGGGCAATAATCCGCTCTTCGAGGCGATGGTTGAAGCCGGGGTGCAGGCGGGTTATCCGCGCACCGACGATCTCAACGGTTACCAACAGGAAGGCTTTGGTCCGATGGACCGCACCGTGACGCCGCAGGGCCGTCGCGCCAGCACCGCCCGCGGCTATCTCGACCAGGCGCGCGGTCGCCCCAACCTGACCATCCGCACCCATGCGCTGACCGATCATATTATTTTTGCCGGCAAGCGCGCGGTGGGCGTCGAGTGGCTGGAGGGGGAAAGCACTATCCCGTCAAAAGCGACGGCCAACAAAGAGGTACTGCTGTGCGCCGGGGCGATTGCCTCGCCGCAGATCCTGCAGCGCTCTGGCGTCGGCAATCCCGAGCTGCTCAGGCAGTTCGATATCCCGGTGGTGCACGATCTGCCCGGCGTGGGTGAGAACCTGCAGGACCATCTGGAGATGTATCTGCAATATGAATGCAAAGAGCCGGTGTCGCTCTACCCGGCGCTGCAGTGGTGGAACCAGCCGAAGATCGGCGCCGAGTGGCTGTTCGGCGGCACCGGGATCGGCGCCAGTAACCAGTTCGAAGCGGGCGGTTTTATCCGCAGCCGCGCCGAGTTCGCCTGGCCGAACATTCAGTACCACTTCCTGCCGGTGGCGATTAACTACAATGGCTCGAATGCGGTAAAAGAGCATGGCTTCCAGTGCCACGTCGGTTCGATGCGTTCTCCCAGCCGCGGCCACGTGCGCCTGAAGTCGCGCGACCCGCACGCCCACCCGGCGATCCTGTTTAACTATATGTCCCATGAGCAGGACTGGCAGGAGTTCCGCGACGCCATTCGCATCACCCGGGAGATCATGAACCAGCCGGCGCTGGATAAGTATCGCGGCCGCGAAATCAGCCCGGGTATTGACTGCCAGAGCGATGCCGAGCTGGATGAGTTTGTGCGCAACCACGCCGAGACCGCATTCCACCCATGCGGGACCTGTAAGATGGGTTACGACGAGATGGCGGTGGTCGACGGCGAAGGCCGGGTCCACGGTCTGGAAGGCGTGCGGGTGGTCGATGCGTCGATTATGCCGCAGATCATCACCGGCAACCTGAACGCCACCACCATTATGATCGGCGAGAAGATGGCTGACGCCATTCGCGGCCGCCAGCCGCTGCCGCGTAGCACCGCGGCGTATTATGTCGCTGGCGACGCGCCGGTTCGCCGCTAACCGTTTAGGCCACGCTTGTCCTTTCCCGTGCGGAAAGGACACTCCTCACCTTTCCAGCATCCCTTAGCGCTCAAGGCACGGCTGAATAATGCTATCAACAGCAGCATTCACCTGTTTTGCACCGGATATCAGGGTGATACTTATCGTCCTCGCCCCAGCCACCTGATACATATCGATCTGGGCGACTCGTGTGCCGTGCTGCGAAATATCAAAGAAGTTTGGTGCATTCTGCTCGGGGATGATGCGCTCAACCTCATAGCCTTGCGGCTTTAGGGCGCTGCGTATGCAGTCATAGCGCCAGTGCAGCCCCAGCCGATCGGATACCGAATAAGTCTGATAGATGGTTTTGTCGCCGAAGGGGTGAATGACTCCGCAGGCCACCAGCAGAACGGCAATGACTATCAAGCCAAAAATTCTCATTATATTTCCATAACATAAAGACGCACCCGACATGAGCGCTGACGCTTTGCGCAGCGGAATTTACGCTGCCAGCACTAAAAATTCAACTTTTTGTTGATAATTAAACATTGTGCGTATAACTTAATCCTGTCAGCGAATCTCCCATGGTAAAATGGCGTTCCGGGGTCGCTTCCTGACCACGATTCCAGCAGAGGATCATCCATGACATCAGAGTACACACAGCAGGTTGCACAGATCGCCGGGCCGCTTGAAGCAGCCATGGACGCCATGGCGGGAACGTTATCAGCGAATCAGGAGGTGGTGTTGCATAATCTCACTACCCCTGAACATTCCATTATCAAAATTATTAACGGTCATGTTAGCGGCAGGGGTAATGGCGATCATTTATTAGCCGGCCCGGAAAAAGATACCGGTTTTGCGCTGCTTCTGCAGAAGACGAATAACAACAAGCCGAGAACCATAAGCGATTATAAAACCGTCACCGCTTCAGGGAAAACGCTCAATAGCGCATCGACAATTTATTACAGCGAAGAGGGATATCCGCTTATCGCCTTCTGTATTAATGTCGACCCCTCGCCTTTTGAGCAAATACGCAAGAGCCTTGACGCGCTGCTGCCATCGCCGGCGGAGGCCGCAGAGGCGGTCGATCTTAATTTAGGCGGATTGATCGATCAGTCAATCCAGGAAATCATTGATAAATATTCAGTGCCGGGTAAAAAAATACAAAAAGCGCAGCGTTTGAAAATTGTCGCTGAAATGCATACGAAAGGTATTTTTAAAATGCGCGGGGGCGTGCAGCAGGCGGCTCAGGCCCTGGGGGTAACACGATATACGGTTTATAATGACCTTGAGGTGATGAATGAAAAATAATTCACAGCAGCGCATTCGCTTTTATCAGGTCGATGCTTTCTCAAAAGGCCCCTTTACCGGCAATCCCGCCGCGGTTTGTTTGCTGGAGGCGTGGCCTGAAGATAGCGTGCTGCAGCGCATTGCGACGGAAAACAACCTGTCGGAAACGGCCTTTGTTGTCAGGCAGCCTGACGGTTTCGGATTGCGATGGTTTACCCCAGCCGTCGAGGTCGATCTCTGCGGTCATGCCACGCTGGCTGCGGCCAGCGTGCTGCTCAATCAACAAGCGCGCGATCGGGTGCGTTTTTTCACCCGCAGCGGCGCGCTGGACGTCACGTTGCATGACGGAAAATATACCCTGGATTTTCCGCTGGTTGTTCCGTCACCCATCGCCGCGCCGCAAGGATTGTTCAAGGCGCTGGGACTGGCTGAAGACGCAGGTGAAACCTGGCAAGCCTCCGATATTATTGTCGTCATTGATGACGAAGCGCTGTTGGACGCGCTTAAACCCGACTTTAACGCCTTGAATGCCTTCAACACCCGTGGCGTGGTGGTCACCGCCGCATCACGGACCTTCGATTTTCGTTCTCGCTGGTTCGGTCCGCAGGTGGGAGTCAACGAAGATCCGGTCACCGGTTCGGCACATACTTTTCTGGCGCCGCTGTGGAGTGAGAAACTGGCGAAAAAAACGCTTCATGCCCAGCAAGGTGGCAACCGTAAGGGAGAACTCTTCTGCCACATCAAAGATAACGGACGTGTTGAACTCTCAGGCGAAGCCTGTCTGGTTATTGAAGGTACCTTTATTTTGTAAACCGACGAATCTATAGCTTATTTGCAAAATTATATTAGCTTAATGGCGAATTGTGATTCTCATCATATTAAATAGGCCTCTTTAATATTTTGGTGAGAATCATTCAATAACGTCATCCGGGGTTTGCCGTTTCCAGCCCCGGAGCATTGATAACAACAGGCATTTTTTATCCGTTACGTGCGAAAAGATAATAAGCGTGCTGCCTGCGCAACAGAGTCTGCGGCAGGCATAGCCAGCTTCAGCCATAAAAATGAGATTTTTAATGTTGTGTTAGCCAAAAATGCCTGAACGGGTCTTTGAATGGTTATCACTGGAATCGTTACTTTAACTCTGGGTATTAAATAACAACTAGCAAGTCGTTCATCCCGACAATATTGCCGAGAACTCACCTCTGCCGGTGTCGGAATCGGGAGCACTGACAGGGCTAACAGAGAGAATATTATGTTAACAAAACCAGATGATGAATCTAAGAAAAAGGCCACGCCCCTTGAGCGTCGTATTGTGGTTATTACGTTAGTCGCCATGTTAATACTTTATTCGGTGTTAATTATGACCCACTTTCGATAACTGGTTAGTCTGTCATATTCTGCGGCCCACCGTGGCTTTCTTACAACAGGTAGCACAATGAAAAAGTTCGTTGCAGTATTCGGTTTGGCATTATTAACGTTCACCGTTGCGGGGTGTTCCAGCGATTATGTATTAGAGAAAAAAAATGGTGAGATGATTATCACCCACGGAAAACCGGAGGTCGATGACGATACTGGGTTAATCACCTATGAGGATATCGCGGGAAATGAACATGCCATTAACCGGGATCAAATTATTCAGATGATCGAGAAATAGCCTTTGTATGGGCAGAGCTGGCGTGATGCGCTCTGCCCATTCACTTTGCAGAGTTAGCGAAACGCCTCCAGGCGTTTGATCTGCTGCCCGTCGGCAGTAAAGTTTTCCGCCGCCAGCCACGCCCGCAGCGCCGCATCGCGCGCAGGCCACTCGCCGTCGATGATGGACAGCATATCGCTGTCGCGCGTCCGCCCTTTACGCACCAGCCTCTGCCGCAGACGTCCTTCCCAGCTAAAGCCCAGCCGTTCGGCGGCGCGGCGCGAGGCGACATTCATCGAATCGCATTTCCACTCCAGCCGACGATAGCCATGGTCAAAGCCGTTCTTCAGCAGCAGCCAGACCGCTTCGGTACCCAGCGGGGTGTTTTTCATCCGTCGCGACCAGGTGACATGGCCGATCTCAACCGTGCCCATTTCCCGTTCGAACGCCATATAGCTGACGATGCCCACCGCCTGCTCGCTGCGCAGGTCAACCACCGCATACGGCACCAGGGCATCATCATTCACCTTGCCCGCGATCCAGTGGGCGGTCGCCGCCACGCTCTCCGGCCGCGTAGACGCCAGCCACGTCCAGTCGCTGTTGTCACCGAGCGCATAGGCGGCAAACAGATCCGCCGCATGACGGTCAACGTCCAGCGGCTCCAGTCGACAAAAACGGCCATTTAACGCCGTCCGTCGCAGGACTCGCGCCCCCTGCCAGCCTGGGACAAGGTCGTTCACCTGCTGGCCAAACTCATTGATTTCCGGCACACCCACCTCCTCGCAATAGACAATGCGTTATAGCAAGAAGCCCGCAGCGGAGAAAGGCGCTTCTGCGCGACCGGCAATAACCTGTCGTTCTTGATTATGCGTTTTTAGCATAAGGATATCCTTATTTTGACTTTACGCCTTTTCGCAAGCGGCCTAACGTAGCGAGGCATAAAAAATTAAAATAACCATTTTTCAGGGATTGCACATGACCAAAAAACTGTTGCCTTTACTGGTACTGACGGCGCTCTCCACCGCCGCGCATGCCGCCACGCCGCCCAACACGCTGGTAGTCGCCCAGGGTCTCGACGATATCGTCAGCCTCGACCCGGCGGAAGCGAACGAACTCTCCAGCATTCAGACGGTCCCCAGCCTCTACCAGCGTCTGGTGCAGCCGGACCGCAACAACCCTGAAAAAATCGTACCGATTCTCGCCGAAAGCTGGCAGGCCGATCCGGCGGCGAAAACCCTGACCATTAAACTGAAGCCGGATGCCAAATTCGCCTCCGGTAATCCGCTGCGCCCGGAAGATGTGATTTTCTCATACACCCGCGCGGTGACGCTGAATAAATCGCCAGCGTTTATTCTCAACGTGCTCGGCTGGCAGCCGGACAACATCGCCAGCCAGCTGAAAAAAGTTGACGATCATACCCTGACGCTGCACTGGACCGCCGACGTCAGCCCGGCGGTGGCGCTGAATATTCTCTCCACCCCCATCGCCTCCATCGTTGATGAAAAACAGGTGGCACCGAACGCGAAAAATAACGACTTCGGCAACGACTGGCTGAAGATGCACTCGGCGGGCAGCGGGGCCTATAAAATGCGCGTCTACCAGCCGCATCAGGCCATCGTGCTGGAGGCCAACGCCAGTTCCCCCACCGGCGCGCCAAAGATCAAAAGCATTATTATTAAAAACGTCCCCGACCCGGCTTCCCGCCGCCTGCTGATCCAGCAGGGGGATGCCGACGTGGCCCGCGACCTCGGCGCTGACCAGATAGCCGCCCTGCAGGATAAACCCGGCGTGAAGGTGCTGAGCATCCCGTCCGCCGAGCAAAACTACCTGGTGTTTAATACCGCCAACAGCGCCAACCCGCTGCTGAATAATCCGGCCTTCTGGGAGGGGGCGCGCTGGCTGGTCGATTATGAAGGCATCACCAAAAATCTGCTGAAAGGACAGTACTTTATTCATCAAAGCTTCCTGCCGGCCGGACTGCCGGGGGCGCTGGAGACCAATCCTTTCACCTTCAACCCGCAAAAAGCTAAGGCTATCCTCGATAAAGCGGGCATTAAGGATGCCCACTTCACCCTCGACGTGGAGAACAAACCGCCGTTCATCACCATCGCCCAGTCGCTGCAGGCCAGCTTTGCCCAGGGTGGGGTGAAGGTGGATCTGCTACCCGCCGCCGGCAGCCAGGTCTATGCCCGGGTGCGCGCGAAGCAGCATCAGGCGGCGATCCGCCTGTGGATCCCGGACTACTTTGATGCCCATTCCAACGCCAGCGCCTTTGCATGGAACGATGGTAAATCCAGCACCGTGGCCGGGCTCAACGGCTGGCAGATCCCTGAGCTGAATAAAGCCACCCTCGCCGCGGTGGCGGAGCCGGACCCGGCGAAACGCCTCGACCTGTACAAAACGATGCAGGAAACCCTGCTGCAGCATTCGCCATACGTCTTTATTGACCAGGGGAAAACCCAGATCGTGGTGCGCGACAACGTGAAGGGCTATCAGCAGGGGCTGAACGCCGATATGGTCTGGTACGATAACGTCACCAAGTAAGCGGGTTATGTCACCGGGCATGGCGGCCTCGCCCTGCCCGGATGACCGTTTCGCCACCCGGGTCCGGTGTGCGTCGCGCCGCCGGGAACCATGTTGATATACCAGGAATTTCCATTTTCCATGCCATCGTTTTCCACTCATCTTACCCGCCTGCTGCAGGGGCTGTTTACCCTGCTGCTGACGCTGTTCGGGCTGCTGCTGGTCACCTTCGCGCTCTCCGCGCTGTCGCCGGTCGACCGCGTGCTGCAGATCGTCGGCGACCATGCCAGTCAGTCGACTTACGACCAGGTTCGTCATCAGTTGGGTCTCGACCAACCGCTGCCGGTCCAGTTCTGGCACTACCTGGTCAACCTGTCCCATGGCGATCTTGGCATCGCCAGCGCCACCGGCCAGCCGGTGCTTCACGACCTGCTGGCGGTCTTTCCGGCAACCCTTGAGCTGGCGACCCTGGCGCTGATCGTCGGCGCGGTACTGGGCATCGTCGCCGGGGTGCTGTGCGCCCGTTACGCCGGTTCGCCGTGGGATTTGGCGGTGCGCACCTTTACCCTGTTGGGCAACTCGGTGCCCATTTTCTGGCTCGGCCTGCTGATGCTGGCCCTGTTTTACGCCCGGCTACAGTGGGCGCCGGGCCCAGGTCGCCTCGACGATATTTATCAGTACACCGTCGAGCCGCGCAGCGGTTTTGCGCTGATCGACACCTGGCTCTCCGGCGATATGGCGGCGTTTAAAAATGCCATCGGCCATCTGCTGCTGCCGGTGCTGGTGCTGGCCTATTACTCGCTGGCGAGTATCACCCGCCTGACCCGCTCCGCCTGCCTGAGCGAGATGAACAAAGAGTACATTCTGCTGGCGCGGGCCAAAGGGGCTGGTGAGATGACAATTCTGCTGCGCCACGTCCTGCCCAATATCCGCGGCACTCTGCTGACGGTGACCGCCCTCGCCTGGACCTCGATGCTCGAAGGGGCGGTGCTCACCGAAACCGTCTTCTCGTGGCCGGGGATCGGCCGCTACCTCACCACCGCGCTGTTCGCCGGGGATACCACGGCGATCATGGGCGGCACGCTGCTGATTGGCGTGAGTTTTGTGCTGATCAATAACCTGACCGACCTGCTGGTGCGGTTAACCGACCCGAGGGTGCGCTGATGCCGACTTATCTGTTTTTACGCCGTCTGCGCCGATCACCCGCCGCCTTCAGCGGCCTGGCCCTGGTGATCCTGCTGGTGCTGACCGCGCTGTTCGCCCCGTGGCTGGCGCCGCACGATCCCAACTGGCAGGATGCCGCCGCCCGTCTGCAGGGACCTGGCGCGGGGCACTGGCTCGGCACCGACAGCTACGGCCGTGACCTGCTGTCGCGCCTGCTCTACGGCGCACGTCCGGCGCTGGGTCTGGTGGCGCTGGTAACCGCCATTACCCTGCCCGTCGGGCTGCTGGTGGGTATCCTCTCCGGCTACTATGGCGGGTGGCTGGAGCGAATACTAATGCGGTTTACCGACGTGGTGATGTCGATGCCGCGGTTGATCCTCGCCTTCGCGTTCGTGGCGATGCTCGGCCCGGGGCTGGTCAACGGCGCGCTGGCGTTAGCCCTGACTACCTGGCCGGCCTATGCCCGTCAGGCGCGCAGTGAAATTCAGCGCCTGCGCCATAGCGACTATCTCGCCGCGGCGGAGATGCTGGGCATCCGCGGCGGGCGGCTGCTGGTCGGCCATATTCTGCCGCTGTGTCTGCCTTCGGCGATAGTCCGGCTGGCGCTCGATCTGGCGGGTATTATTCTCGCCGCCGCCGGGCTCGGCTTTCTCGGCCTTGGCGCTCGCCCGCCGATGGCGGAGTGGGGAGCGATGATTGCCGACGGGATGCAGGTGATTTTCGACCAGTGGTGGATCGCTGCCATCCCCGGCGCGGCAATCCTGCTCGCCAGCCTGGCGTTTAACCTGCTGGGCGATGGCCTGCGCGATATTCTGGAGCCGCAACATGACTGACATCCGACTGACCGTGCAGGGACTCGCTGTCGACTACCCCACCGCCCGGGTGGTGGACAACGTCAGCTTCACCCTCGGCAACGAGCGGCTGGCGCTGGTGGGCGAATCCGGCTCCGGCAAATCCATGACCGCCCGGGCGCTGATGGGCCTGGTGCGCAAGCCCGGGATAGTGAGCGCCGAACGGCTGGAGGTGCTGGGGCGTGATGTGCTGACCCTTAGCGCCCGCGGCTGGCGCGAGCTGCGCGGCAACGATATCGCTATGGTGCTGCAGGACCCGCGCTATGCGCTGAATCCGGTGCAGTCCATTCAGACGCAACTGGAAGAGGCGTTAATCCTGCATCAGCGTCTCAGCCGCCGCGGGCGCGCCGAGGCGGTCAAAGACGCTATCGCCGCCGTCGGTCTGGATCTCCCGGTCCTCAGCCGCTATCCCGGCGAACTCTCCGGCGGGATGGGGCAGCGGGTAATGATCGCCCTCGCGCTGCTCAATAACCCGAAGGTGCTGATAGCCGACGAGCCGACCTCGGCCCTTGACGCCCGCCTGCGCAACCAGATCCTCGAGCTGCTGGTGGAGCAGTGCGCGCAGCGGCAGATGGCCATGTTACTGATCAGCCACGATCTGCCGTTAGTGGCCGCGCATTGCGATCGCGTGCTGGTGATGTACCAGGGGAGACAGGTCGACGAGATGCCAGCGCGGGCGCTACCGACGGCGACGCACCCTTATACCCGCACCCTGTGGACCTGCCGGCCGAATGCGCATACTTACGGCCAGATGCTGCCGACCCTCGACAGAACTCAGGACTTTACGGAGACGGCCCATGGCGATCGTTAATCTTCAGGATTTACAGGTAACATTCGGCGCGAAGACGGCGGTCTCCGCCGCCAGTTTCCGTGTCGACGCCGGGGAAACCTTCAGCCTGATCGGCGCCTCGGGCTGCGGTAAATCGACGATTTTGCGCGTGCTCGCCGGATTACAGCGCGAATGGCGCGGCAGCGTGGATCTGCTCGGCCAGGCCATTACGCCGGGCGCCCGCTTTCAGGGCGAGCTGCGGCGCAACGTGCAGATGGTATTTCAGGATCCGTATGCTTCGCTGCATCCCAACCATACCCTGTGGCGCACCCTGGCGGAGCCGCTGCAGATCCACGGCATCCGCGACGTTGCCTCGCGGGTGACCACCGCCCTTGAGCAGGTGGGTCTGGCCGCCGACGCCGCGCGCCGCTATCCGCATCAGCTCTCCGGCGGTCAACGGCAGCGCGTGGCCATTGCCCGCGCCCTGCTGCTGCGCCCGCAGCTCCTGCTGCTGGATGAGCCGACCTCGGCACTGGATATGTCGGTACAGGCGGAAATCCTCAATCTGCTAAACCGCCTGAAACAGGAGCACGGCATGACCTATCTGCTGGTCAGCCATGATGCCGACGTCATCGCCCATATGTCCGATCGGGCAGCGTTTATGGCGGAGGGCGTGATCCAGCGCTTTTTCGATCGCGACGCGCTGGTCAACGGAGAACACCGAATGAGGTGAAGGCAGCGGATGCGCGGTTGTTTTGTCGGGTGGCGCTTCGCTTACCCGACCTACGATTCGTGCGACCTGCCGTTAA
>NZ_JBEAJW010000004.1:0-58491 GCF_040064295.1 Klebsiella sp. JB_Kp031
CCGCATGCGCGGCGGGCGGAGCGGTCACAGACGGGTGGCCGTGGCGGCCGCCAGCTCAATCAATAAACGTTCGCTGTCTTCCCAGCTCAGGCAGGGATCGGTGATCGACTGGCCCCAGGCCAGCGGCTGGCCGGGAACCACTTTCTGGGTCCCTTCCTGCAGGAAGCTCTCCGCCATAATGCCGGCGATGGCGGTAGAGCCCGCGCGAATTTGCTGACAGATATCGGCGCACACCTCCAGCTGACGGCGATGCTGCTTCTGGCAGTTGCCATGGCTGAAGTCGACCACCAGCTGCTCCGGCAGATCGAATTCCCGCAGCGCCTCGCCGGCGGCGGCGATGTCCTCGGCGTGATAGTTCGGCCGTTTGCCGCCGCGCATAATGATATGCCCGAACGGGTTGCCGCTGGTCTGGTAAATCGTCATCTGCCCCTGCTTGTCCGGGGAGAGGAACATATGGCTGGCGCGGGAGGCGCGGATGGCGTCCACGGCGATGCGCGTATTGCCGTCGGTGCCGTTTTTAAACCCGACCGGGCAGGAGAGCGCCGAAGCCATTTCACGGTGGATCTGACTTTCAGTGGTGCGCGCCCCGATGGCTCCCCAGCTGATGAGATCGGCGATAAACTGACCGGTCACCATATCGAGAAACTCGGTGGCCGTCGGCACCCCCAGCTCATTGACCTGCAGCAGCAGGCGCCGTGCCAGCTCAATCCCGTGGTTGACCCGGTAGCTGCCGTTGAGGTCCGGATCGGAGATTAAGCCTTTCCAGCCCACAACAGTACGGGGTTTTTCAAAGTAGGTGCGCATCACGATCTCCAGCTGCGGCTGGTAGCGCTCGCGCATGGTCTGCAGGCGGCGGGCATACTCCATCGCCGCGTCGGTGTCGTGAATGGAGCAGGGGCCGATAATCACCAGCAGGCGGCGGTCTTCGCCGTTGAGGATTTTTTCAATTCGGCGACGGGAGGCCGAGACGTGGGCGGCCACGTCGGCCGTAACGGGATGGCGCTGGGCCAGCTCCGCGGGCGTTACCAGGCTTTCAATGCGCGCGGTACGCAATTCGTCTGTTTTATTCATTGGGGTCTCAAAAATCTGTTTCTTCGCCAGCGAAAATGCCGGGAAGTGATGCGCATCACGATAAACCAATCCCTGCTTATTGCAAGAGCAGGGCATGATCCTGTATAGGCCACGGGTGATAGCATAAACAAATTTTTAATAATGTACTAGTGTATTAGTACATCCTGCGATTCAGCCCCATGATGTCCATGATTTTTGTCGCTATTTCCTCAACGGAATAGTTGGTGCTGTTCAGGCAGGGGATTTTATTCTTGCGATACAGCGCCTCCACTTCGGTCACTTCCATCCGACACTGGCGCAGCGAGGCGTAGCGGCTGTTCTCCCGGCGCTCCTCGCGGATCGCCGCCAGACGTTCCGGATTGATGGTCAGGCCGAACATCTTATGCTGCAGGGGTTTCAGCGAGGCCGGCAGAACCAGATTGTCCATATCGTCGGCGATAAACGGATAGTTGGCGGCGCGAATGCCGTACTGCATGGCGAGGTACAGACTGGTGGGCGTCTTGCCGCAGCGCGACACGCCGAGGAGGATCACCTGCGCCTGGTCAAGGTTGCGCAGCGAGATGCCATCGTCATGGGCGAGGGTGTAATCGATGGCGGCGATACGCGCATCGTATTTGATCAGGTTCCCGGGGTTCAGGCCGTGGGTGCGGTGCGCCACCGGGGTCGGGTCGAGGTTGAGCTCCTGCTGCAGCGGGGCCACCAGCGCCTGAACGATATCCTGACAAAAGCCCTCGCTTTGCAGAATGATATCGCGGATCTCCGGAATGACGATGGAATAGAACACCAGCGGGCGGATGCCCGTTTGCTGATAAATGGCGTCGATCTGCTCTTTCACCGCCCGCGCGCGGCTGATATTTTCCACAAACGGCAGGGTCACGCTGCTGATGGCGACCGGGAATTGCGACATGACGGCATGTCCCAGCACCTCCGCCGTAATGGCGGTACCGTCAGAAATATAAAATACGTGGCGATCTACAGCACTTTCCATTTTGACCATCCGGTATAATGAGTTTAATTGCCTGAAAGCGGATATTAAATTTAAGCATATCCCTGTTTGATTTGTCTCTTGTTAAAATTGAAACGCTATTTTTGTTTTTTATGAAAAGGGTGGTTCATTTTCTTTTTTTTGCCGTTATTTCCAGCGTTTCTCGTCATAATTCCTAAAAATCATCAAGTTATCTATATCAGAGGAACAGTCCGAAAAAAGAAAAAATAATTTGCTTGAACGATTCACCGTTTTTTTCAGCACCATAAATATGTCAGGATAATCTTGCAGTCGATCGTGAAATTTTTTTCACTGGTATTAAATCACAAAAGGATTGTCTCGATGTCCAACAATGGCTCGTCACCGCTGGTGCTTTGGTATAACCAACTCGGCATGAATGATGTAGACAGAGTTGGGGGCAAAAATGCCTCCCTTGGTGAAATGATTACGAATCTGTCCGGTATGGGTGTTTCCGTACCTAACGGGTTTGCCACCACCGCTGATGCTTTCAATCAGTTCCTGGACCAAAGCGGTGTTAACCAGCGCATCTATGCGCTGCTGGATGAAACCGACATTGACGACGTTTCCGCATTAGCGAAAGCGGGCGCGCAGATCCGACAGTGGATCATCGATACCCCCTTCCAGAGCGAACTGGAAAACGCGATTCGCGATGCTTATGACCTGCTGTCCGCCGATGACGCCGAGGCCTCATTCGCCGTGCGCTCTTCCGCCACTGCGGAAGATATGCCGGACGCCTCCTTCGCCGGGCAGCAAGAGACATTCCTCAACGTGCAGGGCTTTGACGCCGTGCTCGTTGCCGTGAAGCACGTATTTGCTTCACTGTTTAACGATCGCGCGATCTCCTATCGCGTGCATCAGGGTTACGATCATCGCGGCGTGGCGCTCTCCGCCGGGGTGCAGAGGATGGTCCGCTCCGATCTGGCCTCCTCCGGCGTCATGTTCTCCATCGATACCGAATCCGGCTTTGACCAGGTGGTGTTTATCACCTCGGCGTGGGGTCTGGGCGAGATGGTGGTGCAGGGCGCGGTGAACCCGGACGAATTCTACGTCCACAAACCGACGCTGGCCGCTGGCCGCCCGGCGATCGTGCGCCGCACCATGGGCTCGAAAAAGATCCGCATGGTTTACGCGCCGACCCAGGAGCACGGCAAGCAGGTGCGTATCGAAGATGTGCCGCAGGCGCAGCGCGATATCTTCTCGTTAACCAACGAGGAGGTGCAGGAGCTGGCGAAGCAGGCGGTGCAGATCGAGAAGCACTACGGCCGTCCGATGGATATCGAGTGGGCGAAAGATGGCCACACCGGTAAGCTGTTTATCGTCCAGGCGCGTCCGGAAACCGTGCGTTCCCGCGGCCAGGTGATGGAGCGTTATACCCTCCACGCTCAGGGGCAGATCATCGCCGAAGGGCGCGCCATCGGCCATCGCATTGGCGCCGGTCCGGTGAAGGTGATCCACGATATCAGCGAGATGAACCGCATTGAGCCGGGCGACGTGCTGGTTACCGATATGACCGACCCGGACTGGGAACCGATCATGAAGAAAGCCTCGGCGATCGTCACCAACCGCGGCGGCCGTACCTGCCACGCGGCGATCATCGCCCGTGAGCTGGGTATTCCGGCGGTGGTCGGCTGCGGCGATGCCACCGATCGCATTCAGGAAAACCAGAACGTGACCGTCTCCTGCGCCGAAGGCGATACCGGCTATGTCTACGCCGAGCTGCTCGACTTCAGCGTCAAGAGTTCCAGCGTCGGCGACATGCCGGATCTGCCGCTGAAGGTGATGATGAACGTCGGCAACCCGGATCGCGCCTTCGACTTCGCCTGCCTGCCGAACGAAGGCGTGGGTCTGGCGCGGCTGGAGTTTATCATCAACCGCATGATTGGCGTGCACCCGCGCGCGCTGCTGGAGTTTGACGACCAGGAGCCGGGCCTGCAGAACGAAATCCGCGAGCTGATGAAAGGCTACGATTCGCCGAGAGAGTTCTACGTTGGCCGCCTGACCGAAGGGATCGCCACCCTTGGTGCCGCTTTCTATCCGAAACGGGTGATCGTGCGTCTGTCGGACTTCAAGTCGAACGAATACGCCAACCTGGTAGGCGGCGAGCGCTATGAGCCGGAAGAAGAGAACCCGATGCTCGGCTTCCGCGGTGCCGGACGCTACGTTTCCGAAAGCTTCCGCGACTGCTTCGCGCTGGAATGTGAAGCCATGAAGCGCGTGCGTAACGACATGGGGCTGACCAACGTTGAAGTGATGGTGCCGTTCGTCCGTACCGTTGCCCAGGCGAAAGCGGTGGTCGAAGAGCTGGAGCGTCAGGGGCTGAAGCGCGGCGAGAACGGGCTGAAGATCATTATGATGTGCGAGATCCCGTCGAACGCATTGCTGGCGGAGCAGTTCCTCGAATACTTCGACGGCTTCTCCATCGGTTCGAACGACATGACCCAGCTGGCGCTCGGTCTGGACCGCGACTCCGGCGTGGTCTCTGAGCTGTTTGATGAACGCAACGACGCGGTGAAAGCCCTGCTGTCGATGGCGATCCGCGCCGCGAAGCAGCAGGGTAAATACGTCGGCATCTGCGGCCAGGGGCCGTCTGACCATGAAGATTTTGCCGCCTGGCTGATGGAGGAGGGGATCGATAGCCTGTCCCTCAACCCGGACACCGTGGTGCAAACCTGGTTAGGTCTGGCGGAACTGAATAAATAAGTTCGCCCTGACAACACCGATCCCCGGCAGCGATGCCGGGGATTTTTTTGCCTGTGTCAGAGCGCCAGGCAACGTGAGCGCAGGACAAAAAAAAGCCCATCGTGGGAGATGGGCAAAGACTACACACAGCAATTCGTTGTTTCACTCAGGGGATTTCCATGCTTATAAATCAAGGTGTTGATTTATAACCGTGAGCTAATAGTAGGCAGCGGGGCCTTTGCCGTCGATCAGATTCCTCTCAATAGTTAAATTGTTGTGAAGGTCCGGAAGGTGAAACGCGGGTGAGGGGCCTACAAGTCTGGCGTTGAGCCGGCGATCAATAAATTTTGCTTAACAATTGTGCTGGCGGGGAAACAGGCGGGTCTCCCCGCCTGACAATGCATTACTTGCGCCCGGCCTCCAGCTCGCTGAGCTCTTCGAGCACGACGTCGGGGTCTTTCGGCGGCGGCGGCACTTCGTGCACCCAGGCGTCATACAGGCGCCAGGAGACGGCCAGCAGCACCGGACCGATAAACAGACCGATCATGCCGAAGGCGATCAGGCCGCCAATGACGCCGGTAAGAATGAGGATCATCGGCAGGTCGGCGCCCATGCGGATAAGCACCGGGCGTATAACGTTGTCCATGGTGCCGACCACGCAGCTCCACACCAGCAGCACGGTGCCCCAGGTGGTGTCCCCGCTCCAGTAAAGCCAGATAATCGACGGCACCAGAACCAGCAAAGGCCCGAGCTGGACCAGACAGGTAAAGATCATCACCACGGTCAGCAGAGCGGCGTAAGGCACGCCGGAGATGGCAAGGCCGATACCGCCCAGCACCGCCTGGGTGAGGGCTGTCACCACCACGCCCAGCGCCACGGCGCGCACGGCCTGGCCGGCCAGCAGCACGGCGGCGTCACCGCGTTTAGCCGCCAGGCGCGTGGCGAAATAGCGGAAACCGTAGGCCACCTGCTCACCGCGCCAGTAGAGCAACGCGCTGAACAGCAGCATCAAACCGCAGTAGACCAGAAGCTTGCCGATGTGCGCCGCCTGACCGACAAACCAGCTGGTAGTGGTGCCAATATAGGGGCGAACCTTGGCCATAATCGCCGAGCCGCCCATATCCAGCAGGCCATGCCAGGCGGAGTAGAGCTTATCGCCCACCAGCGGCACGCTGTTGAGCCAGGCGAAATCCGGCAGCGTCACATTTCCGCTGCTGATGAGTTTGATCAGCGGAACGCTGTTATCCACCAGGCTGTTGACCAGCAGAGCGATAGGAATAACGAATAGCAAAAACAGCAGCAGGGTCATCGCCAGCACCGCCAGCATCCGTTTGCCGAACAGCACACGCTGCAGACGCAGCAGCACCGGCCAGGTGGCGATCACCACGGTGCCGGCCCAGGCGAAGGACAGAATAAACGGCTGCACAACCCACAGGCAGGATATGATAATCAGGGCCAGGAACAGCACCGACAGCAGTATTTGCGGTATGTCCCGAGGCTGATGGGGGTTAATCATAGATAAATTTTACCTTTCCAGTCGCGCCAAAAAGCTGGCGCCGCGTAAATCCATGTACTGATAATAATATCAATAATTTTGCCGGGCTGATTTTGCACAGAAAACACGTGGGCGCATATGAAAAAAATGTGATAAAAAGTTGAATGCGCTACGCAAACGTTTAGTTAGCACCAACACAATATTTTCAAACACAACATAGTCAGGCAGGGTCAAGTGTGATGATCCCACAAATTTCTCAGGCGCCAGGGGTAGTTCAGCTGGTGCTGAATTTTTTGCAGGTACTGGAGCAACAGGGTTTTACCGGCGATACCGCCACCAGCTATGCCGACAGGCTGACGATGGCCACCGACAACAGCGTCTATCAGCTGCTGCCGGATGCGGTCCTTTTTCCACGTTCCACGGCAGACGTCGCGCTACTGGCGCGCGTCGCCGCCGAACCACGCTTTAAATCGCTGATCTTCACCCCGCGCGGCGGCGGCACCGGCACTAACGGCCAGGCGCTGAACGGCGGAATTATCGTCGATATGTCCCGCTATATGAACCGCATTATCGAAATCAACCCCGAAGAGGGTTGGGTGCGCGTTGAAGCCGGAGTCATCAAAGATCAGCTGAATCAGTTTCTCAAGCCCTATGGCTATTTCTTTTCCCCGGAGCTCTCCACCAGCAACCGCGCTACCCTGGGCGGGATGATTAACACCGACGCGTCCGGACAGGGATCGCTGGTGTACGGTAAGACGTCGGATCACGTGCTTGGCCTGCGGGCGGTGCTGATGGGCGGTGATATCCTCGATACCCAGGCGGTGCCGGTGGCGCTGGCGGAGACGCTGGGCAATACGCCCTCGACGATCGGCCGGATCTACAACACGGTCTACCAGCGCTGCAAGGCGCAGCGCGAGCTGATCATGGATAAGTTTCCCAAACTCAACCGCTTCCTCACCGGATACGATCTGCGCCACGTCTTTAACGATGAGATGAGCGAGTTCGACCTGACCCGAATTTTAACCGGTTCGGAAGGGACGCTGGCGTTTATCACCGAAGCGCGGCTGGATATTACCCGCCTGCCGAAGGTGCGCCGGCTGGTCAACGTCAAATATGACTCCTTTGACTCTGCGCTGCGTAATGCACCCTTTATGGTGGAAGCCAAGGCCCTGTCGGTGGAGACCGTCGACTCTAAGGTCCTCAATCTGGCGCGCGAGGATATCGTCTGGCACTCGGTGAACGAACTGATCACCGACGTACCGGATAAAGAGATGCTCGGGCTGAATATCGTCGAATTCGCCGGGGATGACGCGGCGCAGATTGACCAGCAGGTCACCACCCTGTGCCAGCGGCTGGACGAGCTGATGGCCCGCAGCGAGGCGGGAGTCATCGGCTGGCAGGTTTGTCACGATCTTGATGGCGTGGAGCGCATCTATGCCATGCGCAAGAAGGCGGTAGGCCTGTTGGGTAATGCCAAAGGTGCCGCCAAGCCGATCCCCTTTGCCGAGGATACCTGCGTCCCGCCCGAACACCTGGCGGATTATATCGTCGAGTTCCGCGCGCTGCTCGACAGCCACGGCCTGAGCTACGGCATGTTTGGCCACGTCGACGCCGGGGTGCTGCATGTGCGCCCGGCGCTGGACATGTGCGATCCGCAGCAGGAGGTGCTGATGAAGCAGATCTCCGACGATGTGGTGGCGCTGACGGCGAAGTATGGCGGCCTGCTGTGGGGGGAACATGGCAAAGGCTTTCGCGCGGAGTACAGCCCGGCCTTCTTTGGCGAGGCGCTGTACGGCGAACTTAGGAAGATCAAAGCGGTCTTCGATCCCGATAACCGCCTGAACCCAGGGAAAATCTGTCCTCCGGAAGGGGTCGACGCGCCGATGATGAAAGTCGACGCGGTGAAGCGTGGCACCTGGGATCGGCAGATCCCCATCGCGGTGCGCAGCAGCTGGCGCGGGGCGATGGAGTGTAATGGCAACGGGTTGTGCTTCAACTTTGACGTAAAAAGTCCGATGTGTCCGTCGATGAAAGTCAGCAACCAGCGCATCCACTCGCCGAAAGGGCGGGCGACGCTGGTCCGCGAATGGCTGCGTCTGCTGGCGGATCGCGGCGTCGATCCCAATCAGCTGGAGAAGGCGCTGCCGGAGCAGGGCGTTAGCCTGCGCTCGCTGGTGGCGCGCACCCGTAACAGCTGGCATGCGCGCAAAGGGGAATATGACTTCTCGCACGAGGTCAAAGAGGCGATGTCCGGCTGTCTGGCCTGCAAAGCCTGTTCGACCCAGTGCCCGATCAAAATCGATGTCCCGGAGTTCCGCTCGCGCTTCCTGCAGCTGTATCACAGCCGCTATCTGCGTCCGGTGCGGGATCATCTGGTGGCGTCGGTGGAGTCCTATGCGCCGCTGATGGCCCAGGCGCCGAAGACCTTTAACTTCTTCATTAACCAGCCGTGGCTGAAAAAGCTGTCGGAGAAGCATATCGGGATGGTCGATCTGCCGCTGCTCTCGGCGCCGTCGCTGAAGCAGCAGATGGCCGGCCACCGCTCCGCCAATATGACCCTTGAGCAGCTCGAAGCGCTGAGCGACGAGCAGAAGGCGAAGATGGTGCTGGTGGTGCAGGATCCCTTCACCAGCTATTACGACGCTCAGGTGGTGGCTGACTTTATCCGTCTGGTCGAGGCCTTAGGCTATCAGCCGGTGCTCCTGCCGTTCTCGCCGAACGGCAAGGCGCAGCATATTAAAGGATTCCTGACCCGCTTCGCGCGCACCGCGCAGAAAACGGCAGACTTCCTTAACCGCGTGGCGCAGCTGGGGATGCCGCTGGTCGGCGTCGATCCGGCGCTGGTGCTTTGCTACCGTGATGAATATAAGCAAACGCTCGGCGACAAGCGCGGCGATTTCCAGGTCATGCTGGTGCATGAGTGGTTGCCGAAGGCCCTGCCGACCAACGCCCGTCCCGATCTCGGCGGCGAGCCCTGGTACCTGTTCGGTCATTGTACGGAAGTGACCGCGCTGCCGGCGGCGACAAAGCAGTGGGCAGAGATTTTTGCCCACTTCGGCGCGAAGCTGGAAAACGTCAGCGTTGGGTGCTGCGGGATGGCAGGCACCTATGGTCATGAAGTGAAAAACCATGCCAACTCGCTGGCCATTTACGCGCTCTCCTGGCAGCAGGCGATGCAGCGGCTGCCGCGTAACCGCTGTCTGGTGACGGGCTACTCCTGCCGCAGCCAGGTGAAGCGCATTGAAGGCAGCGGCGTTCGCCATCCGCTGCAGGCGTTACTGGAGATAATCGGATGATTTGGAAACGTCAGACCACGCTGGAGCAGCTCAACCGGCTCGGTGAGGGAAACATGGTAGGGCTGTTGGATATTCGCTTTGAGACGTTTACCGACGATACGCTGGAGGCCACCATGCCGGTGGATGGCCGCACCCAGCAGCCGTTTGGTCTGCTGCACGGCGGGGCGTCGGTGGTGCTGGCGGAGACGCTGGGGTCGGTGGCGGGTTATCTGTGCAGCGAAGGCGAACAGAAGGTGGTGGGGCTGGAGGTTAACGCCAACCACATCCGTTCAGCGCGTGGGGGCCGGGTGCGGGGCGTGTGCAAAGCGCTGCACGTCGGGACTCGCCATCAGGTCTGGCAAATTGAAATCTTCGACGAACAGTCGCGATTGTGCTGTTCATCGCGGCTAACCACCGCGGTAATATAAACCGTAAGGGGGAGGCGAATAGCCTCCCTTTTTTCAAGGTAATAAGCGGCAAAGGGCCTGGCAGCGCGAGAGATGGCGTGAGAACACTACCGCGCAGCGGCAAGAAATTATCTAATAAATAGATTATTACCGATCCAATCTCGTTATATATGCTACTCTTTTCAATACGAAATGCATAAAGGTACAAGAGGACGGTTAACCATGGGTATTCTTTCCTGGATCATTTTTGGACTTATTGCCGGTATTTTAGCCAAGTGGATTATGCCGGGGAAAGACGGCGGCGGGTTTATTGTAACCATTATTCTGGGGATCATCGGCGCCGTGGTCGGCGGCTGGATCAGTACCTTCTTTGGTTTTGGCAAAGTCGACGGGTTTAATTTCGGCAGCTTCGTGGTGGCGGTAATCGGTGCGCTGGTTGTGCTGTTTATCTACCGTAAAGTGCGCAGCTAATTCTCTGCATTCTGTTTTATTCAAGTTAACAAAAGCTGCCGCGATAAGCGGCAGCTTTTTTATTATCGCAGGACTCAGGCAGCGTGCCCACGCCAGGGCTACTGCCCGTCGGCATCCTCCGCAACCGGCACCACCTCCACGTGAACTTCGTAGTGCTTCGCCTGACCGGTCGGGATCAGGGCGGTTAGTTTGTTAATGGTTTCCGCCGGCGTATCGGTCGCGACCGTTGCTGAAAACAGCACCGGCTTGCGCGGCGGAAACGGTGGCGGGAACGGCGGCAGGGGACCATGACCCATCTCCAGCGGAGGACGGCCGCCGTTGTCGACAGCGGGCGTCGGAGCGTCGGTTTTATCAGCCGCAAAAGCGCTGGCGGCGGCCACGGCAGCAATAGCGAACAGCCCAAAGAGAGCTTTTTTCATCTGGTTATCCTCGATAAGCAAGTGCATAAAGAGTAGAGGGCGGCGGCAGGCGGGACAATGCCGTGCGGCGCGAATCCTCTGAATCTCCTTTATTCCTCGCGAATGTGAAGGTCAGATGAGAGCGGGTGTCATTGTGTTCGGGAGCCTCTTAATTCAGCAGCACGCTCATAATCAGCAGCACGGCCATGCACATCGACATAATACTGATATCAACAATCATTCTTTACGACAAAAGCTCCAGCAAACGGGTACGGCGGCCAGGTCACAGCACGTATTATAGTGGTTAAAGATTGTACCCTGCATGCATTCCCTGGACAAACGATTATTAGCCTGGCGTTGCCTGAACTGCCGCGCCTGACCATGGCTTCATGATGATACCGCGAACCGCACCTTGCCCTTAGCGGAGCAACATGAGGATAGCTCATGTTGCAATGAATTTAAGTCGCTTTCCCTCCATCACCGACTCTGGCAAAAATAGACCCATTAACGAATCAACAACATTTACCGGTTGAAGCGCGCCAGGTCTGACTCTGCGTCGCCAGTGGAGAGTACTCCGCTTATTCCGCTTTATGCCCGACACCAGGATGGACAATCGCCATGAACAACGAATTTACCTATACGATTAAGCGCAGCCGGTTTGATGAAAATTATAACCCTGCGGAAAATACGCGTATTACCACCAATTTTGCCAATTTGGCGAGAGGGGAGAGCCGTCAGGACAATCTGCGCAATACGTTAATCATGATGAATAACCGGTTTAATACCCTGGCGCACTGGGATAATCCCTACAACGATCGCTATGCGGTGGAACTGGATATTATTTCTGTCGAGATGAATATTGCTGATGCCGCCAGTTTTCCGGTGATAGAGATCCTGCAAACGCATATTGTCGATAAAAAAACCGGTGAGCGCCATGCCGGTATCGTCGGCAATAACTTCTCTTCCTGGGTACGGGATTATGATTTTAGCGTGCTGCTGCTGGAGCATAATAAAGACCAGAGCCGCTTCAGCGTGCCCGAAAACTTTGGCGAGCTGCACGGCAATATCTTTAAGGATTTCGTGCAATCCAGCGCCTATAAGACCAGTTTCAGCAAGGCGCCGGTGATTTGTCTGAGCGTATCCAGCAAAGATGTTTATCGTCGCACCGGTAACGAACATCCGGTTCTCGGTATTGAATATGCCCAAGAAGGCGTCTCGCTGACCGAGCGCTATTTCAGCAAAATGGGGCTGCAGGTGCGCTATTTTATGCCGAAACACAGCGTCGCGCCGTTGGCCTTCTATTTTTCCGGCGATCTGCTCAGCGATTACACCAGCCTGGAGCTGATCGCGACCATCAGCACGATGGAGACGTTTCAAAAAATATATCGCCCGGAGATTTACAACGCGAATTCCGCGGCGGGGCAATACTATCAGCCCAATCTCAATCACCTGGATCATTCTGTCACCAAAATTGTGTATGACCGGGAAGAGCGCAGCCTGTTGGCGATAGAGCAGGGTAAATTTACACAACAACATTTTATCGACCCGCACAAGACGTTGCTTGAGCAATGGTCTGCTAACTTCGCGCGTTGCTAAACCAATATAAAAGGCTACTTATTATGAAAACATGGCTTCCGACCTCCACTGCTGGCAGTTTACCGAAACCTTCCTGGCTGGCGCAGCCAGAGACCTTGTGGTCGCCCTGGAAACTGTCCAGCGAAGAATTACTGGCCGGCAAGCGCGACGCCCTGCGTTTGTCCCTCGACGACCAGCTGCGGGCCGGGATCGATATTGTCAGCGACGGCGAGCAAACGCGGCAGCACTTTGTCACCACCTTTATTGAACACCTCAGCGGCGTTGATTTTGCCAAACGCGAGATCGTGAAAATTCGTAACCGCTATGAGGCCAGTGTTCCAACCGTGGTGGGCGCCGTAGAGCGCCAGAAACCGGTCTTCGTTGAGGACGCGCGCTATCTGCGTCAGCTCACCAGTCAGCCGATTAAATGGGCGCTGCCGGGCCCAATGACCATGATCGACACACTGTATGACAACCACTATAAAAGCCGGGAAAAGCTGGCCTGGGAGTTCGCCAAAATCCTCAATCAGGAAGCGAAAGAGTTAGAGGCCGCCGGGGTCGATATTATTCAGTTCGATGAGCCGGCCTTCAACGTCTTCTTCGATGAGGTGAACGACTGGGGGATCGCCGCGCTGGAACGAGCCACTGAAGGGCTGAAGTGCGAGACGGCAGTGCATATCTGCTACGGCTACGGCATCAAGGCCAATACCGACTGGAAAAAAACGCTGGGCTCAGAGTGGCGTCAGTATGAGGAGGCCTTCCCGCAGCTGCAGAAATCGTCCCTCGATATTATCTCTCTCGAGTGCCACAACTCGCGGGTGCCGATGGATCTGCTGGAGTTGATCCGCGGTAAAAAGGTGATGGTCGGGGCGATCGATGTCGCCAGCCATGCGATTGAAACTCCGGAAGAGGTGGCTGCTACCCTGCGCAAGGCGCTGGCGTTCGTCGATGCCGACAAGCTCTACCCCTCCACCAACTGCGGTATGGCGCCGCTGCCGCGCCAGGTCGCGACCGGCAAACTGCACGCCTTAAGCGCCGGTGCCGAGATCGTTCGCCGCGAGCTGGCGGCAAAATAAGGCGGACTGGCTTTCGTGCGCTTCTCCCGGTTAACCTCCTGAGCGGGCCGTTACCCGCTCAGCGTCAGGTTGCCGCCAGCGGGCGGCAGATCGCCCGCAGGGCCACGGCGCTGCACAACGGAAACAGCGCCAGCAGAAGCCAGGGATAGACCGCCTGCGGCGAGGGAATGAGCGCCTGGTCAAGCAAATGGCCGAGCAGCAAATTCCCGGCTAACACCGCGCACCCACCCGCAGTGGCGAGCGCCCCGTAGTGGGCGCCCAGCGTCGACTCCTCGGCGAACAGCGGGATGAGATCCTTGGCTGAGGGCACCAGCAGCATCTGGCCGAGGGTGAGCAGCGTGACAAAGCAGGCCGACGGCAATAATCGCAGCCAGCCGGTGGCGGGCGGCGAGGCGGCGAATAACGCCACGCTGACGAAGGAAGCCGACAGTAGCAGAAAGCCCACCGGCAGGATGCGCACGGCGCCAATTCGTCGGGCGAAGCGGGCGAGAGGGAGCTGCAGGGTGATAATCAACAGCGAGGCCAGCATAAAAAGCGGCGCCAGATCCTGCTCACGGCCGCCGGCGCGTTGGATCTCCACCGGCAGGGCGAGGTACAGCTGGTTGTAACTCAACAGCCATGAACTGTAGGCGAGAATAAACGCGACAAAGCGCGGCTGGCGCAAAGGGGTCCACCACGGAACCCGGCTGCGCGTTTGTGTCCGCTGCCCGTCGGCGGGCAGACAGAAAAAGAGCACCAGCAGCGCCAGAAGAAATAGCCCCGCACCGGCGAGGGCGATATGCCGAAAGCCGATCCCGCTCAGCAGCCCCCCGGCCACCGGGCCGATAACCGCCCCCAGCTCACCGCACACCGCAAACAGCGCAAACCACTCGGCGCGGCTGCGTTTTCCGTTGGCCTGGCTGTGGGTACCGGTCCGCGCCAGCAGGGCCTCGATCGACGGGGAGAACAGCGCCCCGCCGACGCCCGTCAGGCAGGCGCCGAGGATAATCGGCTCCAGCGTTGTGCCGCACGCCAGCAGCAGATAGCCGGCGACGCGAACCACGCAGCCGGCGAGGATGATCGCCTTAGCGCCGTAGCGGTCGGCCAGCGTCCCGCCGATGATAAACATGCCCTGCTGAGAGAAGGTGCGCAGCCCGAGGATCAGGCCGATAAGCCCGCCGGAAAGCAGCATCTCGTCGCGCAGGAAGAGGGCAAGGAAAGGGACGACCGCATAAAAGCCAATATTAAAAACGAACTGGCTTCCCAGTAAAACGGGAGGCCAGAGGGTCGCGGCAGGGCGCAGGGGGAAGAGAGGCATACTCGCCCAACCTAAACGATGAAATGAATGTGCTTTTTACCGTGGTACGGGGAGATCTCGATTTTGGTTTTCACCCGGAAAACGTCCCACAGCAGCGCTTCGGACAAAATCTCCTCCGGCGTCCCGTTGGCGAGGATCTGCCCCTGCTGCATCACGATCAGCGAATCGCAGAACATCGCGGCATGGTTAAGATCGTGAATGGCCACAATGCTGGTCACCGGCAGCTCGCTGATCAACTGCATCAGCTGCATCTGATGGTGAATATCCAGATGGTTGGTAGGTTCATCCAGCAGGATCTCACTCGGGTTCTGCGCCAGCGCGCGGGCGATATGCACCCGCTGCCGCTCGCCGCCGGAGAGGCTCAGCCACCCCTGGTCGCTTTTCTCCAGCATCGCCACCCGCTGCAGCGCGGCGGTGACCGCCTCGTCATCCTGAGCGCTCCAGTTGGAGAACGGCGAGTGGTGCGGAATACGTCCCAGCCGCACGACGTCGCGCACCCGCATATTGGCCTCGGTCATGCCGTGTTGCTCGACGAACGCCACCCGGCGGGCGAGCTGCTTTTTCGCCATCCGGGCGATGTCGTGGCCGTCGAGGGTGACGCGACCCGCATCCGGGCGGCGCAGGCCCGCCAGAACCCGCAGTAGCGAGGATTTGCCGCAGCCGTTGGGGCCCAGCAGACCCACCGTTTCGCCGCGCGAGACCCGCAGCGAGACATTATTGACGATGACCTTTTTGCCTGCCTTCCAGGTGATATTTTCAGCGCAAATACTCATCACTTATTCCTTGAGCGGTAGATAATCACGGCAAAGAAAGGCACCCCAACCAGGGCGGTCACCACTCCGACCGGCAGACTCTGCGGGGCAATCAGCAGGCGCGAGGCAATGTCCGCCAGCACCATCAGGATCGCCCCCGCCAGCGCGCTGGCGATCAGCAACGTCCGGTGCAGCGGGCCAAAGAAGAAGCGCATCACGTGCGGCACCACCAGGCCGACAAAGCCGATCGAGCCGGCCATGCTGACGATGGTGGCAGTGATCACCGCCGCGGTGGTGAAGAGGATCAGGCGCACGCGCGGCACGGCAATGCCCAGCGAAGCGGCGGCATCGTCGCCGAAGGTGAACGCGTCCAGCGCCCGGGCATACCACAGGCAGACCGCCAGGCCCACGAGGACCACCACCAGAACCAGCTGGAATTCGGGCCAGCGGACGCCGCTGAAGCTGCCCAGCAGCCAGAACATCACATCGCGCGCCTGCTGCGCGCTGGCGGAGGTGCTGATGGTGTAGGCCGTGAGGGCGTTAAATAATTGCGAGGCGGCGACGCCCGCCAGGATGGTGCGCTCATTGCCGCCGCGCGCGCCGTTGGTCAGAAAGGCAACAAAGGCGAAGGCGGCGAAGGCTCCGGCAAACGCCCCGGCGGAGAGGGAGATCGCCCCGGCGCCAAGGCCCAGCACCACAATCGATACCGCGCCGGTGGAGGCCCCGGCGGAGACGCCGAGGACGTAGGGCTCCGCGAGGGCGTTCTTCAGAAGGCTTTGCAGCACGGCGCCGCAGATAGCGAGGCCGGCGCCGCAGCAGGCGGCGACCAGCGCGCGGCTGAGGCGGAAATCCCAGATAACGCTCTCGGAGATACGATTGAGAGGCACCGCGGTTAAGCCGGTTTTATTGCTGATAGCGTAAAAGACGTTCTGCAGCGGGATGGGCAGTTCGCCGACGCTGACGCCCACCGCAATCACCAGCGCCAGCACGCACACGGCGACGACACACCAGCCGGTGAGCAGCATGCTGCGGCGCGTCTGCAATACGGCGGCGCTCATCAGTTAAGCCCCATTTTTCTCAGCTGTTCGCCCACCTGCTCCGCGCCGTAAAGGGTGCGGATGGTCGGATTCATCGCCTGGCCGTCCATCACCACGATATGGCCTTTTTTCACCGCCTCCAGCTGGCTGACGGCGGGATCGCTTTTGAGGAATTTAATCTTCTCCTCGGCCTTATCCAGCGCCCAGCGGTTACGATCCAGGCTCGAGACCACGATCACATCCGGGTTGGCGGCAATGATGCTCTCCCAGCTCACCGTGGGCCACTCGGTCTCGGAGGTTATCGCATTATGACCGCCCAGCACGTTGGCGATAAAGCCGGAGGCGCTGTTTTTACCGCCGACATAGGCATCGGCCGATGGCGAGGCGCTGGAGAACCAGAAGACGAAGGAGAGATCTTTTTTGCTTTTACCGAACTCCTGACGCAGGTCGGCTTCACGTTTTTTGAAATCGGCGATCAGCGCCTGGCCACGATCTTCGACGTTGAAAATGCGGGCGAAATCGCTAATTTCCTGATACAGCCAGGTCATGTCCCACAGCTTCTGCCGGCTGCCGTACATATCGCCGGTAGCCTTTTTGGTGGCGCACATCCCCGGCGACACGTAGCTGTTCACGCCAACGGTGGCAAGATCTTCACGCCTGGCGACTTTGCTTTCCGGCCCCAGCAGCAGCGGCAACTGGGCGGGAACGAAATCGGGATTTTGCGCCAGCACGGATTCCAGGCTCGGGATTTCCACCGTCAGGGTTTTAATCTTCGCGTTTTGCTCAGCCAGCTGCGGTAATACCGTAGTCGGCCAGAAGGCGCTGGCCACCACCTGCTTTTGCAGCCCAAGCAGCAGCAGGATTTCGACCGTATTTTGCCCCAGCGCGACCACGCGCTCCGGCGGCCGGGTAAAGGTCTCCTGATAGCCACAGTTTTCAATCGTCAGGGGGTAGGTTGTTGCCAGCCCGGAACTGACGGCGGTGAACATCAAGCCTAACGCGCAGAGGACCTTCTTCATTAAACGCTATCCTTGTAAACAGGCGAGTAAATGACCAGCAAATGGGAGGAATGCAAATGAAACTCATTATTGGGGCGGGGTTTTATACAATGCCGTATTTACAGTGTCAATGAGTGACTATTTCAGCAGGGAAGGGATTACCCGCGAGGCGGGTGGGTCAGCGCGCCAGAGGGCCGCGAATATATGTCTGCAACCCCTCGGCGAGGAAATTAAATACCCGCTTACAGGCGGGGCTATGGCGCAGGTCCTCATGCATCACCAGCCAGGTATCGAGATACAGAGAAAAGTCTGCCGCCAGCACTCGCTGCAGGGGAATAATGCCGTCGGCGAGGGGCGCCTGGCAGATGCCGATCCCTGCCCCGGCGCGGATCAGGTTCAGCTGGGCGAGGTCGCTATCGGTGCGCATTGCGAAGGCCTCGCGCTGAAAACGGGGATAGCGCGCAAGAGCCCGGCGAACGAGGGGCGTGGCGCTGTCGAAACCAATCAGCGCGTGGCCGTCAAGCTCCTCAGGCGTAGCGGGCCGACCCTGGCGGGTCAGATAGGCATCGGTAGCATGCAGCCCAAGCTCGATCCTGCCGAGACGCCGCGCGATAAGCTGCTCCTGCTGCGGAGCGACCATCCGCACCGCGATATCCGCCTCCCGGTGAAGCAGATCCTGAAACCGATTGGAGAGCATCAGTTCGATGACGATACTCGGGCACGCTTGCCTGAGCCGGGCAATCAGCGGCGGCAGCACCTCGGCGCCGACCACCTCGCTGGCGGCCACCCGCACCACGCCACGCAGATCGGTGCTGTCGCGACTAAAGTTAGCCGCCGTGCGTTCCAGCGCCCGGGCGGTGTTGGCCATTGTCTCGGCGTGCGCCTGCAGCGCCAGCGCCGCGTCGGTCGCCAGCAGGCCGGTTTGCGAGCGGGTAAATAAGGCCTGGCCGAGGGCGGCCTCCAGGCCGGCGATATGACGTCCCGCCGTCGGCTGAGTGATGTTCAGGGTGCGCGATGCGCCCGATAAAGAGCCTTCCTGCAGGACGGCGAGAAAGGTTCGGTACCACTCCCAGGGAATAGAGGTATTCATACAAAAATGTATAGCCGCTCGATGATGGTATGCAATTTCATTTGATATGAGCCGCAGGTAGGCTGTCAAGCATCCATTAGCGAACGGGGAAAGACGATGAACAGCAGCGGCAAAGTCCTGATTTTGGGAGCAAGCGGGGGCATAGGCGGGGAAGTGGCGCGTCGGCTGGCGGCGGACAACTGGCAGGTTCGGGCGCTGAAGCGCGGCGCCCAGCTTCATGGGCCCGAAGAGGGCATGCAGTGGATTGCCGGCGACGCGCTGGATGCCGGGCAGGTGGCGGCGGCGGCTGCCGGTTGCGACGTGATCGTCCATGCGGTCAATCCGCCGGGCTACCGGCACTGGCGGCAGCAGGTACTACCTATGCTGCGCAACACCCTGCAGGCCGCCGCCCAGCAGCGGGCGTTAGTTGTCCTGCCCGGCACGGTCTACAACTATGGACCGGATGCCTTTCCGCTGATTGCTGAAGCTGCCGCGCAACGGCCGGTGACCCGCAAAGGCGCCATCCGGGTGGAAATGGAGCAGGCGCTGGAGGAATACGTACAGCGCGGCGGCAGGGCGTTGATTGTCCGGGCGGGCGATTATTTTGGTCCGCGCGCCGGAAATAACTGGTTTTCCCAGGGGCTGGTCAAGCCAGGTCAGCTTCCCCGGACTATCAGCCTACCAGGGGCGATCGGCGTGGGGCATCAGTGGGCCTGGCTGCCCGACGTTGCCGCCACCATCGCCGCGCTGCTGGCCCGCAGGCATGAGCTTGAGCCGTTTGCCCGCTTTCATATGCAGGGCCACTGGGACCCGGACGGCAGCGAAATGAGCCAGGCGATCCAGCGGGTGGTCGCCCTCTATGGCGGCAGGGCGGTAGTGAAGTCCTTTCCCTGGTGGCTGGTGAAGCTGGCGGCGCCCTTCAACGCCACCCTGCGCGAAATGGTCGAGATGCACTATCTCTGGCGTCTACCGGTACGCCTGCGCAACGATAAGCTGGTGGCTTTTTTAGGCGCGGAGCCGCATACCCCACTCGATCGTGCCGTGCATCTGACGCTGCAAGGCCTGGGCTGTCTGCCCGCCGGCGCGATTAACCATGAGGCGCGTGAGGCATAACGCGGCGAGAGAGGTGAGCAGGGTGGGGTGTTATTGTGACCAAATCATAATAACGTCACTCGTTGTCAAACGATAGCGATCGCATTAAGCTAAATGGATGACGAAAAATACCCCCACCCCAGCAAGCCGTGGCCCCGTTGACCACAGCGTTCGGGACCAGATTCTTGACGCGGCCATGGCGCACTTCAGTCGCTATGGCTATGAAAAGACCACGGTCACCGATCTCGCCAAAGCAATAGGCTTTTCCAAAGCCTATATCTACAAGTTTTTTGACTCCAAGCAGGCGATTGGCGAGGCAATCTGCGCCAGCCGGCTGGAGAAGATCATGGTGGCCGTCAGCGAGGCCATCGCCGATGCACCCTCCGCCAGCGAGAAGCTGCGCCGCCTGTTCCGGGCGCTGACCGAGGCCGGCAGTGAACTGTTTTTCGAGGATCGCAAACTGTACGACATCGCCGCCGTCGCGGCGCGCGATAAATGGCCCTCAACGGAGCAGTATGCCGGTCATCTGCAGCAGCTGATTGGTCAAATTCTGGTCGAAGGCCGCCAGAGGGGTGAGTTCGAGCGCAAAACCCCGCTGGATGAGGCGACCCTGGCGGTCTATATGGTGATGTGTCCTTTCATCAACCCGGTGCAGCTGCAATACAATCTCGACACCGCGCCCACCGCGGCGGTGCTGCTTGCCTCCCTGATCCTGAGAAGTCTCTCCCCCTGATTTGTGACCATTGACTTTATTGGTCACTCGTCTGAGAATGCAGTCACCAACCGGTCTTTTCATTAAGGTGACCCATGCTCAGGCCCAACGCCGTCCATCTTGCCGTCTGCCTCCTGCCGCTGGCCCTCGCGGGCTGCGGCGAACCTGCCGATCATGACGATCCCCGCACCCGACCGCCGCTGGTGCGGGTGGCGACCGTCGAGCGCGCGGAGGCCAGCTCGCGGGCCTTTACCGGCGTGGTGGTCGCTCGTACCCAAAGCGATCTCGGCTTCCGGGTATCGGGAAAAATCCTTGCCCGGCTGGTGGAGACCGGGCAGAGCGTCCGGCGCGGTCAACTGCTGCTGCGCCTGGATCCGGCTGATCTAACCTTGCAGGCGCACTCCCAACAGCGGGCGGTCGACGCCGCGCGGGCGCGAGCCAAAAAGGCGGCCAACGATCTGGCCCGCTATCGCGGCCTGGTGGCCAGCGGCGCCGTCTCGGCGGCGGAGTTCGACCAGATCAACGCGACGGCAGAGGCGGCGAGAGCCGACCTCAGCGCGGCCCAGGCGCAGGCAAACGTGGCGCAAAACGCCACCGACTATGCCGGACTGCTGGCGGATGCCGACGGCGTGGTGGTGGAAACGCTCGCCGAGCCGGGACAGGTGGTCAGCGCCGGGCAGGTGGTGATCCGCCTGGCGCGGGCAGGGCAGCGCGAAGCGCGGGTGCAGCTTCCGGAGACGCTGCGCCCGGCGGTCGGCAGCGAGGCGCTGGCGACACGCTATGGCAGCGAATCTCAGCCGGTCACCGCGACCCTGCGGCTGCTTTCGGACGCGGCTGACGCCGCCACCCGCACCTTTGAAGCGCGCTATGTGCTGAACGGCGCGCTGGCGAATGCGCCGCTGGGGTCTACCGTGACCCTGCGTATCAGCAGCGACCAGGGGCCAGGCGAGGTGCTGGAGGTGCCCCTGGCGTCGGTCTACGATCCGGGCAACGGCCCTGGCGTCTGGCGCATTGCGTCGCGCCCGGCCACCGTCTCCTGGCAACCGGTGACGGTGATCGGCCTGAATGATGAAACGGCGCGGGTGACCGGCCCGCTGAAGCCCGGGGAGCCCATCGTCGCCCTGGGCGCCCATCTTCTGCACCAGGGTGAGACGGTGCGTCTGGCGGACCGACGCGAGCATGATGCCGACGGGAGTCAGCCATGAGCGGCGGGCGTTTTAATCTCTCCGCGCTGGCCGTCCGCGAGCGGTCGGTAACCCTGTTTTTGATTATCCTTATCTCGGTCGCCGGGCTGGTGGCCTTTTTCGGGCTCGGTCGGGCGGAAGATCCGCCCTTTACGGTCAAGCAAATGACGGTCATCACCGTCTGGCCGGGTGCCACCGCGCAGGAGATGCAGGATCAGGTCGCCGAGCCGCTGGAAAAACGGCTCCAGGAGCTGAAGTGGTACGATCGCACCGAGACCTATACCCGTCCCGGGATGGCGTTAATCACCTTATCGTTGCAGGATCAGACGCCGCCTTCCGAGGTGCCGGAGCAGTTTTATCAGGCGCGCAAAAAGCTCGGGGATGAGGCGAATAACCTGCCTGCCGGCGTCTCCGGCCCGATGATGAATGACGAATTCGCCGATGTCACCTTTGCCCTCTTTGCCCTGAAAGCGCGGGGAGAGCCGCCGCGGCAGCTGGTGCGTGACGCTGAAGCCCTGCGCCAGCAGCTGCTGCATGTACCTGGGGTGAAAAAAGTGAATATTCTCGGCGAACAGGCGGAGCGCATTTATCTCTCCTTTTCTCATGACCGTCTCGCCACCCTGGGGCTCTCGCCGGAGGCGATTTTTGCCGCGCTGAACAATCAGAATGTGCTGACCGCCGCCGGGGCCATTGAGACCCGTGGCGGGCAGATCTTTATCCGCCTCGACGGGGCGTTCGACCGCCTGCAGCAGATCCGCGACACGCCGATTATTGCCGGGGGCAGAACGCTGAAACTCGCCGATGTCGCCACGGTTGAGCGGGGGTATGAAGATCCTGCTACCTTCCTGATCCGCAATCAGGGCGAACCGGCGCTGCTGCTGGGGGTGGTGATGCGCGAGGGCTGGAATGGTCTGGCGCTGGGGAAAGCGCTGGACGCCGAAACGGACAGCATCAATCAGAGCCTGCCGCTCGGCATGTCGTTGGCCAAAGTGACCGATCAGTCGGTGAATATCAGCGCGGCGGTCGATGAGTTCATGATCAAATTTTTTGTCGCTCTGTTGGTGGTGATGGCGGTGTGCTTTGTCAGCATGGGCTGGCGCGTGGGGGTGGTGGTCGCGGCGGCGGTGCCGCTCACCCTGGCCGTGGTGTTTGTGGTGATGGCCGCCACCGGTAAAAACTTCGACCGCATCACCCTCGGCTCGCTGATCCTCGCCCTGGGGCTGCTGGTGGATGATGCCATTATCGCCATCGAAATGATGGTGGTCAAAATGGAGGAGGGGTATGACCGCCTCAAAGCCTCCGCCTATGCCTGGAGCCACACCGCGGCGCCCATGCTGGCCGGCACCCTGGTGACGGCCGTGGGCTTTATGCCTAACGGGTTTGCGCAATCCACCGCCGGGGAGTATGCCAGCAACGTGTTCTGGATCGTCGGTATCGCGCTGATTGCCTCCTGGATTGTGGCGGTGATTTTTACCCCCTGGCTGGGCGTACACCTGTTACCGGAGAGGAAGTCCGCGGCGGCAGGCCACGCCGCGCTGTATGACACTCCGCGCTATCAGCGCTTCCGCCGGCTGCTGACCCGGGTTATCGCCGGCAAATGGCGCGTGGCCGCCGGGGTGGTGGTGCTGTTTATGGTGGCGTTACTGGGAATGAGCGTGGTGAAAAAGCAGTTTTTCCCCACCTCCGACCGCCCGGAAGTGCTGGTTGAGGTGCAGATGCCTTACGGGTCGTCGATTATCCAGACCAGCGCCGCGACGGCGAAAATTGAGCGCTGGCTGCAGCAGCAGCCGGAGGCGAAGATTGTCACCAGCTATATCGGCCAGGGCGCGCCGCGCTTTTACCTGGCGATGGCTCCGGAATTGCCCGATCCCTCATTTGCCAAGCTGGTGGTATTGACCGACGGTCCGGCCTCGCGCGAGGCGCTTAAGCTGCGGCTGCGGGAGGCGGTGGCCAATGGCCTTGCGCCGCAGGCGCGGGTGCGCGTCACGCAGCTGGTCTTTGGCCCTTATTCGCCTTATCCAGTCGCCTGGCGGGTGATGGGGCCCGATCCGCACACCCTGCGCGACATCGCCGATCGGGTGAAAGCCGTGCTGCAGGCCAGTCCGCTGATGCGCACCGTCAATAGCGACTGGGGATCGCGGGTACCGGTGATGCATTTCAGCCTCAATCAGGACCGGCTGCAGGCGAGTGGGCTCAGCTCCCAGGCCGTCGCCCAGCAGCTGCAGTTCCTGCTGTCAGGGATCCCCATTACCACCGTCCGGGAGGATATTCGCGCGGTGCAGGTCATCGGCCGCGCGGCGGGCGATATCCGTCTGGACCCGGCGAAAATCGCCGACTTCACTCTCGTAGGCAGCGGCGGGCAGCGGGTTCCTTTGTCGCAGATCGGTGAAGTCGACGTCAGAATGGAAGAACCCCTGCTCCGTCGTCGCGACCGCACGCCGACCATTACCGTCCGGGGAGATGTCGCGGATAACCTGCAGCCGCCGGATGTCTCCAGCGCGCTGATGAAGCCGCTGCAGCCCATTATCGACTCCCTGCCGCCGGGGTATCGCATCGAGACGGCGGGGTCGATCGAGGAGTCAGGCAAAGCCACCCGGGCAATGGCGCCGTTATTTCCGATCATGATCGCCCTCACGCTGCTGATCATTATCCTGCAGGTACGTTCCCTGTCGGCGATGGTCATGGTTTTCCTGACCGCGCCGCTGGGGCTGATTGGCGTGGTGCCGACGCTGCTGTTGTTCAATCAGCCGTTTGGCATCAATGCCCTAGTGGGCCTGATCGCCCTGTCAGGGATCCTGATGCGAAATACGCTGATCCTGATTGGTCAAATCCACCATAACCAGCAGGCGGGGCTCGATCCGTTCCACGCGGTGGTGGAGGCGACGGTGCAGCGAGCCCGTCCGGTTCTGCTGACCGCGCTGGCGGCGATCCTGGCGTTCATTCCGCTGACGCATTCGGTTTTCTGGGGGACGCTCGCCTATACGCTGATTGGCGGGACGCTGGGGGGAACCATCATGACCCTTATCTTCCTGCCGGCCATGTATGCGATCTGGTTCCGCATCTGCCCCGAGCGACCGGCTGACGCAGCGCAACGTCCGGCGCTGGACCCTCAGGGGTAATTCCCCCTTGCCGGACCGGGCCAGGACACGCGGTCAGGCCCGGCCCCGGGCTGCGTCAGGCAGATAAGGATACCGGGACCGCACGGCTGCGCTGTTGATCTTTTTCCAGCCGGTCGAGGCAATCGAGGCTGATGGCGGAGGGCGAGGTGGCGCCGGTGAGGGTCATGGTGACCTTCATATCCTCGGCAAATAAGCGCAGCAGGTGCGCCACCCCCGCTTCGCCTGCGGCGGCGAGGGCATAAATATAGGCCCGACCAAGCAGGACTCCCTTCGCGCCGAGGGCGAGCAGGCGAATAACGTCCACGCCGGAGCGCACTCCGGAGTCGGCAAGGACCGTCAGATCGTCGCCGACCGCATCCGCCACCCGCGGCAGCGCCCGGGCGGTGGGGATGGCGCCATCGAGCTGTCTGCCGCCGTGATTGGAGACCACAATGCCATCGGCGCCCAGCCGCACGGCATTGCGCGCATCGTCGGCATCGAGGATCCCTTTGATGATCAGCTTTCCTGGCCAGCTGTCGCGGATCCACTCCAGATCGTGCCAGGCGATGGACGGGTCGAAGTTGTTGCTGATGAACCCCATATAGTCATCCATGGTCATTTTGTGGCCGGTATAAGCTTCGATGTTACCGAACGACAGGGGTCTGCCCGCCAGGCCGACGTTCATTGCCCAGCGCGGGTGGGTGCAGGCCTGAAGATACTGTCGCAAGGTGGCGTGCGGCCCGGACATTCCTGAACGGTTATCGCGATACCGTGAGCCGGGGATCGGCATATCGACAGTGAATACCAGGGTTTTCATGCCGGCAGCCCAGGCGCGTTCCAGGGCATTACGCATATAGCCGCGATCTTTCAGTACGTACAGCTGGGACCAGAGCGCGCCGCTGGCGTGGCTCGCCACCTCCTCAATGGAGCAGACCGACACGGTGGACAGAGTGTAAGGGATCCCGGCGCGGGAGGCGGCGCGGGCCGCCTGGACTTCGCCGCGGCGGGCGTACATTCCGGTGGCCCCGACCGGCCCCAGCGCCACGGGCATCGCCCATGGGGCATCAAGGATGGTGGTGGCCAGCGTCGGCTCACCCGCTCCGCACAGCACGCGCTGGCGAAGGGCTACCGAGGCGAGCTCGGCGGCATTAGCGTTCATGGTATTTTCCGCCACCGCGCCACCGTCAATATAGTCAAAAAGGAAACGTGGCAGACGGCGACGAGCGGCTTCGCGATAATCGCTGGGGGCTGAAACAATCATGATTATATCCTTATGTCTTTTAACCTAAGTGGATGTTCTGCAGGCAAAAAAACTATAGGCTTCTAAAAGGCGGTGGGGAAATGAAATATTAGCATCCAAGCCATTCCCTAACGGAATAAACTGGATTTGTCGCTTAAATGGTTATTTCTTTTTTTTGCCTTGGGCACGCGCGTTATTTTTATTTATTTCCGCGAAGCGTGAATTCGGGCCAAATAAAAGACCCGATGTGGTGCGACAGCGTTTTGCGCTATCGCCATAGCAAGGAAGCGTGGTCAGCTCGGCGCCTGCGAATAGGCGCGTAGAAAAACCTCCAGCGCGCGCTCAACCCGCAGTTTGATTTCGTCGTCGGATAAAGGCCGTCTTGCGCCAAGCTTTATTGCCAGGCTGGTCATCCCCAACCATAAACCGGCCAGATCGTCGGCAGCCTCCTGCGGATCGCATGCCCGCAGAGCACCGGCTTCGATTGCCTCGGCGATAATCACCTCCAGCATCTGCTGTGCCCGCCCCGGCCCGGCGGCGTAAAAGCGGCCGGGCAGTTCAGGATGACGCAGGGCGGCGGAGGCAATCAGCCGGTCCCAGCCGGTCAGTTCCCGCTGATTGATAAAGCGGACAAAGCGATTGCCAAATGCGGTCAGCACCTCGACCAGCGGCAGGTGATGGCGCTGGGCGAAATCGTGGTCGCTGATGGTGAGATCTGATTCCCGGCGCAATACCGCCTCTATCAATTGTTCTTTATCGCTGAAATTGGCATACAAGGTGGCTTTCGCCACCCCTGCCACCCGGGCGATTTCAGCCGTCGTGACCTCCAGGCCTTGTTCAAGGAACAATTTACGGGCGGCCTGAAGGATGGCCTGCATTTTCAGCGGATCTTTTGGCCGTCCTTTCTGACGAGGGGTATCGCTCATCGCCGATAACCTGCAAACAACGCGCTCATGATTAATCCTCCCACCACGGTAATGTGTTCAAGCGCAACGTGGAATTCCTCTGTGCGCCGGGGCTCGCTAAAGGCCCAGAAAGCGTGTCCCAGCGGAATGGTGAGTAATGTAAACACAATCAGCATCAGCGATCCAATCCAGCCGTAGCCGGCAGGATTAAAAACGATCAGCGCGGAGCCCGCCAGCTGGCAACCAATCGTACCAACCGCGAACAATACTGGCCATGGCAGGCCAACGGCCAACATCTCCCGAACGATCTCCGTGAAATGAAAGACGCCGTAGACGCCAGCCATCCAGAAGAAAAAAGTCACCAGGACGCGGGAGAGACAGAGAGTAATGAAAAATGAGGTTGAATTAGTCATGAGATTTTACGCAAATGTGAATTAACAGACCGCGGAGTCTAAGAAATAATTATAAGACTAACAAGTCTGTTAATTGTCCGTGAGTGTTATTTTATTTAAATCAACAAATTAGTTTGAATTATCCAGGCCGTGATGCCTTTCGCGCACTTTTCTCATGGCGTAAAGAAGGTGATTTTGAAATTGAGCAGATGCTATCTTTTGCTAGCCTTTCTGAGGAGGACAGACGGAGCGACACCATGAAAGATAAAGATGAACAAACGGCATTGATTGGCATGGCTATCGGCGCGGCGGTCATTAGCTTAGTGGCGACCCAAAAGCAGATTAATCAGGGGAGTATCGTGGATGAGCTGGTGCGGCTGGGCAGACAGAAGGGGGATGGGGTGGAGGATGAAGTTTTTGTCCAGGCCGCCCGCCTGGTGAGAAAAGGAACTTAGCCAACCGATAGCCTTCCTGGCTACCCGCTTTATCGCGGTTTATCTCCCCCCGATCGCGGCCACGTCCCCCGCCAGGCCGCGACCGCCCCTGCCGAAAGCGTTGCGCCTTGACGCTTTCTGTTTACGCTTTCTCATTCCGCAGGCCAGCGCCTGTTCAGCGCGCATGGCTGCTCAGTGACGCCGTCACTTTTTTGGTTTCTACGACAAGGTTAATCAGGAAGGTGGTCTGCTGCTATCGCATAAATCGGTATTTTCGATACATCTTTGCCATTGCGTGCGGTGATAGAACGATATCAGAATTAAATATTATAAATCATATGATTAGGTTCAACTTGCGCACCCTGATAATCCCCGGGCAAGGGTCTATGCTTATAAAAAGCGCTAATCGGGGCAATACCCCTGCTGGAGAAGGGTTGAAGTGATAATCATTATCACTAACATGGCGGTATGCCTTGATGGCGCCAACCTGGAGGTCTATCGATGGAAGTACAAGCAGGAACCTTTAATCCCGCCGATTTCAGCTGGCAGGGACTGACCATGACGCCGGCCGCTGCCGCGCATATTCGCGATCTGATGCGCAAGCAACCGGATAAAAAGGGGCTACGGCTGGGTATTAAAACCAGCGGCTGCGCCGGTTTTGGCTATGTGCTCGAAATGATTGCCGAGCCGGCGCCCGACGATCTGCTCTTTGAATCTGAAGGGGCGAAGCTGTACGCGCCGCTGCAGGCGATGCCGTTCATTGACGGTACGGAGCTGGATTACGTCCGGGAAGGATTAAATGAAATCTTTAAATTTCATAACCCGAAAGCGCAGCACGAATGCGGCTGCGGCGAAAGTTTTGGGGTGCAGGCGGAGTAACTATGTCGCGTAATACTGAAGCAACAGACGATGTCAAAACCTGGACCGGCGGCCCGCTCAATTATAAAGAGGGCTTTTTCACTCGCCTGCAGACCGATGAGCTGGCCAAAGGCATTAATGAAGAAGTGGTTCGCGCAATCTCCGCCCGCCGCAATGAGCCGCAGTGGATGCTGGAGTTCCGGCTCAATGCCTACCGGGCGTGGCTGGAGATGGAAGAGCCGCACTGGCTGAAGGCGCATTACGATAAGCTGAATTATCAGGATTACAGCTACTATTCCGCCCCCTCCTGCGGCAACTGCGATGAGACCTGCGCCTCCGAGCCCGGCGCGGTGCAGCAGACCGGGGCCAACACCTTTCTGACCAGCGAGGTGGAAGAAGCCTTTAACCAGCTGGGCGTACCGGTGCGCGAAGGGCGCGAGGTGGCGGTGGACGCGATATTCGACTCGGTGTCGGTGGCGACCACCTACCGTGAAAAGCTGGCGGAGCAGGGGATCATCTTCTGCTCTTTCGGCGAGGCGATCCACGACCATCCGGAACTGGTGAAAAAGTATCTGGGGACCGTGGTGCCGGGAAATGACAACTTCTTTGCCGCGCTGAACGCCGCGGTGGCTTCGGATGGCACCTTTATCTATGTGCCGAAGGGCGTCCGCTGTCCGATGGAGCTATCGACCTATTTCCGCATCAACGCCGAAAAGACCGGCCAGTTTGAACGTACCATTCTGGTGGCCGATGAAGGCAGCTACGTCAGCTACATCGAGGGCTGCTCGGCGCCAGTGCGCGACAGCTATCAACTGCATGCCGCGGTGGTGGAGGTCATCATCCATAAAGATGCGGAAGTGAAATACTCCACGGTGCAGAACTGGTTCCCGGGGGACAACAACACCGGAGGGATCCTTAACTTTGTCACCAAGCGCGCTCTGTGCGAAGGGGAGAACAGCAAAATGTCATGGACCCAGTCGGAAACCGGCTCGGCCATCACCTGGAAATACCCCAGCTGCATCCTGCGCGGCGATAACTCGATCGGCGAATTCTTTTCGGTGGCGCTGACCAGCGGCCATCAGCAGGCGGACACCGGCACGAAAATGATCCATATCGGCAAGAACACCCGCTCGACCATCATCTCGAAAGGGATCTCCGCCGGACACAGCCAGAATAGCTATCGCGGGCTGGTCAAAATCATGCCGACCGCCACGAATGCCCGCAACTATACCCAGTGCGATTCAATGCTGATCGGCCCGGACTGTGGGGCGCATACCTTCCCCTATGTCGAATGTCGCAACAACAGCGCTCAGCTGGAACACGAAGCGACCACCTCGCGGATCGGTGAGGACCAGCTGTTCTACTGCCTGCAGCGCGGGATCAGCGAAGACGATGCCATCTCGATGATCGTCAACGGCTTCTGTAAAGACGTCTTCTCCGAACTGCCGCTGGAGTTCGCCGTAGAGGCGCAAAAATTGCTGGCCATTAGCCTTGAGCATAGCGTCGGCTGATAATTAAGGAAAAAAGATGTTAAGTATTCAAGATTTACATGTCGCCGTTGAAGATAAAGCGATCCTGCGCGGGCTGAACCTTGAGGTGCGTCCGGGGGAGGTCCACGCCATTATGGGGCCAAACGGCTCGGGGAAAAGTACGCTTTCGGCCACTCTGGCCGGGCGCGAAGATTACGAGGTCACCGGCGGCAGCGTCGAATTTAAGGGCAAAAACCTGCTGGAGCTCGCCCCGGAAGATCGCGCTGGGGAAGGCATCTTTATGGCCTTCCAGTATCCGGTGGAGATCCCCGGCGTCAGCAACCAGTTCTTCCTGCAGACTGCGCTGAATGCCGTACGCAGCTATCGCGGCCAGGAGCCGCTGGATCGCTTCGATTTCCAGGACCTGATGGAAGAGAAAATTAAGCTGCTGCAGATGCCGGAAGATCTGCTGACCCGTTCGGTGAACGTGGGTTTCTCCGGCGGCGAGAAAAAGCGCAACGACATTCTGCAGATGGCGGTGCTTGAGCCGGAGCTGTGCATTCTCGATGAATCGGATTCCGGGCTGGACATTGATGCTCTGAAAATCGTCTCCCAGGGCGTGAACGCGCTGCGCGACGGCAAACGCGCCTTCATCATCGTCACCCACTATCAGCGCATCCTTGACTATATCAAGCCGGACTATGTCCATGTGCTCTATCAGGGGCGGATTGTGAAGTCGGGGGATTTCACCCTCGTCAAACAGCTGGAGGAGCAGGGCTATGGCTGGCTTACCGAACAGCAGTAACGCGCTGCAGCAGTGGCACCATCTCTTTGAAGCGCAGGGCGACCAGCGTACGCCGGAGGCCAGCCAGCATCTACAGCAGCTGTTGCGCCTGGGGCTGCCGACGCGCAAGCAGGAGGACTGGAAATACACCCCGCTGGACGCGCTACTTAACGGCCGCTTCGTCGCCGAGGAGGGGGCGTCGCTCAGCGCCGAACAGCGTGACGCGCTGGCGCTGCCGCTGGACGCCTGGCGTCTGGTGTTTATCGACGGCCGCTATCATCCTGAGCTGAGCGACGATCTCGCCGCCAGCGGCGTGGAGGTTAGCGTTGATAACCAGCGCCAGCATCTGCCGGATGCCCTGCAGCCGGAAGTGTTTCTCCATCTGACCGAAAGCCTGGCGCAGTCGGTGACCCGCCTTCGCGTGCCGCGCAACCGTCGCCTGGATAAGCCGCTGCTGCTGATGCATATCACCCGCGGCCTGGCCGGCGATGCGCTGAATACCGCCCACTATCGTCACCATCTGACGCTGGAGAACGGGACGGAGGCGACGATTGTCGAGCATTACCTCAGTTTCGATGAGCAACCGCACTTCACCGGCGGGCGGCTGACCATGACGGTGGCGGACAACGCACGCCTGCAGCACATCAAGCTGGCGTTCGAGAACGCGCATAGCTACCACTTCGCCCATAACGACCTGCAGCTGGGCCGCGACGCCTCGGCCTTCAGCAGCAGTTTCCTGCTCGGCGGCCAGGTGCTGCGTCACCACACCAGCACGCGTCTGGGCGGCGAAAATAGCGACCTGCGTCTTAATTCGCTGGCGATGCCGGTAAAAAATGAGGTCTGCGACAGCCGCACCTGGCTGGATCACCAGGTGGGGTACTGCACCAGCCGCCAGCTGCACAAAACCATCGTCAGCGATAAGGGCCGGGCGGTGTTTAACGGGCTGATCAACGTCGCGCCGCACGCGCTGAAAACCGACGGCCAGATGACCAACAACAATCTGCTGCTCGGGCGGCTGGCGGAAGTCGACACCAAACCGCAGCTGGAGATTTACGCCGATGACGTGAAATGCAGCCACGGGGCGACGGTCGGGCGCATAGACGAAGAACAGCTGTTCTATCTGCGCTCGCGCGGGATTGAACAGCAGGCGGCGCAGCAGATGATCCTCTACGCCTTCGCCGCCGAGCTTACCGAAGCTATCCGCAGCGACGCGCTCAGAGAGCAGGTGCTGGCGCGAATTGGAGAGCGTTTGTCGGGAGGCACAGCATGACATTTTCAGTAGAACGGGTTCGCGCCGATTTTCCGGTGCTGAGCCGGGAGGTCAACGGCCAGCCGCTGGTCTATCTTGACAGCGCCGCCAGCGCCCAGAAACCGGAGGCGGTGATCGGCGCCGAAGCGGAATTCTATCGTCACGGCTACGCGGCGGTGCATCGTGGGATCCATACCCTCAGCGCGGAAGCCACCGCGCGGATGGAAGCGGTGCGCCAGCAGGCGGCCACTTTCCTTAACGCCGGATCGGCGGAGGAGCTGGTATTCGTGCGCGGCACCACCGAGGGCATCAACCTGGTGGCCAACAGCTGGGGAAATGCCAACGTCGGCGCTGGGGATAACATCATCATCAGCGAGATGGAGCACCACGCCAACATCGTACCGTGGCAGATGCTCTGCGCCAGCGTGGGGGCTGAGCTGCGGGTGATTCCCCTCAACCCGGACGGCACCCTGCAGCTGGACGTGGTTCCCGGGCTGTTTGACCAGCGTACCCGCTTGCTGGCGATCACCGAAGTCTCCAACGTGCTGGGCACCGAAAACCCGCTGTCGGCGCTGATTGCCCTTGCGCATCAGCATGGCGCGAAAGTACTGGTGGACGGTGCTCAGGCGGTGATGCACCACCCGGTGGACGTTCAGGCGCTGGGTTGTGATTTTTATGTCTTCTCCGCCCACAAATTGTATGGTCCGACCGGGATCGGCGTGCTCTACGCCCGGGCCGAGCTGCTGCAGACCATGGCGCCTTGGGAAGGGGGCGGGTCGATGATCGCCACCGTCAGCCTGACGGAGGGCACCACCTGGAACCAGGCGCCGTGGCGCTTTGAGGCCGGCACGCCGAATACCGGCGGGATCATTGGCCTCGGCGCGGCGCTGAGCTACGTCAGCCAACTGGGACTGACGCAGATCGCCGAATACGAACAGACGCTGATGCGCTACGCGCTGGAGGCCCTGCGCGCGGTGCCGGACCTGATCCTCTACGGTCCGGCGCAGCGCAAAGGGGTGATTGCCTTTAACCTCGGCCAGCATCACGCCTATGACGTCGGCAGCTTCCTCGATAACTACGGGATCGCCGTGCGGACCGGGCACCACTGCGCCATGCCGTTGATGGCCCGCTATCAGGTACCGGCCATGTGTCGGGCGTCGCTGGCCATGTACAATACCACGGAAGAGGTGGACCGCCTGGTGGCCGGCCTCCAGCGGATCCACAAACTATTAGGGTAAAGGACGTGACGATGACGGCATTACCGGACAAAGATAAACTGTTGCGCAATTTTAGCCGTTGCGCCAACTGGGAAGAGAAGTATCTCTATATCATTGAGCTGGGCCAGCGGCTGGCGCCGCTGAGCGACGCGGAGCACAGCCCGCAGAATATTATTCAGGGCTGTCAAAGCCAGGTATGGATCGTGATGGCGCAGGATCCTTCCGGCGTTGTCACCCTGCGCGGCGACAGCGATGCGGCGATTGTCAAAGGGCTGATTGCGGTGGTGTTTATCCTTTATGACCGGATGACCGCCCAGGACATCGTCGAGTTCGACGTCCGCCCGTGGTTTGAAAAAATGGCTCTCACCCAGCATCTTACCCCCTCCCGCTCGCAGGGCCTCGAAGCCATGATCCGCGCGATACGCGCGAAAGCCGCAAATATTAGCTAGAATAAACAGGTAGATTTCATTCTGTTACGTCCGGCAGGGCGCTGACCCTGCCGCCGTTCAGTCTCCTGGCGTTTTATCAGCGAAAGAAGGAATCTCAGTATGAAACGCAAAACGATGATCACCTTAGCCCTTCTCAGCGCCCTTGGCGCTTCCCCGGCCGCCTGGGCCGTCGACTACCCGCTGCCTCCGGCTAACAGCCGGCTGATTGGCCAGAACCAGTACTGGACGGTTCAGGAGAGCGATCGCAACCTGCAGGCGATTGCCCGCCATTTCGATACCGCGGCGATGCTGATCCTCGAAGCCAACGATACCATTGCGCCGGTGCAGCCGAAGCCCGGGACCCAGGTGCTGATCCCTTCGCAGATGCTGCTGCCTGACGTGCCGCGGGAGGGGATTGTCGTCAACCTCGCGGAGCTGCGGCTGTACTACTTCCCGCCGGGAGAGAATCAGGTCCAGGTTTATCCCCTGGGCATCGGCCAGTTAGGACTGGAAACCCCGGAGATGACCACCCGAGTCGGGCAGAAGATCCCTAACCCGACCTGGACACCCACCGCCGGCATCCGTGCGCGCTCGCTGGAGAAAGGGGTGACGCTGCCGGCGGTGGTGCCGGCCGGGCCGAATAACCCGCTGGGTCGCTATGCGCTGCGTCTGGCCTACGGTAACGGCGAATATCTCATCCACGGGACTAACGCCCCGGACAGCGTTGGGCTGCGCGTCAGCTCGGGCTGTATGCGGATGAACGCTGATGATATCAAGGCGCTGTTCAGTCAGGTGAAAACCGGGACGCCGGTGCGGATCATCAATCAGCCGGTGAAGTTTGCCGTCGAACCGGATGGTAAACGCTACGTAGAGGTCCACAGGCCGCTGTCGCAGACGGAAGGGGAAAACACCCGGACCATCGCTTACACGCTGCCAGCGGCGTTTCACGCCTTCGCAGAGGATAAAGCGGTGGATGACCAGCAGTTGAAAAAAGCGATGTCGAGAAGGGCGGGCTATCCGGTGGTGGTATCGACGGGGGCGGGGAGCGCGGCGACGTCGCTGTCGGCGCAGAACAGTTCGTCTGATAACGGCCTGCTCACCCAGTAGCCGTCAGCGCGAGGGCAAAAAAAATGGCGCACTGAGTGCGCCATTTTTATTACCAGAACTCTTACTTACGGTAAGAGTGAGCCTGGTTGTCCAGACGCTGGTTAGCGCGAGCTGCGTCGTCTTTAGCAGCCTGAACGTCGGAACGCATTGCGTTCACGTCGTTGCTCAGCTGGTCAACTTTAGCGTTCAGAGTCTGAACGTCAGAAGACAGCTGATCGATTTTAGCATTGCTGGAGCAACCAGCCAGCAGAGTAGAACCCAGGATTACCGCGCCCAGTACCAGTTTAGTACGATTCATTATTAATACCCTCTAGATTGAGTTAATCTCCATGTAGCGTTACAAGTATTACACAAACTTTTTTGGGATGAGAATATTTTTTTTACCTGAACGCACTTATTTTTGATCGTTCGCTCAAAGAAGCATCGAATTGGTCAAAATCGCTGAAAAAGGCGAGTGAAAACAGCGCGCTTCCATCGGATTCATCTTAGATAATCTCTTATTAAATAGTAAATTCCGATTTGCATTTTTAATAGGAAGAGCTAGCCGGTGAATAAAAAAAAAGCGCCCCGAGAGGCGCTTTATTAAAAAAAACCAATTAACCTGTAAATTATTACAGCACGTGCACGGAAGCGGTATTAGTGGTGCCGCTCGGGACTAATGCGCCAGAGACCATCACCACCACGTCGCCTTTGCGCGCGAGGCCGCTCTTCAGCGCCAGATCTTTGCCCAGGTGATAGAAGTCATCAGTAGAGGCAATCTCTGTCACCAGCTGCGGCACAACGCCTTTGCTCAGCACCAGCTGGCGAGCGGTGGTTTCGTTGGTGGTCAGCGCCAGGATGGTGGCATCCGGGAAATATTTGCGCACAGCGCGTGCGGATTTACCGCCCTGGGTGGCGACGACGATCAGCGGCGCTTCCAGTTTCTCAGCGGTTTCTACCGCGCCGCGGCACACCGCTTCGGTGATGCGCAGTTTACGGTTGTCGTTGTTGAAATCCAGACGGCTGGTCATGACGCGGTCGGTACGTTCGCAGATAGTCGCCATGATGGTGACCGCTTCCAGCGGGTATTTACCTTTCGCGGATTCGCCGGACAGCATCACCGCATCGGTGCCGTCGAGGATGGCGTTGGCCACGTCGCCGGCTTCAGCGCGGGTCGGACGCGGGTTCTTGATCATGGAGTCAAGCATCTGGGTGGCGGTGATAACCACTTTGCGCGCGCGGATACATTTTTCGATGATCATTTTCTGCGCGAAGATAACTTCTTCAACCGGGATCTCAACGCCCATGTCGCCACGAGCAACCATGATGCCGTCAGAGGCTTCGAGGATTTCGTCGAAGTTGTTCAGGCCTTCCTGGTTTTCGATTTTGGAGATGATCTGGATATTTTCGCCACCGTGGGCTTTCAGGTGCTCACGGATCTCGACGACGTCGGAACGCTTACGGATGAAGGAGGCCGCGACGAAGTCCACGCCCTGTTCGCAACCGAAGATCAGATCCTGTTTGTCTTTTTCCGCCAGCGCCGGCAGGGCGATGGAGACGCCCGGCAGGTTCACGCCTTTGTTCTCGCCAAGGTCGCCGTTGTTCAGCACTTTACAGATAACTTTGTTGCCTTCGATCGCGGTCACTTCCATGCCGATCAGGCCATCGTCCACCAGAACGGTGTTGCCGACGCTCAGGTCAGAGGTGAAGCCTTCATAGGTTACCGCTACGATTTCGCTGTTGCCGATAACGGATTTATCGGTGGTGAAGGTGAAAGTCTGGCCCGCTTTCAGGGAGACGTCGTTGCCGCCTTCCAGCTTGATGGTACGAATTTCCGGTCCTTTGGTGTCCAGCAGAATAGCGGCTTTCTTACCGGTTTTGCTCATCACATTGCGCAGGTTCTGGATGCGCTGACCGTGTTCCGCATAGTCACCGTGAGAGAAGTTCAGACGCATCACGTTCATGCCGGCTTCCAGCATTTTGGTCAGCATCTCTTCAGATTCGGTTTTCGGACCGATGGTGCAAACAATTTTGGTCTTTTTCATGACAGTTTTAGTCTTTAAGTTGTGAAGGATATGGAATTCTCGCTCCGCGGGCGCACTGCCGGGGAGCCAAACCTGTATTACGAAAGTTGCTAAGCCACGCCCTAAGGATAGGTGACAACCCTGAAGCGTGCAGAAGAATGTGTGCTGGCGGTTCAGCCCATGAAATGTGGCAAGGTGTTATGCGTTTTATCATGCAGTCCAATGCGCTGAAACCATTCAAGAAAGAATCGAAGCGCATTATACGCTGCCGAAATCAAAAAGGAAAATAAAAACCTCGTTTCAAATTATGGACAAAACGCGTAACAAAACCGGCACGTTATGCATAAAACTACGCAACACAATATTTCATCAGGCGGCATGAAAAGGGGCGTAAGAAAGGGATTTTACTGACATCATGAGGCGCTAAAATACCCCATTGAGCCGTTAACGGTGGGATGATTTGCGTTGTCGGAAAAATCTATCAATAATGATTTGATTGATAATGAGAAAATGCGAGCCAGACTCAATGGGAAATAAAGCGAAAGACGACGAGCTGTACCAGGAAATGTGCCGCGTGGTGGGCAAAGTGGTGCTGGAGATGCGTGACCTTGGTCAGGAGCCGAAACACATTGTCATCGCCGGCGTGTTGCGCACCTCGCTGGCGAACAGCAAAATCCAGCGTTCACCGCTCACCGAGGAGGCGATGGCGAAGGTCATTCATGCCCTCTCCGGACACTGACGCCTTTCGCCGGCGGGTCAGGAAATCACAAAGCGGACCACCGCCCGGACGGCAATGTCGCAGTGGTGGGCCACCATCGCTTCATCGTCAATGGCGGGCAGCGGATCGTCAAGGTACAGACTGCTGAAGGTGTAGAAATTCGACACCTGATAAAAGCTGAAGCTGCTGATCAACCGGTGGACATCGCGCGCTTCCAGCCCCGCCTGAAAGACGCCCTGCTGTTGGCCGCGTTGCAAAATGTCTTCCAGAATCGACAGGGCGGTTCGATTCAGCGGCTTCAGATCCCCTGAGGTCTTCAGCCACTTGCCGCGCTGCATGTTCTCCATGCAAATCACCCGCATATAGTCCGCATGGGTGGCGTGATAGCGCACGCTCCAGCGCACCAGCCGCACCAGCGCCTCTACCGGCGGCACATTCTCCAGCCCCAACTGCTGCTCGGTTTCGCGGATCCGCGCATACACATGCTGCAGCACCTCCTGATAGAGCTGCTCTTTGCTTTTGAAGTAGTAGACCACCATGCGCTTGGTGGTCTGCGCCTCGGTGGCGATCTGCTCCATGCGGGCGCCTGATAGCCCGTGTTCGGCAAAGACGGCGATAGCGGCGCTGAAGATCCGCTCCTTCAGAGATTGTGCTTCATCATGAGCAACGACGGTCATGGCAACTCCTTTTTCTTGGGTGACAAAAAATACACATAATGATCACAATTTAGCAACCTGGTATGGCGCAAATGAACCAAATGATACATATTCAAGACTCACGTCAGCTATTGACCCGAGGACCTTATGCTGCGCTCTATCGCCACCGTTTCGATTTCCGGCACCCTGCCAGAGAAGCTGCACGCTATTGCGGCGGCGGGCTATCAGGGTGTGGAAATTTTCGAGAACGATCTGCTCTATTATACGGGGACGCCAGCGGAAATCCGCCAGCTGGCCGCCGATTTAGGATTAAAAATCACGCTTTTTCAACCCTTTCGCGATTTTGAAGGCGCCAGCCGGGCGCAGTTTGCGGCCAATATGACCCGCGCCAGACGCAAATTTGCGCTGATGCGCGAGCTGGGCTGCGACACGCTGCTGCTGTGCAGCAATGTGCAGCCGGACTGCTCGGCGGATAGCGAACTGCAGGTGGCGGACCTGCGGGCGCTGGCCACGCTGGCGGAAGAGGAGGGGATCGTAATCGGCTATGAGGCGCTGGCCTGGGGAACCCATGTGAACCGCTGGCAGCAGGCCTGGGAGCGGGTGCAGCAGGTGGACAGCCCGGCGCTGGGCCTGGTGCTCGACAGCTTCCATATCCTGGCCCGGGGCGACACCCTCGACGCACTGCCATCGGTGCCGGTGGAGAAAATCACCTTCGTACAGCTCGCCGATGCGCCGTATATGAAAATGGATCTCCTGGAGTGGAGTCGCCATTTTCGCTGCTTCCCCGGGCAGGGGGAGCTGCCGCTGGAGGCGTTTGCCGAGCAGATCACCCGCTGCGGCTATCGCGGCCCCTGGTCGCTGGAGATCTTTAATGACGGTTTTCGCGCCTCGCCAAACGGCGCGACGGCCAAAGATGGTTATCGTTCGCTGCTGTGGCTGGAGGAGCAGACTCGTCGCCGGCTCCCGGCGTGCGATGCCGATCTGTTTTCACCGCCGCCGTTACCGAACTATCACGGGCTGGAGTTTATTGAATTCGCCGCCAGCGTCGCCGAGGCGCAGCGCCTGGGGCAGCATCTGCAGGCTTTGGGTTTTCAGCACGAGGGAAGCCACCGCTCCAAACAGGTCACGCTGTGGCGCAACGGCGGGGCGCGGATCGTGATTAACCATCAGCCCCACAGCTGGGCCGATCACTTTTATCAACGCCATGGGGTATCGCTCTGTGCGATGGCGCTGCGGGTCGACAGCAGTGCGCCGATTGTCGCTCGCGCCCGCGCGCTGGGGTATGCCACCTGGCAGGGCGACGCCGGGCCGAACGAGACGCCGATCCCGGCGATCTGCGCCCCTGACGGCAGCCTGGTCTATCTGATCGACGCCGGAGAGGCGATCTACGAGCGCGATTTTCTCCTGCGCGACGGTTTGACGGTGCGCGAAGATTACCTCGGTATCGACCATCTGGCGCTGGGCATGGAGGCAGACAGCCGCGACAACTGGGTGATGTTCTTCCGCACGGTGTTTGGCTTTACCCTTGAACATGAGCAGACGCTGCCGGACCCCTATGGACTGGTGCGCAGTCTGGCGGTGCGCAGCCCGCAGGGCGATATCCGCCTGGCGCTGAATATCTCCCAGAGCCGGGCGACGCAGATCGCCCGATCGGTCGCCTGCTACCAGGGGGCGGGGCTGCAGCATGCCGCCTTTGCCTGCCGCGATCTACCGGCCACCTGCGACCAGCTCGCCGCGGTTGCCGGCCATGCGCTGCCGATCCCGGCCAATTACTATGACGATCTGCTGGCGCGTTTTGGCGGCGAGTTGGACGTCGGGCAGCTCCAGCGGCGGCAGCTTCTCTACGACCGCGATCCGCAGGGCGGGGCGTTCCTGCACCTGTATACCCGGCCCTTCACCGCCGGGCGCTTCTTCTTTGAATTAACCGAACGACGGGCAGGCTACGCGCTCTATGGCGCGGCGAATGCGGCCGTCCGCCTGGCGGCGATGCAGTATTGTTAGCCTGAATCAAATGGTTCATTATGCCTGAAACACAATAACAACACCCTCTGTACCCGAGACAGGAACTGACTATGAGCTCATATAGCCCTAACCCGACGGCTGCCGCCCAGCCGGCCGTCACCGCGCGCCGCTCCCGGCGGCGCATCGGCATTCTTGCGCTGCTGGCCATCGGCACCATGATCAACTACCTCGACCGCACCGTGCTGGGGATCGCCGCCCCAAAGCTCACCGCTGAGCTGGGGATCGATCCAGCGATCATGGGGATACTTTTCTCCGCTTTCGCCTGGACCTACGCCCTGGCGCAAATCCCCGGCGGGCTGTTTCTTGACCGCTTTGGCAACAAAGTCACCTATTTTCTGTCGCTGACCCTGTGGTCGCTGTTTACCCTGTTCCACGGCATGGCGGTGGGGCTGAAAACGCTGCTGCTGTGCCGTTTCGGGCTTGGCGTCAGCGAAGCGCCGTGCTTTCCGGTCAATAGCCGGGTGGTCAGCGCCTGGTTCCCGCAACAGGAGCGCGCGAAGGCCACGGCGGTTTACACCGTGGGGGAGTATCTTGGGCTGGCCTGCTTTGCCCCGCTGCTGTTCTGGATCATGGATGGCTTCGGCTGGCGGGTGCTGTTCGTCAGCGTCGGCGCGGTTGGCATTCTGTTTGCCCTGGTGTGGTGGCGCTGCTACCGCGAACCGCATGAAGATCCTCGTCTCAGCCAGCAGGAGCGTGAGCATATCGAAAACGGCGGCGGCCTGAGCGCCCCGACGGACCAGCAGGTGGCGTTCAGCTGGCCGCTGGTCCGCCAGCTGCTGAGCAAACGCCAGATCATCGGCGCCAGCATCGGTCAGTTTGCCGGCAATACCGTGCTGGTGTTCTTTCTCACCTGGTTCCCGACCTGGCTGGCCACCGAACGCCATATGCCGTGGCTGAAGGTCGGTTTCTTTTCCATCCTGCCGTTTGTCGCCGCCGCCGGTGGGGTGATGTTTGGCGGCTGGATCTCCGACAAGCTGCTCAAAGCCACCGGGTCGGCCAACCTGGGGCGTAAGCTGCCGATCGTCGCTGGCCTGCTGATGGCCAGCTGTATCATCTCCGCCAACTGGCTGCAGAGTGACCTGGCGGTGATCCTGGTGATGTCGTTTGCCTTTTTTGGCCAGGGGATGGTGGGCCTCGGCTGGACGCTGATCTCCGACATCGCCCCGAAGGGGCTGGGCGGACTTACCGGTGGCCTGTTCAACTTTTGCGCCAACCTCGCGGGGATCCTCACCCCGCTGGTGATCGGCTTTATCGTCGCCGGGTTCGGCAATTTCTTCTACGCGTTGATCTACATCGGCGGCGCCGCGCTGCTGGGTGTGGTGGCCTATCTGTTTATCCTCGGCGACGTCAAACGTATCGAGTTATCGCAGTAAACAAAGGAGCAAGGCATGGTGATTAGTGGGAATACGCGGCTGATAGCGCATCTTGGCTATCCGACCGCCAGTTTTAAGGCGCCGATGATCTACAACCCGTGGTTTGTCGACCAGCAGGTGGACGTGAAGGTGGTGCCGATGGGGGTCAAACCGGAGGACTATGCCGCGTTTATTCCGCCGCTGTTTACGATGACCAACATCATCGGCGCGCTGGTGACGATGCCGCATAAAATCGCCACCTGCGAGCTGGTGCAGCGCCTGAGTCCGACGGCGGCTATCGCCGGCGCCTGTAACGCCATCCGTCGCGAGGCGGACGGCAGCCTCTCCGGGGACATGTTCGATGGCGACGGCTTTGTGCTGGGCCTGCGCCGCAAAGGATTTCATCCTGAGGGGACGCGGGCGCTGGTGGTCGGCAACGGCGGAGTGGGGTCGGCTATCGCCGCCTCTCTCGCGGCGGCAGGGGTTAGTGCTCTGACCCTGTACGATACCCGACCGGAGGTGGCGCACGCTCTCGCCGGACGGCTGCATCAGCACTATCCGCAGCTCGATATCACCCTGATGCAGCGCGATCCGGCCGGACACGAGCTGGTGGTTAACGCCACGCCGCTGGGGATGAAGGTCAGCGATCCGCTGCCGCTGGACGTGGACCGTCTGGCGCCTGGCACCTGGGTGGGGGAGGTGGTGATGACCCAGGAGTATACCCCGCTGCTGAGGGCCGCCCAGGCGCGACAGTGCCCCATCCAGCGCGGGACCGACATGCTGTTTGAAATGATCCCCGCCTATCTGCGCTTTTTCGACCTGCCGGTAGCCACCCCTGAACAGCTCCGGACGCTGGCAGAAATTCGCTACTGACGTGGCGGCAAACCGGGTAATATAGCGCTATATTATCCGGTTTATAGCGACGATCTATAATGTCCACTCCTCTCACGCTGCTGGCGGCGGGAAGCCTGAAAAGCGCTTTTCTGCCGCTGGTGGCGTACTTTCAGCAGCAGACTGGCCTGGCGGTCGATGCGCAGTTTGGCCCTGCCGGCCTGCTGCGCGAGCGGATCGAGGCCGGGACCCCGTGCGCGGTTTTTGCTTCCGCCAACGCGGCGCACCCGCAGGCGCTGCTCCAGGCGGGTCTGGCGCAGGAATGCCAGGGATTTGCCGGCAATCAGCTGATGCTGACCGCCAGGCGGTCGCCGGACAACGATGGCCTGGACTGGCTGGCGCTGCTCAGCACGCCCCGCCTGCGGCTGGCGACCTCCACGCCGGGATGCGATCCGTCAGGAGATTACACCTGGCAACTGTTTGCCCGAATCGAGGCGCGCTGTCCTGGGTTGGGCAACGCGATGGCCGGGCGGGCGCAGCCGCTGGTCGGCGGCAGAGACTCACTGAGCGTGCCGCCGGGAGAGATAGCCGGCGCGTGGCTCATTCGCCAGAATCTGGCGGATCTGTTTATCGGCTACGCGCACTATGCCCCCGCGCTGGCCGCCTGCGACGATCTGCGTACCCTGACCATCCCGGCAGCGTGGAATATTCGCTGCGATTACCAGTTGGCGCGCCTCAGTGCCGATCCCGCCGCGCTGGCCCTGTATCGCTTTATCCTCGGCGACGTTGGCCAGGGGTATCTCCGGCAGGCGGGTTTTATGCCGTTCAGCGACGCAGAGTAAACCCCGGCGCCAGCAGAGGGGACGCGGACGCGGGATGGTAGATCAGACGTACCGGCAGGCCGTACGCTTGCCGGAGGTGCGTTTCGCTCAGCACTTCGGCAGTCTCGCCCGCCAGCCACTGGCCCTCCGGCAGAAGCAGCAGCGTATGGCTGGCCACCTGTAGCGCATGATTCGGATCATGAGTGGTGAACAGGACGGTGCGCGTCTGGCGGTGAGCGAGGTCGTCGATCAGCTGGAGCACCACCTGCTGGTTACCGAGATCCAGCGCCGAGCAGGGCTCATCCAGCAGGATATTCTGACTGGCGCTGACCAGCGCGCGGGCAATCAGCACCAGCTGCTGCTGGCCGCCGGAGAGCGCGTCGAAGTCATCCCCGGCCAGGGCGGCAATCCCCAGCTGCGCCAGCGCCTGCTCAACCCGCCGGGCATCCTCCTCGTCCGGCTGGGCAAAGAGATCCACGTGCCGGGCGCGGCCCATCAGCACCACATCGCTCACTCGCCAGCGGAAAGCGGGACGAAACGACTGCGGAACCAGGGCGACGCCGCCCTCGCACTGCGCCCGGCCGCTCAGCGGTGGCAGCACGCCGGTCAGGGTATCCAGCAGAGTACTTTTTCCCCGGCCATTGGCGCCCAGCACCGCCCAGATCTCGCCGGGACGGCAGGCCAGCGTGAGCGGGGCGAAGAGCGGCTGACGGTGGCCGTAACGTAGCGCTTCCAGCGACAATGAGCGGTTCATTGGAGCGTATTCCGGCGTCGGGATTGCACCAGCAACAAGGTAAACAGCGGCGCGCCGAGCAGGGCTGTGATGATCCCGATCGGGATCTCCGCCTGCGTCAGCGTGCGCGCCATATCGTCCACCACCAGCATCAGGGCGGCGCCGAGCCAGAAGGCGGCGGGCAGCAGGCGACGATGGTCGGCGCCCACCAGCAGACGGGCGAGGTGCGGGACCACCAGTCCCATCCAGGCGATGCTGCCGCTGACCGCCACTTGCGCTGCCACCAGCACCGCGCAGCAGACCAGCACGGCGCGACGCAGCGCGGCCACCGGAACGCCAAGACTGCGGGCATCGCGCTCCTCCAGCGCCAACAGATTGATTCGCCAGCGCAGCTTCCACAACACCCCGGCGGCCACCGCCATGGGCAGGATCATGAGCAGTACCTTATGCCAGCTGGCGGTTGCGAAGCTGCCGAGCAGCCAGAAGACAATGTTCGGTAACGTCTCTTCGCTGTCGGCGAGGTACTGCATCAGGCTGACCAGCGCGGCGAAGAAGCCGCTGAGGATGATCCCGGACAGAATCAGCCCCAGCGTGCTGTCCCGCCCCTGCAGGGCGGCGAGGGCGTAAATCAGCCCCAGCGCGACGAGGCCAAAGAAAAAGGTCGAGGCCATCATCAGCAGGCCGCCGACGCCCAACAGGATCGCCAGCGTGCCGCCGAAGGCGGAGCCAGAGGTCACTCCGATGATGTGCGGGTCGACCAGCGGGTTCTGGAACACGCCCTGTAAGGTAGCGCCGCACAGCCCCAGCGCGCCCCCGGCCAGCAAAGCTATGACCACGCGCGGCAGGCGAACCGACCAGACGATCTGTCCGATCACCCCTTCGCCTGGTGGGAGATGGATCAGGGTGTGGCCAACGGCGCTCAGGCTTAACGGGAACTGGCCGAAACAGAGAGAGGCGACTGCGATCGCCAGCGTCGCCAGCGCCAGGCTGCCCTGCAACAGCCAGGGACGGTGGTTAGCGGGCATCTGGCGTCCACGCTACGCGGTAAAAGCGTTGATAGTAATCCCTGGCTTTACTGTCCACATCGATGTTCTGGTAACGCGAAGGGTAGAGTTTTTTCGCCATCCACAGCTCGCCCAGCGCCAGGGCCTCCGGCATCGGGTAACCCCAGGCTTTGGCGTACTCCGGCATCAGCCACACGCGGTGATGTTTCACCGCATCGATCGCCTGCCACTGCGGGTCGTTCTCTATCTGTTTGACCACCTGCGGATAACGGTCCTGGACGAAGATCACCTGCGGGTTCCACGCCAGCACCTGCTCCAGCGACACCTGACGGGCGCCTGTTACGCTGGCGGCCGCCACGTTCAGCGCCCCGGCGTGCGCCATCATCAGACCGGTGTATTTGCCGGCGCCGTAGGTATTCAGATCGGGGTTGGCCATATACACCCGCACCCGCTGGTTCTGGGGAATATCGGCCACCGGCGCATTGGCTTGCTTACGCGCCTCAAAGGTGTAGTGAATCAGCGCCTCGGCCTCGGGCTGGCGTTCGACGACCTCGCCGATAAGGCGGATCCCCTCTACCAGTCCGGCGTTATAGGCCTGCTCCTCGTCAGCCATGGTGGGGTTCATTTTACTTTTTTCCCCAGCGGCATCCTGGCGCAGCGAAATGGCCACCACCGGGATCCCGGCCTGTTGGATCTGCGCGATCATCGCCGGCGGCGCATAGTTGGCGACGAAAACCACCTGCGGACGCAGCGCCAGCAGGCTTTCAATATTGACCTGAGTGAGATCGCCCGGGGTCGCCAGTTGCCCGATCTCGGGCATAAAGCGGGCGAACTGCGGCCCGAGCTGTTTCTTCCAGCTGCTTAAGACGCCGACGATATCCTCAGCGGCATGCAGTTGCACCAGCAGGTTGAGCGTCTGATGCTGCAGAACCACGACGCGGGTGACGTGGTTGGGGAGGGTGACCTGGCGACCCAGCTGGTCGGTGACAGTGCGGTCGGCGAAGGCCTGACCGGTGAACAGGCTGGCGCTGAGCAGCGTCAGGCCCAGCAGTAAGGGGTGTTTTGGCATGATCTGGCCCGAATGGCGTGAAAAATTCGTTGTGTATTAAATTATATAACGACGCCGGGCGCAATGGTTGATCGCGTTTACCCTCACTACGATCAAGGCATTTCGTACCACACTTCTTGATCCTCCATGCGCGCCTCTATCTGGCCCGCCACCCTCTGCAGCGTAGAGAGATGCTTTTGCGCCGCCTGCTCAATGGTCATGGCGCTGGCGATATAGACCAGGTTGAGGCAGCCGATGACCCGCTGCTGGCTGCAGACCGGCACGGCGATAGAGGCGATTTTCTCCTCCTGCCGCCAGCCGCGGAAGTTTTCTCCATAGCCGTTCTGGCGGGTGCGGGCGAGGATCGCCGCCAACCGCTCCGGCTCACGGGCCAGCTGATACTCCGCTTCCGGACGGGCTGCCAGCATGCTGAGAATGGCGTCGCGCTCCGCGTCGGGAGCAAAGGCCAGCCACGTCAGACCGGAGGCGGTGAGCAGCAGCGGCAGTCGCCGTCCGACCATCGCCCGGTGAAACGACAGCCGACTGAAACGGTGGGTGGTTTCGCGCACCACCATGGCGTCGACGTCGAGGGTGGTGATGTCCGTCGGCCACTGTACTTCGCGCAGCAGCTCGCCGAGCAGCGGCGTGGCGAGGGCAGAAATCCAATGTTCGTCACGAAATCCGTCGCTCAGCTGGCGGACGTTAATGGTCAGACGAAAGCTGTCATCGGAGCGGCTGCGGCGGACAAAACCCTCCTCCTGCAGCGTCTCCAGCAGCCGGCGCACGGTGGTGCGATGCAGGCCGCTAAACTCCGCCAGCAGGCCCGGCGTCGCGCCGCCGTCGAATTTATTTAACAATTTTAATAACAATAAACCCCGGCTTAATCCGCGCACCGTTTTGTACGCTGTGGACCCATCGTCATGCATCAAACCCTCCTGAAAACGCTTTATAAACAGCGCTGTGCACCTGGTGCACATTCGATGATGTTTTGATTGTAGCCGAAAACCCCCGCCCTATACTCAGCCCATTATAAAAATACGTTTACACATGATTAACAAATGGCCTACCGGTCTGGCCGTTTCCGAGTCGTGAGGTTGCTGAGAATGACAACATCTACACCCGATATTCAACCCGCCGTGCAGCATACCGCCCAGGTCGCCATCGCCGGCGCCGGTCCGGTAGGCCTGATGATGGCCAACTACCTTGGCCAGATGGGCATCAGCGTGCTGCTGGTGGAAAAACTCGACAAACTGATCGATTACCCGCGGGCCATCGGTATTGACGATGAATCGCTGCGGGCGATGCAGGCGGTGGGGCTGGTGGATGACGTGCTGCCGCACACCACGCCGTGGCACGCCATGCGCTTTCTGACCCCGAAGGGCCGCTGCTTTGCCGACATCCAGCCGATGACCGATGAGTTTGGCTGGTCGCGGCGCAACGCCTTTATCCAGCCGCAGGTGGATGCGGTGATGTATCACGGCCTGCAGCGTTTCCCACAGGTCCGTTGCCTCTTCTCCCGCGAGGTGGAAGCCTTTAGTCAGAACAGTGACAGTGTCACGTTAAATATCAAAGGGCCGGACGGCGAGCGGGAGACGGTGCGCGCGGACTGGCTGGTGGCCTGCGACGGCGGCGCCAGCTTTATTCGCCGTACGCTGAACGTCCCCTTTGAAGGCAAGACCGCGCCGAATCAGTGGATCGTCATCGATATTGCCAACGACCCGCTGGCCACCCCGCACGTCTATCTGTGCTGCGACCCGGTGCGGCCCTATGTTTCCGCTGCGCTGCCACACGGCGTGCGCCGCTTTGAATTTATGGTGATGCCCGGGGAAACCGAAGCCCAGCTCAGCGAGCCGCACAATATGCGCCGCCTGCTGAGCAAAGTGCTACCGGACCCGGATCGCGTCGAACTGATCCGCCAGCGGGTCTACACCCATAACGCGCGCCTTGCCGAGCGCTTTCGCATTGACCGGGTGCTGCTGGCCGGCGACGCCGCGCACATCATGCCGGTCTGGCAGGGCCAGGGATACAACAGTGGCATGCGCGACGCCTTCAACCTGGCGTGGAAGCTGGCGCTGGTGGTCAACGGCAAAGCGGGAGAGGCGCTGCTTGACAGCTACCAGCAGGAGCGTCGCGACCACGCGAAGGCGATGATTGACCTGTCGGTGACCGCCGGCCACGTGCTGGCGCCGCCGAAGCGCTGGCAGGGGGCCGTGCGCGATGGCCTCTCGTGGCTGCTGAACTACCTGCCGCCGGTGAAACGTTACTTCCTCGAAATGCGCTTTAAGCCGATGCCGCAGTATCGCGAGGGGGCGCTGCTGACCGATGGCGCAGATAAATCTTCGCCGGTGGGCAAAATGTTTATTCAACCGCAGGTGACGCTGGAGAATGGCGAGAGCCTCCTGCTCGACGAGGTTATCGGGGCGAATTTCGCCATTATCGGCTGGGGCTGCAACCCGCAGTGGGGGCTCGACGCCGGGCAGATCGCTCGCTGGCGCGCGATAGGGGTGCGCTTTATTCAGGTGGTGCCGGAGGTGCAGATCCACCGCGAGCAGGATAACGCTCCGGGCACGCTGCGGGTGGGGGATAAGCAAAACCGACTGAAGAGCTGGTTTGCGCAACATCATACCGCCATCGCCGTGGTCAGGCCGGACCGCTTTGTCGCCGCCCTCGCTATCCCGCAAACCCTCGGCGCGCAGCTGACCGCCCTGGCGGAAAAAATGACCCTCGCAGCCGGGGATACCGCCCACGCTGAAGAGAAGGTGGCCTGATATGCATGCCTATCTGCACTGTCTGTCGCACACCCCGCTGGTGGGATTCGTTGACCCTGAACAGGCGGTCCTTGATGAGGTCAACGGGGTGATTGCCGACGCCCGGCGGCGGATCGCTGAATTCGATCCCGAACTGGTGGTGCTCTTCGCCCCCGATCACTACAACGGTTTTTTCTATGACGTGATGCCGCCGTTCTGCCTCGGCATCGGCGCCACCGCCATCGGCGACTTCGCCAGCGCCGCCGGCGACCTGCCGGTGCCCACCGAGCTGGCGGAAGCCTGCGCTCACGCCGTGCTCAACAGCGGTATCGACCTGGCGGTGTCGTACAACATGCAGGTGGACCATGGCTTCGCCCAGCCGCTGGAGTTTTTGCTGGGTGGGCTGGATCGCCTGCCGGTGCTGCCGGTGTTTATTAACGGCGTCGCCGCGCCGCTACCGGGTTTTCAACGCACCCGGCAGCTTGGCGAGGCGATGGGCCGCTTCCTCAACACCCTCAATAAGCGGGTGCTGATCCTCGGCTCTGGCGGGCTGTCGCACCAGCCGCCTGTGCCGGAGCTGGCGAAGGCCGACGCCCATCTGCGCCACCGCCTGCTCGGCAGCGGCAAACAGCTGCCGCCGGACGAACGCGAGCTGCGCCAGCAGCGGGTGATCAGCGCCGCCCGCCGGTTTACCGAGGACCCGCGCTCGCTCCATCCCCTTAATCCGGTGTGGGACAACCGCTTTATGAGCCTGCTGGAGCAGGGGCGGCTGAGCGAACTGGACGCGATCGGCAACGACGAGCTGTCGGCGATGGCCGGCAAATCGACGCACGAAATTAAGACCTGGGTGGCCGCCTTTGCCGCGCTATCCGCTTTTGGCCGCTGGCGTAGCGAAGGCCGCTATTACCGGCCGATCCCCGAGTGGATCGCAGGATTCGGCTCGCTGAGCGCCACCACCGAGATTTGATTAACCGGGAGACTAACATGAGCTATCAACCGCAAACCGAAGCCGCCACCAGCCGATTCCTCAACGTCGACGAAGGGGGCCGCACGCTGCGTATCCATATCAATGACTGCGGCGACGGGAAAGAGACCGTGGTGATGCTCCACGGCTCCGGGCCGGGGGCTACCGGCTGGGCCAACTTCAGCCGCAATATTGACCCGCTGGTCGAGGCGGGCTATCGCGTGCTGCTCCTCGACTGTCCGGGGTGGGGGAAGAGCGATTCGATCATCAACAGCGGCTCGCGTTCGGATCTCAACGCCCGCATTTTGAAAAGCGTGGTCGATCAGCTGGGGATCGATAAAGTCCATCTGCTGGGCAACTCGATGGGCGGCCACAGCGCAGTGGCCTTCACCCTGAGCTGGCCGGAGCGGGTGGCTAAGCTGGTGCTGATGGGCGGGGGGACCGGCGGCATGAGCCTGTTCACGCCGATGCCGACGGAGGGCATCAAGCTGCTGAACGCCCTGTACCGCGAGCCGACCATTGAAAACCTGAAGAAGATGATGAGCATTTTCGTCTTTGACACCCGCGACCTCACTGACGCGCTGTTCGAGGCGCGGCTGAACAATATGCTGTCGCGCCGCGACCATCTGGACAACTTCGTAAAGAGCCTCGAAGCCAACCCGAAGCAGTTCCCTGACTTTGGTCCGCGGCTGGGCGAGATCGCTGCGCCAACTCTGATCGTCTGGGGACGCAACGACCGCTTCGTGCCGATGGACGCCGGGCTGCGCCTGCTCGCCGGGATCGCCGGCTCTGAGCTGCATATTTACCGCGACTGCGGCCACTGGGCGCAGTGGGAACATGCCGACAGTTTTAATCAGCTGGTGCTCAATTTCCTCGCACGGGCCTAAGGAGTGATGATGACTTTTTCTCTTGACGCGCTGGCGCAGCAGCTGCGCGACGCCGAACGGACCGGCCAGGCGATCGCCCCGCTGCGCAATATCCTCGGCGTCGACAACGCCGACGCCGCCTACGCCATCCAGCGCCTGAACGTTCAGCACCACGTGGCCCATGGCCGGCGGGTAGTGGGCCGCAAGGTGGGCCTGACCCATCCCAAAGTGCAGCAGCAGCTGGGGGTCAACCAGCCGGATTTCGGCACCCTGTTTGCCGACATGTGCTACGGCGACAACGCCGACGTGCCGTTTGGCCGCGTGCTGCAGCCGAAGGTGGAGGCCGAGATCGCCCTGGTGCTGAAACATGATCTGCCCCATGCCGATACCACTTTTGATGAACTGTATAACGCCATCGAATGGGTGCTGCCGGCGCTGGAGGTGGTGGGCAGCCGCATTCGCGACTGGTCAATCGGCTTTGTCGACACTGTCGCCGATAACGCCTCCTGCGGCCTGTACGTCATCGGCGGCCCGGCGCAGCGCCCGGCGGGGCTGGATCTGAAGCAGTGCGCCATGCGGATGACCCGCAACCAGGAGCTGGTCTCCAGCGGCCGGGGCAGCGAGTGCCTGGGGCATCCGCTGAACGCCGCGGTCTGGCTGGCGCGCAAGATGGCCAGTCTCGGCGAACCGCTGCGGGCGGGGGATATCGTGCTCACCGGGGCGCTAGGCCCAATGGTGGCGATTAACGAGGGGGACAGCTTTGTCGCCCATATTGAAGGTATTGGCTCAGTCGCGGCACGCTTCGTCGCCGCCGGAGAAGGACATCGTGATGCGTAAACGTAAAGTCGCCATTATCGGCTCCGGAAATATCGGCACCGATTTAATGATTAAAATTCTGCGCCACGGCCAGCATCTTGAAATGGCGGTGATGGTCGGCATCGACCCGCAGTCGGATGGTCTGGCCCGCGCCCGGCGCATGGGGGTAGCGACCACCCACGAAGGGGTGGGCGGCCTGATGCAGATGGCGGAGTTTGCCGATATCGACTTCGTCTTCGACGCCACCAGCGCCGGGGCGCACGTCAAAAACGATGCCGCGCTGCGCGAAGCGAAGCCGGGGATCCGCGTCATCGACCTGACGCCGGCGGCGATTGGCCCATACTGCGTGCCGGTGGTCAACCTCGCGGCCAACCTCCACCAGGGCAACGTCAATATGGTGACCTGCGGCGGCCAGGCGACCATCCCGATGGTCGCCGCGGTTTCGCGGGTGGCGAAAGTGCATTATGCAGAGATCGTGGCCTCCATCGCCAGTCAATCCGCCGGGCCGGGCACGCGGGCGAATATCGACGAATTCACCGAAACCACCTCGCAGGCGATTGAAAAAGTGGGCGGCGCGGACAAGGGCAAGGCGATTATCGTGCTGAACCCGGCGGAGCCGCCGCTGATGATGCGCGATACCGTGTATGTGCTGAGCGAGATGGCCTCCCAGGAGGCGATTGCCGCCTCGATCGCCGAGATGGCGGCGGCGGTGCAGGCTTACGTGCCAGGCTACCGGCTGAAGCAGCAGGTGCAGTTTGAGGTTATCCCCGAGGATAATCCGGTCAACCTCCCCGGCGTGGGCCGTTTTTCCGGCCTGAAAACCGCGGTTTACCTCGAAGTGGAAGGGGCGGCGCACTATCTGCCGGCGTACGCCGGCAACCTCGATATTATGACCTCGGCGGCGCTGGCGACGGCGGAGCAAATGGCCGGGGCAATGAACAGCGCGGCGGGAGCGACAGCATGAACGGTAAAAAACTCTACATTTCGGATGTGACGCTGCGCGATGGTATGCACGCTAATCGTCACCAGTATTCCCTGGCGCAGGTGCAGCAGATTGCCGGCGCGCTGGATAAGGCGGGGGTGGACTCCATCGAAGTGGCCCACGGCGATGGGCTGCAGGGATCCAGCTTCAACTACGGCTTTGGCGCCCACAGTGATATCGCCTGGATTGAAGCGGCGGCGGCGGTGGTCAGCCAGGCGAAAATCGCCACCTTGCTGCTGCCGGGCATCGGCACGCTGCACGACCTGAAAGCCGCGTATCAGGCCGGGGCGCGGGTGGTGCGGGTCGCCACCCACTGCAGCGAAGCGGACGTCGCGGCGCAGCATATTGCCTTTGCCCGCGAGCTGGGGATGGACACCGTCGGTTTTCTGATGATGAGCCATATGATCTCCCCGCAGGCGCTGGCGCAGCAGGCGCTGAAGATGGAATCCTATGGGGCGACCTGCATCTACGTGGTGGATTCCGGCGGGGCGATGAACATGAACGACATTCGCGACCGCTTCCGCGCGCTGAAGGCGGTGCTGAAGCCGGAGACCGCCACCGGGATGCATGCCCACCATAACCTGAGCCTCGGGGTGGCCAACTCTATCGCCGCGGTGGAAGAGGGCTGCGATCGCATAGACGCCAGCCTGGCCGGGATGGGGGCGGGGGCGGGCAATGCGCCGCTGGAGGTGTTTATTGCCGCCGCCGACAAGCTCGGCTGGCAACATGGCACCGATCTCTATGCGCTGATGAACGCCGCCGACGAGCTGGTGCGGCCGCTGCAGGACCGCCCGGTGCGCGTCGACCGCGAAACGCTGGCGCTGGGCTACGCCGGGGTCTACTCCAGCTTCCTGCGCCACAGCGAAGCGGCGGCGGCGCGCTATGGCCTCAGCGCGGTGGATATTCTCGTCGAGCTGGGCAAACGGCGGATGGTCGGCGGCCAGGAGGATATGATCGTCGACGTCGCGCTGGATCTGCTTAACCGCCAAAAATAACAACGCGCGGCTGACCACGCATCAGCCGCCCATCACCTGATCCGCTTGTCCGGCTATCGCCAAGGTACCTTATGACCAAGATAACGACCGCAAACTCCTCGCGCCTGATGGTCACCATCGGGCTCTGTTTTATGGTGGCCCTGATGGAGGGGCTGGATCTGCAGGCGGCGGGGATCGCCGCCGTCGGCATGGCGCAGGCCTTTGCGCTGGATAAAATGCAGATGGGCTGGATCTTCAGCGCCGGGATCCTCGGCTTGCTGCCCGGCGCGCTGGTGGGCGGCATGCTGGCGGACCGCCACGGGCGCAAACGCATCCTGCTGAGCTCGGTGCTGTTGTTTGGCCTGTTCTCGCTGGCCACCGCGGTGGCCTGGAGCTTCCCGACGCTGCTGCTGGCGCGCCTGCTCACCGGCGTCGGGCTGGGGGCGGCATTGCCGAACCTGATTGCCTTAACCTCGGAAGCCGCTGGCCCACGCTTTCGCGGCCGGGCGGTGAGCCTGATGTACTGCGGCGTGCCCATTGGCGCCGCGCTGGCGGCGGCGCTGGGGTTCTCTGGCCTCGCCGCGGCCTGGCAGACCATCTTCTGGATTGGCGGCGTGGTCCCGCTGCTGCTGATCCCGCTGTTGATGCGCTGGCTGCCGGAGTCGCAGGCGTTTCAGCGCGAGGAGACCAGCGTGCCGCTGCGCACCCTGTTTGCCCCGGGGCATGCTGCCGCCACGCTGCTGCTGTGGCTGGGCTATTTCTTTACCCTGCTGGTGGTCTATATGCTCATCAACTGGCTGCCGATGCTGCTGGTGGGCCAGGGGTTCAGCGCCAGCCAGGCGGCGGGGGTGATGTTCTCTCTGCAGATCGGCGCCGCCTGCGGCACTTTGCTGCTGGGCGCGCTGATGGATAAGCTTACTCCGCTGCACATGTCGCTGCTGATATACAGCGGCATTCTGGCATCGCTGCTGGCGCTGGGCAGTGCGTCGACGCTGAGCGGGATGCTGCTGGCGGGGTTTGTCGCCGGGCTGTTCGCCACCGGCGGCCAGAGCGTGCTCTACGCGCTGGCGCCGCTCTTCTATCCCGCGGCGATCCGCGCTACCGGGGTCGGCACCGCCGTGGCGGTGGGCCGCCTAGGGGCGATGAGCGGCCCTTTGCTGGCCGGCAAGATGCTGGCCCTCGGCACCGGCACCGTCGGGGTGATGTCAGCCTCAGCGCCGGGCATCGTGCTGGCCGGCGTGGCGGTGTTCTGGCTGATGCATCGCCAGCAGCGCGCGGCCATGGTCTGATGCTGTCCGGCGGTCTGGCGGAAAAATGCCGGGCCGCCGCCTTGCCTCTCCGCGTGTCCTGGCCTAAGGTAAGACATCATTCCCTGTCGTTTATCGTCTCTATGGCTTACCGCTCCCGCTTGCTCGACGCTATCCCTGGCATCCGCCACGCGTTTCTCGATGTCCACGAAACCGCCGCTTTTCCCTATGCCGAATTGGCCCCGGTGAAGCTGGTCCATGGCAATGAGGTGCATCACTATCAGCAGCCGCTGCCGACTCGCCCGCACGCCGACGCGGTGTTTACCGCCGTGGCCGGGCAAAAGGTGGGGGTGGTGACCGCCGACTGCCTGCCGATACTGATCGCCTCGCGCGACGGTCGCTTCGTCTGCAGCGTCCATGCCGGCTGGCAGGGGCTGGCCAGCGGCATTGTCGACAACAGTCTGGCGACTTTTCGCCAGCAGGGGGTGGCGCTGACCGATCTGGTCATCGCCGTGGGGCCGCATATTCACCCTTGCTGTTACGAAGTCTCCGCCGGATTTTATCAGCAACTGCTGGACCAGCCCGGCGGTGACCGGGTGGCCCGCCACCGCCAGCGGCTGTTCCATTCCCGTTCGGCCCCGGTCAGCGATCCGCTTAAAGCCGCCGCACGCGGCAGCGATAATCTGTGGTTTGATCTGCGCGCTTTCGCTGAAGCGATCTTCACAGAGGCGGGGGTGGCGCCGGCGAGCGTTGAATGGCTGGGGAGCTGCACCTATTGCACGCCGCAATCGCTGGGCTCCTACCGGCGCCGGACCCATTTTCCGGCGCCGAAGAGCTTTCAGTACTCGTGGATCATGCGTCAGGCCTGAGGCGCGCTGGCGTTAGATCACCCGAAAACCGTGGGTGCCGTCGCGGGCCAGCTGATCCACCAGGCCGTACTCCCACTCCAGATAGGCCTGCATGGCCTCTGCGGAATTATCGGTCCCTTCATAGGGACGGCGATAGCGGTCCCGGCGCTCGACGGCGAGGCCGTCGTCGCCATGGGCCAGCGGCAGACCGGCGGCGATCCACGCCAGCGTCCCGCCGCGCAATACCTGTACCGGCTTACCGGTTAAGGCCGCCACCTCGGGCACCGCGTAGCGGGCCAGCAGGCTGCTGCCGCAGGTCACCACGTAACGTTGCGCGGGAGGGATCGCTTCCAGGGCCTGGCGCAGCTGCGAGCGCGTCAGCCACCACGCGCCGGGGATATGGCGGGCGACAAAGTTGGCGCTGGTGGTAAAATCGAGCACCACCGTCCCGGGCTCCTCCAGCTGTTGCGCCAGCTGCGCCGGGCTTATCTCCTCCGCCGGCGGGGCGGGGGGCACTTCGGCGGCCGGCACCCCGCGCTCGCTCAGCTGGCTGGCCGACAGCGCGCTCAGCCGCGCCGTCTCCCAGCCCATCTGCGCCAGCCACGAGCCGGTCATCGCCGCCCGGACGCCATCGTCATCCAGTAACACTATCCGCGCTCCCCGCACGCTGGCGAAGTGATCGGTCTCCTGCACCAGCTGGCCGCCTGGCGCGCTCAGGCTGCCAGGATAGTGGCCCGCCGCGTACTCCTCGGGGCTGCGGACATCAAACAGGAAGGTGGTGCGGTCGCTCTGCTGCCGCCAGCGTTGTAGCGTCGCTTCATCGATGACTGCCACCCCGGCCCGTTCGGCGAGATGCGCCGCCTCGGCGGCCCGGACGCCGGAGGCGCGGGCGGAGGGGTCGTATTGCCGCTGCTGCTGGTGCGCCAGCGTCTGACCAGCCAGCGTCCAGCCGATAGTGCCATTGCGCAGGGCATGGACCGGGTTCGGCACCCCGGCGTTGATCAGCGACTGGGTGCCGATGATGCTGCGGGTGCGTCCGGCGCAGTTGACGATGATCGGCGTCTGCGGGGAGGGCGTCAGGCTCTCCACCCGCAGGACCAGCTCGCCGCCGGGCACGCTGATGCTGCCAGGGATGCTCATGGTCTGGTACTCATCGAAGCGCCGGGCGTCGACGATCACCACCTCCTGCCGGCTGTCGATGAGCGCCTGAACCTCCTGGGCGCTGAGCGACGGCGTGTGACGCACGCTTTCCACCAGCTCGCCAAAAGCTTTACTGGCAGAGTTGACGTCCTGAAACAGCTCGCCGCCGCTGCGGCGCCAGCCGGCGAGACCCTCGGCCAGCAGGGCCACATCCTGATAGCCCCAGGTCCGCAGCCGTTCGACGGCGATCTCCGCCAGCCCTTCGCCGTTGTCGTAGACGGTGATCGGGGTGGTGAAGCGCGGTATCCGCCGGCGGACCTCTAGCTCCAGTTTGCTGAGCGGCAGATTGACGGCAAACAGTGGATGAGCGGTGGCGAAATCGGCCTCTTCACGGACGTCGATCAGCGCCAGTTCGCGACGGTCGAGCAGCGCCTGACGGATCCCGGCGGCCTGGCGATAAGCGTAAGTGGACATAATGGTTATCCTTGGTGTTCGCGGGAGGAATCCCAGATATTGGGTAAATGGCGGTTGGAGTAGCCGGATATAAACGATTTTTGCTGGCCTTCCGGGGTATACACTGCGCGCTTCACCGCGCCGATGTTGCCGCCGTAAACATGTATGCTGATGGAGACGCGATCCGCCAGCGCATTGCTGACGCGATGAATGTCGCCATCGTCAGCGGAGACTTTCTCCACCTGACCTGCCTGCAGAAGCGTGGCGGCGCCCAGCGCGCGCGGTATGCCATCGGCATCCAGCTGGTAGCGTTGATTTTCCTCCGCGCCGCGCAGCATCCCAATGGCCCCCCACACCCGGTGGTCATGGATCGGCGTCGCCTGTCCCGGCCCCCAGACGAAGCTGACGATCGAGAAGCGCTCGCCGGAGTCGGCATGCAGCAGATACTGCTGGTAATGGTGTGGGTGCGGCAGGGTGTACTCTTCCGGCAGCCAGTCGTCGTGACGCACCAGCGCCGCCAGCCGCTGCGCCACGGCGTCAAGCAGCGGCGCGGTCGAGTGGTGTTCACGGTGCAGACGGTCAACCTCATGAATAAAATGGCGTAATTTTTCCAGTCGTGGTGCAGTCATGTGCGCTTCCTGTCAGAGGGACTGGTCAAAACGCTAACAGAGGCGTTAATATTATTTAAATGCAATTTACGCATATATTAATATGCAAATTTCACATAAGGATCCTATGCGCATCGACGATATTGACGCTCTGCTGGCCACAGTGCAGTTTTCTTCCCTCAATCAGGCGGCGGACTATCTGGGGATCACCCAGTCGGCGATCACCCGGCGCCTGCAGCGTCTGGAGCAGGAGCTGAACGTCACGCTGTTAGCGCGTCAGACCCGCCCGCTGACCCTGACCGCCGCCGGTCAGCGGGTGTACGAGCAGTGCCTGAGCATTAAGCGCGAGACGAAAAAGCTCTACAGCCTGTTGGATCCGCAAGGCGAGCCGCGCGGCGCGCTGCGTCTCGGCGTACCGCAGAGTATCAGCGAGATCGCGCTGCCGGCGGCGCTGGCGGCGCTGAGCCAGCAGTTTTCCGCACTGTCCCCGCAGGTCACCTGCGGCTGGAGCGGAGAGCTGCAGCGCCGGCTGGAAAACGGCGAACTGGACGGGATGCTGGCGATGGGCCCCGCCCAGCAGACCCTCGCCGAGGGCTACAGCGGGCGTCTGCTGTGCCCCCTGGAGGTGGTGCCGATTGCCGCCCGGCGGCTGAATCTGCGGGCGTCGTCGCTACGGGAGTGCGTCGAACAGGGCTGGATCCTTAACCCCGATGGCTGTGGCCTGCGCGCCGGGCTCATCCGCGAGCTGCAAAGCCAGGGCCTGCGCCTGAAGCTTAACGTCGAGAGCGCGGGCGCTCAGCTGCAGATGGCGCTGGTGGCGCAGGGACTGGGGCTGGGTCTGGTGCCCCGGGCCGCGCGGGCGGCCCGCCCGGGGGGGGACGAG
>NZ_JBEAJW010000005.1:0-53031 GCF_040064295.1 Klebsiella sp. JB_Kp031
AGGATAGCTACCGTCAGCGGTCACGTTTACCCGCCAGCGTTGAGGATGAGCACCGTCAGCGGTCACGTTTACACGCCAGCGTTGAGGATGAGCACAATCAGCGGATCCGTTTGCCCGCCAGCGTTGAGGATGAGCACCGGCAGCGGCCACGTTTACCCGCCAGCGTTGAGGATAGCCACCGTCAGCGGCCACGCTTACCCGCCAGCGTTGAGGATAGCTACCGTCAGCGGTCACGTTTACCCGCCAGCGTTGAGGATGAGCACCGGCAGCGGTCCTGTTTGCCCGCCAGCGTTGAGGATGAGCACCGGTAGCGGATCCGTTTACCCGCCAGCGTTGAGAATGATTCCCCTCTACCGACCCCGTTAACACGCCAGCTTTGACACTACCAGCGACTACAGTCGACATTAAAATCGCCGTGACCTGCTGCAGCGTGATATACGCCCGGCTGGCATCAAAAGAATCTTAACCAAACAGCACACATCCAGCGGTACAGGAGGCCAGGTTTAACCCGGGGCAGAAACAGATTGATCTATAGCGACTTGTTAGGATCATTTAGCAAAAACCAATCCCGAAAGGCCTGCTTGCTATCGAAGGTGGGAAGGTTATGTATGGACAAGTTCCAGTTAATGATTTTCACTATAAAAGACAAAAATTCAATTTCAGCCTCATTCAGTACACCCTCTCCTTTTTTCCGTATATAGAAGTCATACCATCGTTCGTAGGCGGATACATTGATAGATTCAGATGCTTCCAGAAGCCGGGGGATATAATAAACCAGTTCTTCAAAGGCAATACTGCCTTGAGGGATATCAGAACGGCTCAGGCGACAAAGAAGGTTAATCGTGGCTCGAAGGTGATGCCACTGCTGTGCCGGGGAGGATGGGAGGGCGTTCATGCTTATCGGAAGTTCATGAGGAATTAAAGCAAGGATCTGATTTCCACTGGTAGACAGCTCACGCCGGTACTGGTGTAAAGTATGGTGTTTAACCTTCTTCATCATAGGATGGTAGATCCATTTTTTCGCTTCCTCAGAAACGAAAAGTAACTTTTCTATCGCATCCATCATCTTTATGCCTTCCCCATTCTCACGATATGGAGCGATGATACTTTCAATCCGAACGGCATCGATCTCCACCAGCGCCAGCTGGTCTGTTTGCGCTAACAGGTCTGGATTGGGCTGGATATCCTCCGACGTATCATTAATAAATATCCCGATTGTCGTATCGTTACATAACCCTGTGAGGTCAGCATTAAGGCCACAAACAATCCCACCACCAGCGAGATTTTTGAGGTTAACTATCCCTTTCTCCTTACCCTGCAGAAGATGAGGGAGAGCAAGGTATTTTTTTTCCTGTATTTTCACCTTTATGTATTTTTTTATATGTTGTAGTGTGAGCTCACTACAAACCCCTTTTACTTCTGTGCTGTGGGTAAAATGCCATTTTTTATTTTGACCCTGTTTGGCAATCAGGGAGGTCCCACAGATGAGGCAGATACAGTTACACGAAAGCCCATTTTCAACGCTGGCGATATCAACAATTTTATTTGAATCCGTATCAAATCCAAACGGGATCCATTTTTGTGCATTACGTCGCATGTATATTCCTCGTTAAAAATGAGTAAAGGAATTCTACATCATCCGTTTTTATCAAACCTGGAATAACAGCGTCTAATTACATTATTCATATCTCATCGGGGATGAGATGCCACACGGAAGCAGGTATTTTGTCATAGTTTTTTTTCATGTAGATCTCAGCCCTGCGGTGATCATAAGCTCCGTTCAGGCTGGTTATCTTATTTATATCCCCACCTTCATCATTTAATTTATCCAGGATACGCTCAAACACTCGGTCAAGGGTTTCAGTCGTACTGCACTTTCTGAACTTCAGGAGATAGGTTTCTCTCAGGCTACTGTGCGCATTTGGGCTTTTCAACAACGACGCTCCGGGGCATGTTCAAAAACACTGGCTATTTTCGAAAACAGTAAACGAAGTTCCACGCACAGGCAAGAGAAGCCATTTGATTAATTCACGTTCTGCCTGGATTTGAAAAAAAACAATGTTACTATACTGGTTATAAAAACAGTATCAGTGAAAAGACATGAGATCTTCCCATGACAGATAAAACCAAACTGGTTGCTATCTCACGAACCGATGACATGAGTGCTCTGGATGCACTCAAGCTGTTGCGGTTTCGCCGGTACAATACGGCCAGAAGTCAGTTAAGGGTCACGAGTGTCTGGTCTGCATGGTGCGCCAGGCACGGTCTGACCCCCTTCCCCGTCACAGCGGTTGATGTCGAGCGCTATATTAATGGGCTGAATGGATCCGTTAAAATGGCGACTATCTCTCATTTTATTGCATGCCTTTCAAGCGTTAACAGCAGCCTGGGTTTTCCAGACTTCCGCAACGTTCTGATAAAAGCACTGGTTCAGGTATGGCGGGCGCGGGAGAATGAGAAAAAAATCGTCACCGGTCAGGCCCTGCCATTTCTTATATCCGATCTCAATATTCTTCGCCGGTCGCTGCATAAAAGCGACGACCTGAGAGACATACGGGACCTTGCAATGATATGGGTTGGGTTTGAAACCCTGCTGCGTAACGTGGAAATTCGAAGGATTAAAACCGGCGACCTGAAATGGCAAAATGACACGTCCTGTTACCTTCTGGATGTCATGCGGACCAAGACAAGCCTTTCAAGTAACCTGACATTTCAGCTCTCACCACAATGCAGTCAGCATGTCAGACGGTTGATTGAGACGGTGGAATACACCGATACCGAAACCTTCGGGCACCGTTTTCTTTTTCAGCCTGTAAACATCCATACGAACCGATATTTCCCGTCCACCAGCAGTAAGCTATCCCGGGGTAAATCCATAGACAGGATGCTGGTCAAAGCAGGATTCAGTGAGGGGTTACTGACGCAGTTACAGAATGAATCAAAGGTATCACGGGAAGATGTTGGTATGCTGTCGTCTAATTCACTGAACCAGGCATTTGCACGCCTCTGGGGGATTGCCGGAAAGGTCAGCGACAGTAACCGACAGTCCGGGCGGTACCGGACATGGACAGGACACAGTGTGCGTGTGGGGGGAGCCATAGAGCTGTTTAAGGCCGGGTACTCCCTGGAAAAGATTACCGAGATGGGGAACTGGTCTGATCCAAAGATGGTCTTCCGTTATATCCGGGGATATCTTGCCAGTGAAAAAGCCATGGTAAGCTTTATGCGTAATCATCTGGACGACATATAGATTTTACGGAGAGAAACACCAGCACTCAGCAACATGTTTCTGAGCGCTGGTCACTTATGAACTTTTCAGATATTCAGTTCTTTCAAATCTGTCACAACAAAATCCCCTTTACCTGAAAGACTGTCAAAATCATCGAGTGTAAATTCATGGGTGTGATACCAAATGACCCTGCATGTGGGGCAGGTAACAGGTAACAAATCTTCCGCTAATTTTTCGCTGTTATGGATAACCTCACCCATCTCGTTATGTTCGACAATATAACCGCTTATGCAAAGGGTTTCGTACCCATGAGCACCGGTAACAATATGGGTTGCTGTTCTCTCACGAATTTCCCCATTAATTTTAATCTGCTCTCGAGTGGTAATCGTTCTTTTATTATTCATGAAAACTCCGGATGATATTTAAAAACGGCTGACATTGCTCCCTGCTTCGGAATAATTGTGAAGGCAGGCAGGAAACCGGAAAATGCGTTACCCTGTGCCTGAATCAGTTCTGGTGCGTCTCACGAAGGAAAATGAGAGGCGATATCATGGATTATCCTTTTTGAGCAGCTTTTTCTTCTTTTCTTTGTTTTTTTAATCTCCGTTTTGCCCGGAAATTTGCAACGGTATAGAGAGTGACAGATGCAATGAAATTCACCAGTGCAGCAAACTCTACTGCCAGATTGATCACGGCAGGTTTGACAGGAAGCCAGAGTGAGACAAGGAGAAGGAGGAACGATGTGATACACCGTAAGGCGTGTACATTAGAGCCTCCACTCTGGTTAATCATACCCGTACCGGAACAGATTTTGTTTGTCAGATAATTTAATCCGAATGCACAAACAGCAGATACTAACAAGAAAATCGCGTAAGTCATTTTTCCTCCAGAGGTTTTAATCTTAATTTGACCACGTTAACCAGTTTCATTATTCCCGCCTCATCCGGTACGAAAATGTAACGACATCTCGGCCATGTTGCGTGCGTAAATATCTTACCAGCGGTGTTGATATTCAGAGGCATAAGCCTTTCGGTCTTGCTCAATGGCATTTTCTCTATCGGGATCAACCCTGACTTAAAACTTTTTATCATTAAGTCGAGAGGGGTTTTACAATCTTTATTGCTCATCGTTTCTGTGTAACGGATCATCCCGGCAATCGTTACCTGTATCGTTCCTATATCAGATTCGAATTTCGGCAGCACCGGCCAGTAAGGAATTTCAAAATCCACACTGGTAAGCGCCTGTTCGTAACCCTGCTCATTTGTTTCTGCAACCGTTTTAAGGCCTGGGAACCGGGCGTGCATAAATTTGATAATCTTTACCACATTGGGCGTGCTGGCCTGACGCTGATATATCTCTGGCAGCCATGTGGACGTGGTGGCCCATGTCGTGGTGCATGCATAAGTTTTTTGCTCCATATGCCATAAAATAGAGGTGTCAGCCAGGAAGTGATGAACAGTCAACAGCTCGGCCAGCAGCCGATCTTCATCTGGATGTGTTATGGCATTTTTGAAACAGACCTGTACGCGGAAACGTTCTTTTGCAGACAGAAAAGTGTTTCCCCTACTGACGGCCACTTTGTATAACCTCCTGGCCGGATCAGCTTCACAAATCCCGGTTAGAATCCGGCTCATTTTGACTCCCTGATGACTTCCACCAGCCCTATACGGGGCAGGACAGAACGATATTTTTCATTAAAATCGCCGCGCTTCTGCCTTTCACCTTTTACGTAATTTTTTAACGGATTAAACCGTCCCGGTTCGCTGAACAAAATTAATGGTAAAGGCGCGCGAAAGTTGAGTTTGTACGGCCCATGAACATCATCTGGATCTTCAGGACTGGTGTACCGGATATTGACGTTAACAGCCGGAAAGTTACTTTCCCGGATGAGCCGAAATTTTCTCGAACTTTCATCGTCATGACTCACTTCATCATTGAGCAACGACAGCATCATGATTTCTTCGGTTCGTTCCTGTTTCAGCCGTTCAATATCCTGTTTTGTCAGACTGATATCCGGCTGGAGCTCAGTTATCTCCCTGCGCAAGCGGTCGATAACCGTTTCCAGCCGGGTAAATTTATGAATGACAGGGATTTGCCAGGTGAACCCCAGGGAGCGAATTTGCTCAGTAACGATCCGGATATTACGGGACACCTGTAAAGTCACCAGCCACGGGTAAACCTGATGCAGAATTTCTGACCGGGAGTCCTGGTAATGAGTGATAGCTTTTACAGCCTCAGCAAATTTGTCGCGAAGCCGGTTGATTTCACCCACCAGCGACATCACCTGATCATGATTGTTTCTGACCACAACGAACCCGGGATATTTTCGGGTGATTTTGGTTGAATAATGCTCATCCCTGACATGGACTTTATCAACCCGCTGCTGCCGGTAAATATCCACCAGGGTGTCGACGTCGGGTACCGAATGAGTCACATTGATTTCCTGTGGAGGATTCAACTCCTCAACACTACGGGGCTCCGGGAGCGTGGCAAGGTAAGATGAGCCGATATCGCTGTGACGGAGTAAACTGTGCAGCTCACCGAGTTTGCGTAGTTGCTCTTCGTTGTAATGGGCAAAGTCAGTATTCATATCGTCTCCCGTATCGTATTCCTGAACGTGCGACGGTAATCGTTAAACAAACTCTGGTAAAGACTTAAACGTCAGCCATACAGGCTGGCGTCGCCCGTCCCTGCATACTCTGACGAGGCGATAACGGTTTTTCTCCATCGTGACCAGCCAGTACCCATCGGAGACAGGGCGATCGAGAGTGAACAGTTTTAACCCGTAAAAACCCATCGAGGTAAACAGACGCCCTTCCCGCTCCCGGAAAGAGACCGTAAAGGACGGGAACAGAAGCCAGAATGCAGTGAAGAAAACATACCAGGTATACGGAACAGTCAGTTGTAGAATTTCATAGTTCCTGACGGTAGCTGTGACCAGGCCAAGGCTGAATACAGCAGCAATGCTGGCATATACTTTGAAAGACGCGCTATCGGAGTTTTTCCAGGTAATACCACTAATACAATGCACTTTGCTCATCGCCTTGCCTCAATGTAGTTGTCTGCGCACTTTCATCCGGGGAAGAATTTCTTTCTCCCACAGAGACCTTGCATTCCCATGCCCCCCCAGGAGTTGCATAGCACAAACCCTGTTAAACACAGTTACTTCTTTCCTGATTGCCTGGGTTTGACTGTCTGTGAGCTCAATGCATTCCGGTACCAGCTGCATAACACCGTTCATCATTTCGGCCTTTATGAGGCCTGGACCGTCTTTTGGGTCAGCCTCACAGGATTCCTTTACATTAAACCCGAATGAACAAAGAAGCTGGCCCTGTGCCTTAGGCCCCATCTGGACCCCCCGGCTATCGACGGTAAAGCGGACGATCGCGTAATCCCCTCCCTGATCGCTGGTTATGTTTCTTACCAGCATGCTGACCGGAGTCATATGAAGCCAGCTGTAGATACCCAAAACAATTTCTTCTTTTAAAATCATATTCAATTTACTGGTTCTCATTTTCTCATTTATGAATATGAAAACATAAAAAAAAGCTCTGTAAAGCCCTAATCTGTAGAAAGCAAAGGTTTGGTGGCTTTTAACTTGTATTCAATAAAAATTCCGGCTGCATCTGCAGCTGTTATTTCAGACAATATGGCATCAATGATTTCCGGCTCCGTGATGTTATTGAACCCCTGCTTACGAACCATCTCTTTAACGCACTCAAAACGTCGGGCTGTTGCCGGGTCGATGACAAATGTATTTAGATGCACATCTTCGCATACGCCAGACGTCTCATTTAGTTTCATGTTCACTCTCCAGATCAGGGATGAAGTCAAAGTTGTACGCAATCGCTTTTTCAGGTGATTCACCCGCGATGAGTTTTAACCAGGAGTAAGAGTCTTGCTGGTTAAGAAAAATAACGAGATACCCTTCATCTGCACTGTTTCGCTGTTTAATGAATTCAATCTCATTATCCATTCCGAAACCAAATGGCCCATGTATAACACGCGACTGCTCTGGAAGCATTGAGCTGAACATTGATACCACGACTTCCCTCAGCTCCAAATTTTGGTGCGCAATAAAAGCCACTCTTTTACCTTCCTTGACGGAAGCTACAATTCGTTTAACACTCGACTTCACGTTATAGCGATACACAATCAACCGGAGCCGGGTCATGCAGAGGAAAATAATACATACGCAGCTGACAAGAGCCCCATAAGCTGAGCCTTCAATGAACCAGTTAAGGAATCCCAAAACAACCAGTCCCAAAAAAGTGACTATACTCAACAGGAAAATATAAAAGTTAATTTTACGGTCTTTTGGATACCAGGTAGATGCAACGGCTATGATAGCCATTACGCCGACTAATGCATACATTGAAAGATCAAACGGGTTACTCATCGATAGTCTCGCAATCGTGCCCAGGGCAGCCCTTGACAGGTGAAAATTCAGGGCATTCTTGAGTAGTTATAAGTCGCTCACCGGCGTTAAAGCGTATTTGTAAGTCACTACGTAAAGCTTCTGCATTCTCCCCCCCCAAAAGGTAGAGCAGAAACTCATCATCAGCCAAAAGTAACTTTTCCAGGTCATAGCACTCATGTTTGTAGTCCATCATTCCTCCTTGAGACTATTAAATCACAGAGGAAAGACAAATTTTCTGTACTAAAGGGCTAAATCTGGAAGATCAAGTAAATTTTTTGGCAAAAAAAAAGCGCATAAAATATGCGCTCTTTTTTTAATAGACAACAATGGGTAATTAGTTCATACGGAGCATATGGTTCTCAACTCTTGCTATGAAGTTACTCATTGAGGGAAGGTTTAACTCGTCTCCTATGCGTTTACAGTCAAAAAGTGACTTTGCAGGGGAAAAGTTAAAGCCTTTATTATTAACAAACTCTAAAATCTCTTTCAGATACGAGTTTTTACTTCCGGCACTGAAGGAGTTGAGTAAAGGCCCACGATCTAAAAGTTCACCTGCTGCTTTTTTGGTCAACTTAATACCTTGTTTACTTATCATCTTACAATGATAGTACTCAAAGCTTTCACTACCTTCCCAGTCTAGAGACCTGGAGGAGTGAAACTCAGAAAGCAAAAGCAACATTGTGCCATGATCACGAACAACATATAAAAATTCAAAATTACCATTTATCAACGCTTGCTTAACTAAGCGCAAATCTATCTCTATGTCGTAGTCATACCAAGGGCTATTAACAAGAGAAGCGGAATGCTTCAGAATGAAGTGTTCCTTAACCCAGTTAAAAACCGATTCGATATCATAATCATAATAAACGTTCATAATTAGCTCTCCTAAAGTAAAAAAGGGAGAGCCCCACAGGGAGCACTCTCCCTGTATGGGTTATGAAATTATTTAATCAAGTCAAAAAATCTTTCTTCCAGTTTGCCTGGGAAAGCTTCATGACCCTTGAGCATTAATACATCATTCCAATCGACACCTTTCGCACCATCAGGTATATCCAGTTCAGGCAAATGAATCTCAACCCGGACTGTTGCTTCAGGATAGCGTTCAGCAAGTAAGGGCTCCATACGGCTCTTGAGAACACGTGCAGCGGACTCACCAGCTGAATTACCGGTGTTTGGATTTACCCGATCTTTATCTGCCCAAATCGACAATTCAATAAATTGGCAATCAGAAGGTGGCATTAAATACTCAGGTATTTCCAGCATTTCCATAAATGTTGAACTTGAAGATGCCCAGCAAGGAATTGAAGTCGCCTCAGTTACTGATAGCGCATTCTCAATACCTTCACTAACCCCCAAAAACCATGATTTTGTTTCATCACAGTAAGTTGGTTTAAATAACTGCATCGAACCACCATTCATCTGGTAGACCGGTTTCATCATTAACTTTGGGTTTTCAACATCAGCTTTTTTAAGTCCATCATCAGTAAGATGAGTTTTATGGATAGTGCAATTGCGACCGAATTTATCGTTAAAAATAGCAACCATCGTTGGATGAAAACTGGCTGGCTTATTAGAACCGGGCCAGTATCTCATCTTAGCATTAAACCCCAGACTAGCTGGAATTTTTGTGAGCATCCGTTTTATACCGCGCCCTGATAGATATCGAGCAACCAATGAATCGGGTGTCACAAACTTTGTGTATTTATACACGGCTTCTAACTTATTTATACGACTAAGTCTCTCTTCCTCACCAATATCTGAAAAAGATTGAGCTTTTTTGTCATAAAGAACAATATTAACACGGTCGGCTTCAGTTAACTTTCTATCCTTGGAAACACCAAGCATTTCAAGAATGTTTTTTGCAGCCTGCGTTTTACTAATGCTTTTTAGTTCAGCAATTAAATCAATGCCATCAATAAAAGTATTATGGGGATAATCCTCATGAATAGCATGAACACTTTCTAGCGTCCTATCTTTAAATCTGAATTTCGTTTTGCCACTACCAGTAAACGGGCATTTGACAGAACGTGGAGCTTTTTCTAAAGCCTCCTGAAACTCAGGATAGTACGTTAATACATTACGCCATCCACCCAGCTGCTGCACATGAGATTTGACAAGGTCAAAAGTTTCTTGCGCGTACTGCATAGGGGTTTTAGCCGGTGAATTATAATTTGTAGAATGACTCATAATACTCTCCTAGCTGACATTGTGGGTTTCACAATGCCTACTGCAATGCAGATAACATTGAGAAACCCACAACGCAGAATGAAAGAAGTGCCACGAAGTGGCACAATCATTTATAAGACTTCGAAACCATTAGCAATATATTTCGCCACCAGTCTTTCAACTGCTGAATCCATTGCTTCGGAATTGTCTTCGGAAAATGTGGCATCACGAACTAATCGTTCAACCGGCATAATTCCATTAACAACTTCCCCTTCTGTGACGTATACCTTGGTTCCAATCATCCCACTGTCTAATTGACGAGAGTCAACGCGAACACGTTTAATATACTTATTACCTTTCATATGTTTGCTCCTTAAAGGCGAGCAAACATACCCATGCGGGTATATAAGCCCGCTTGGGAAGATAATAGAAGTTAAACTAGGCTTCTGATTAAATCTTTATACAAAGAATTTAATTCAGAGATATCGTTTATTTTTTTAAAATAAACACCATCAAAGCCTAGAGGTTTATCAATGCCATAACCGACACAAACAATATCTATGCCATGTTTTTTAGCATTTTTAACTGCTGAGCATACATCATCTATTGATTCAGATGGGTCACCATCAGTCGCAATAAAGATAACTTTACGTGAGAAATTCAAACGTGAGAAATATTCCACGCATGAATTAATCGCTGTCGCAGTTGGGGTATGTAATCCGCTAGAAACATTTTCATAATTTGAAAAGCAACTAGATACAGATTTATTAAAAAACTTAAGTATATCTATATAACCTTCTTTTTGAACTGGATAAACAAGATCAGCAACATCAATATTGTTCACCGATTCACAAGCAAGGGTAAATGCAAGATTTGCTTTTAAGGCTAAAACTGATACGTCATGCATTGATACAGAGATATCACGCAGGTTTATTACACCTACATCAGACCTTTTGTATCCCTCCCCGTTTTTCTTAAACACAGAGGTTGCACCCATAGGTACTTCAACAAGCTTTCTACTATGAATACGAGATCCACGATCAGTTAGCCTGTTGTTACGCCGTACAGTTTGCTTATTTAAAGAAGAAAGTAACTTTCTTAGCTCACGAGAGTGAGCTAGAGCATTATTATAGTCCTCCTCGGTCAGAGTGATAAAACCAAAACGAAAACCAAAGTTTTGAATTTCAGCATCACTGAAAGAAGATGCCATTTGAGATATGGATTTTTTTATAGCTTCATGAAAATCATGAGAATTATCCTGTTCAGCCTCTGTGTCTAGGTATTCATCAAGATCTTCAATCGCCTTTCTTAATTGCGCTGGTGAGAAACTTTGTGTTGTACGTGCAGAAGTTACAGAACCATCAGAACCGTCAGAGCCATCAGAGCCATCAGAGCCATCAGAGCCGTCAGAGTCATCAGAGCCGTCAGAGTCATCAGAGCCGTCAGAGTCATCAGAGCCGTCAGAGCCGTCAGAGCCGTCAGAGTCATCAGAGTCATCAGAGTCATCTAATCGGTTTTGTTCTTCTTTATCTTTTAGATCATCACGTAACTTTTCTAGTTCTTCATATAGTTTCAATCCTAACTCACATGCCATAAGAGTTGAATTAACCCCTGTGGCTTCGAGAATCAAAGAATCAAAACGGTCTTTCATGTCGAATAGAACAGTATCAGCAAGAGCAAAAAAATCATTCAATATTTCAGGAACGCCTTCTTGCCCAAGCTGATTTACACGAAGCTTGTTTAAAATATACATTTCAATGTAGGAAACGATATTAGAACCGTCACCAGTCATGTTTCCATCACTAACCATAAACGAATACATTTCAGCAAGCATTACTTTTGAAAGCGGAAACTGATTACCAGTTTTCTCTTCCATCTGAATGTCTTCGAAGAGGTTAATAGAACGATGAAGCCTCTTAAGTTTTATTTCCGCTTTTTTCTCCTCTTCTTTAGAGGAAAAACTAGCGGTTCCGTCAGGCATTATACATTCGAAGCCAGGTTGTTTTGATAAATATTCATTTTCAAAATCAACAGTAGTTTCGATTTCTGTATAACGATTATGACCACCTTCATGACATATCCAGCCGCTACATAGCTTCCAGTATTTGTCATTACTAAAGTCACCGTTTGGTAAAAAAATAGTTTTAGATCTCATGTTAATGCATGGTGTTGCATGTGGCCCCAAAAAAAGAACATTGAGTTCAGGATCAGCACCAATCACACGAGCAAGATTATCTACAGCCAACTTACTACGAATAGAATTGTTTAGCTTAATAGTCATATAGCACCCATAAAGTTAAATGGGCGCACCCATGTGGGTTTGCCCACAAGGGATTAGAAGATATCAAAAATTAAATGGAGTCGAGAAAGTTACTTTTTTCTGGACTACATCATTATTTGAGACCGGAGTTATCGAAGAATTAGATGTCTTAGCAGGAATACCATTTCCAGTAAAAGGATCAACGAAAATGGAACCAGTATTATTAGCCAAATTATCATCTAAATCGTTAAAACGATTTTTAATTTCGGCAATAAAACCTGTTACAAGATCGTCACCATCCATAATTCTGTTCAAACGATTCGTATCACTTAGCAGTAATAACCATTCGCGAAACAAACTCATGTGAAGGGGGGAATCCAAATTACCAGAAGGAAGATGGTTTAGTACGCTTTGGATAGAGTCAGCAATTTTAGTTGCACGATCATCCAAAAACATAAAACTCACAACCTTATCTTTTAAATTTGACAGTTTTTCTACGAAAGTCTGGTCAATTTTAGGTTTTGTGCAGGAAGCATAGATAGATTCAGCAGTCAGAGCAATATCCTGTATTAAACCAACTGAATAGCGGTCTCCTAAATCCTCTCCATCAATTGACATTGGTGTGAAAGGGATTGGATGGCTAATCTGGAAAAGAAACGATTTTTCGAAGTCATCTTTAGTCATTCTTAATTTTTCAATTAATTCTGCCAATTTAGGACTTCTGTCTTTTTCCATCTGAATGTATTCTTCATAACGCTCTAGAGCATTCTGAATGCCTTCCTTGAAATATTCTCGGACGGCCTCTACTTCAATCAAATACTCTTCCAACTTAGAGGTTGGCAGTATATTCATGGAGCTGAAAGGAATGCAATATTTACGTTTGAGATTACTCAATCTTGTATGAACAGCGCTTTTAAAGTTCAAAGCCTTAGTAGAAATCCATTGGACTTCAACCTTACTCACACTCGATTGGTCCGATACTTCATCTTCATCAAGAAACTGTCGAATTTCATTCGTTCTACGGCGACCCTGACATCCTTCGACATCTACCTTAATAATAACGGCACCATCTTGTAATTCAGGATTGCGGTCGATGAAACTTTTTACAGTGTTACTGATTTGAGTGGTATCAGCAATAGCAGCGATTTTGATATTAGCCATGATATTTCTCCAGTATGCACCGGAAAAATATCTCCCAAAGGGAAAATATTTCCCGGTGGGGGGGGGGGTAGGTAAAATTTAAATAAACGTATCAATTACAATTGTGAAATTGAACGTGATACTTCTTCCGGGAAAAGTTGCTCAAGCAAAATTTCAGCTTTACTACATGCTTCAGAAGATAACTTAGACGTGAATGCAATTTTAAACCCAACAGAAATTTCTTCATCAAGGACTTTGGAGGTAGAAATCCATGAAATCAATTCACGAATATCCATCACCAGTTCGTCATCTTTCAGATTGTTAAGTTCAAAAGCAACTTTTGCAAACATTCTTAAACATGAAGGTTTCAAATCAGGAAAATGAGCCTCAGCTGCACAATACATAGCTTGTTCATCAGGTCGAATCATCGGCAATATTAAAAAACGCTTAATAAATGCAGAGTCTTGGGACTGTGATGAAGCGAAACGCATATCCTCTCCACTCATGTTAGTGTTAGCTGTACCAATAAAGCGGGTGTAGCGATTTGCATAAATCAACTCGCCACCTTCTTTACCGGTTGCCCACGGTTTACGCTCAAGCGGCATATGAAGCTTAGCTGCCGTATCTGGGTTTATTTTATCTATCTCATCAAGAAGAATGATATGCCCATCACGATAGCCTTGCACAAGGTCACTATAAACATACCGTGTATTTCCATTTTCTAGCGTTCTCATACCTTCAAGATCATCAATCGATAACTCATTGTTGATTTGTTTGATGGTGATAGGCCAGTTCAGCATATGGCTGATATATAATGCTAACTCCGTTTTACCAGATCCAGATTCTCCTTGCAGGCAGATGCCAGCAGTTACTTCATTATTTAAAAGTAACTTCACCATACGGCGTAGAGTGATCGGATTTGGACGATATTTACTGTTTAACGGAGCACGAAAAGGAGTAACTCTTTTGAAAATAGGTATAACGTCATTTTCTCCAAAACAGTCAACATTAAAGTGCTCGTTTGCACGGACAATAATGTATTCCTCTTCATCTTGATATTCTATAGCCTTGGTTAACTCATGAGGTTCGAAATATTTAATTTCTAAGTCAGAGTTAACATTCAAAGTTAGAATTTTTGCATTGTTGTTAGCAGTAGTAGCGGGTGTCATATATAACTCCGTTGGATATTTATGAAATTAAAGGTTTTTGATAATGGCTTTCGAAGTGCTGAAAAGTAATCCGTAATCAAAACCGTATACATGAGATATTACCTTACATGCATCGGAATATAACCACTCAACATAATCCACAGCTTCGGTTTTAAGAACATAAGAATCGGTATTCTGATCCAAAGTCCAGGCACCATTTTCACTTAGATTTTCAAGGATAATCATTTGCTCATCGAAAATCTTTTTAAAGAGTTTCAATCTGTCAGCTATTGACCATTTAATGATCAATGATCTCCTTGTATAACAGTATCTATCATCTAAGAAATCTGACCATTTAATCGGGCCTATAATAGGATGAGAAAATGTTAAGTTGTCAGTTTCTAAAGATTTAATAAGATCTTGCCTTGACTCTCTTGAACGTATTGCAAGAAGAAGTCTTGACTTAATAAAATCAATAATTTCATCTGGGTCATATCCGAAGCGATGACACACAATTTGAAATTGTTTAGTACAATACCAATCTAACTCCAATTTTAATTTCGGTGTTAGATATCGAAACCCATTGGCATCAATTTTATAGACCATCGATTGGTCTATATGGTACTGAACGGTTACAAAAGATGACTCCATTATTTTATAGAAGAACGTACATATATGTTCATCTGTCCAAATGAAATCATCTAGCTCTTGATAATCATGGTTCGGTACTTTGTTACCATGATCTTCAACGATTGAGTTTGATTCCACAGGTATATATACCTTTTCTTTAATTCCATCATCCTCAAAGAAGAATCTGAAACTAAGTTGGTTTTCATTCTCAATCTTTCTTAATTTACTACTTAAATGCATGATAGGTTTCTCCATAGGAGAAACCCAAATGGGATTTCTCCCAATAGGGGTTAAAAAATTATTAACGTGTTAAGAACCTTGAACCGCCGAAACCTTCAATAGGCTTAGGAGCTCGGTGAATCAATTTCTGGGCCTGGACTCTAACAACCGTCAATTCACCAGAGTGAACTTTATCAGTCACCAGACAACCAGTTATCATCAGGTTATCGCCTCGAATAATCTCTTTAAACTCCTTATCATACAGGTCTTGAGGTATTTTCACTTGGATCGATGAAACTACCATTTCTATTTTACCATTTCTTTCCATTTCCTGTTTGTTATCCAGTATTAGCATAATAGTGTCATATTCATTACGAACAATCACCTTATTAACCTCGCCGGAAACGCAAACAGTATTTATGTGATTTGTAAACATGTTAGGCCTCTTTTAAAAAATAAAAAGAGACCCAAAAGGAGTCTCTTTTTCTCCTTGTGGATGTATGATTAAACTGCAAAAGTTCGAGATGTCCAGCCCTTATTATTAAGTTCAACTTATAAAGCCACACTTAAGGAATAAGATTGTCATCTGTAATAGCTAATGAAATTCATAACACTGGCAAATCCGATATAGAGAAAAGCAAGACAAGCAGCACCCTTGAGCACTCTTGATACCGTAACATCTAACCTCTTTCCAATGCTATTATTTTCAACAGTTTTAATTTCTTGCGCTTGATTTGTTTCCATAACTGCTTTGGCTTTCAATTCATCATCTTTCAATGATTCTTCAAGCTTAAGCAAGCGTGGCATTAAATCAGCAACTACAAAATCAAAACCATTAACTTTGTGAATCATCATTTCTTTAAAAGTTAAGTCATAATGCTTATCTTTAAGGCCAAACTCCTTCATCAAAGGCTTCAATTTACCATACAGATCATTGAGGTCATGATGACGAGATTCAACTGTTTCAACAAAGTGCTCACGTTTATAAAACACATGCACCTCATCAATAACCAGATCAAGCCATTTGCTTACTTTAACAGCTCCAAGTTTCATCAACTTATCTTTTCCGAAGTTAAGAGTTTCTGACGTAACAATGGAGCTAATATTCAACTCAATAAACTTTTCATCTAGAGATGATAAAAAAGCATCGAGTGTTTTTTCACGTGGAATATCGGGAAACTCTTCAAGAAGTTGTTCAGCCTCATCGAGGTTGATCTCCTTAATGAAAACATCACCGACATTAACGCTGTAGATTACAGAACGTTCACAACCAACTAAATGCTTCAGTTTAGAACTTTCTTCAAGCGCCTTTAACTCGATTACGCGGCTTACAGACTCAGTCATATACCAGACGTAGGTCTTATCGTTATCGGTGCCCTTTTCTATTTTAGAGATATCACTACCAGTATTTGATGGTGGAATTTCTTCACCATAAAATGCTTTGGCATGAGCCATCAAAATTGAATCTTTTTCAATTTTTCTAGCCGCCGGGCGTGATGGTTTAGCTGATGTGGATGTTTTAGCACGAGTAGCAGTTGTAGCGTTAGTTTTAGCAGTAGTCATTTTATATACCTTTAAATTGTTAATTAATTCAATAGAACCGTATGTCAGTTCTGGTTGAAATTGGCGAATGCCGTCGTTTATCACCCTGAAGCAACAAACCGCCTGAGTTTATACTTTTCTGGCATTAGAAAGTCCGTAGAAAGTTACTTTTAAAAAAGCAAATTATCTACGATTTGTTGGAACACAGATGTGAGTCATCGCACCAGCGCCATTCTTTTGTAAAGAGGCTCTGGTGTCGAAACTCAAAAATTGAGCTATCCATTTATGGATATCTTAGAAGAGATAAAGGTATTAAACTAAAGCTATTAACAAATTTATACATCAACCATGATTCATTGTAAACACATATCTTCACTTCCATCAATACATGGGTTTTCTTCTGATAATTCAACTACTTTCGGGAACGACTCCGTGATGAACGCTGATGGTTTTCCATGCCAGGTTATGTAAAGTTCAAGCTCTGCTCTTGTCATACCAACAAAAAATAAACGTCGTTCCTCTTCTACTCCTTCATCACCGATAACTTTTGGTGAGGGTATTTGATCATGGTTGCAGTTAATGATTAGTACTTTTTTCCATTCTAGCCCCTTGGAGCCATGGAGCGTGCAGAGACATATGCCGCTTTGCTCTGTTTCACTTGATTCCTTCTTGTTACCCATGGTCATGCCAGCTGCAATATTTAGCATCTTAAGCCATCCATCTTTCATTGCCCAACGGTAACATGACATTAATGAAATCCGGGTTACTGACGGTTCACCTTTCGTATTGGACATCTTATACCCGGCCATTTCTAACCATTCTCTGATTTTTTTAAATCGGTTTTCAATTTCTTCTTTGATACGTGTATCAGTCATCATCATTGCCATGTGCTTGTGAAGCGTTTTGGTAAGAACTGATACATCAGGGGGTAATTCAATTTGTTGAAAAGTTACTTTTCTGGAACTCATCTGCTTCCAAACAGTGTCCAGAATTTGCTCATCTTCATTGAGGAAAGATAGAACTCGTTTCATAAGGCCGATGTTACTTGGCTGTCGGAAAAAGGAGAAGAGGTGAAGGATGTTGCTTGGTTCTAATGCTTCCCAAAAGGATTTCCCCCCTATCCTCGAAACCGGCACTTCAAGATAACTTTCCATTTTGTCGAGCGTGGTGTTGTTTCGGCTTAAAATAGCCCAATCATGTGGGTTTTTCTCTACCAACCCCTTGATCACTTCAAATTGGTCTTCAGCGTTATCCGATCTTATAAAAGTTACTTTTCCTTTATCCCCATGCCTGCCTGATACAAGACTCTTTTCATAGCGGGCTTTGTTCTTCCTGATCACAGTATCAGCAAATTTTAGTATCAATGGTGCGCACCTGAAACATTTGGTCAGGTGAAAAACGTTTGGGTTATACGTTTTATCGAATTGACGAAAGATTTTAACTCCCCCTGCATCTCTGAAGCTGTAGATTGTCTGGTCATCATCTCCAACGATAGTGGTGTTAATGCCTCTCTTCGCGTGCTCAGATATCCATGTGAACTGAATACCATCAGTGTCCTGTACTTCATCAACAATCAGATGGGTAATACTTAAAGGCCTCATTTTATCTGCACTCAACATGCCCACTACGTACCTTGAAAGCGAGTTAAAATCTGCAACATTATCCTTTTTGCAAAATCTCATGTACTCGTTGTAGAAAGCCACCTGGTCACGAGTATATTTAATCCTGATAATGTCCGGGTTCAGCTCACGGCCAATACCGTCAATGAATGGCATGATGTCGTTCACACTTTCATGATAGTTCAGATGCTTTTGTACACGTGATACCATAGCCATCTGCTTGTGACCTATCAAAAGCCCCCCATTCCAACCGGTCTGGGTTACCATTTTTTTTATAAACCCATGAAATGTATCGACTTCTATACGGTTGATAAACCTTGGTTCTATCATTTTTTGGAGGCTATTTTTTAAAGAGTCAGTTGCTGCACGGGTAAAGGTCACCAGTGATACCCTGGCCAAAGGATGGCGTTGAAAAATTGCTTTTGTTCCCTCCTTCATCGTGAATGATTTGCCACTCCCAGGACAAGCAATCACCATCGTGTTTTTATCCATATTCCGTATAACACGTTCTTGTTCTTCAGTACTTGACGACATCTTAACTCCCTCATGTTTCTGCATAGATCATGTCACATTCAGGAATTTTTTTTTGGATATATAGCCTTTTTTGAGTTTTTTTCATGATTTTATATCACCACCAATACTTATCCTTGTCTATGTCGAGTGTTTATCAATCACTCATGAAATTTATGGCTACTTACACGTCTTAAACACTCATGGCTTATGCCTGTTATTTTTAATGGTATCTAAAATACCCCCTTGCACCGGTGTTTTATTATGAAATAATCAGTTTAAACAAACCACTGGGACGCACTAATGAAAAGAACACTGACAGCTGTACTGGCCTGCTCTCTTCTTGCAGGATGCGCAACACAACCATCGAGTCCAGAAAATCGCATGTTCACTAAAGAACACGGTGTTTATTGGCATGCAGATCAAAAAAAATCCCTCGCCGCGAATGCGTATTCCCTGGCTGGGGTTCAGGTAAATGTCGAGGAAGCGGAGAATGCTTCGGGAGGCGTTGATGAAGGTCTTGCCTCCAAGATGCTTTTGAACACTGCTACTGGAGCAATCACCGGCGGACTTAAAGCAGGTATTGGTATGTTTACGGCCTCACTATACAGTGAGGCGGATGCTGAGTACCTGCAGGTGCCTCAATTTGTTGTTTTTGTAAAGAACCCACACAACCTTCCGATCGACGATTCGACACTAGTTAAGTCTGGCGCATCAATTATTATTGAAGCCCTCAAGGATATACCCAAATATAATAATTCGAATTATGACAGTCAGAAAGTAGCACTCAATCAATGTGTCGTCGTCAAATCTGTCATAAATAAATGGGATACTTGTGATACACCTTCTGCTGTAGCTGGCGCAGGTGGCAGTGGCAAAGAATTTCTCACATTCCAGGTCATACGCCCTGCTACCGGTGATGAACTATCAATTTTAAACTTGCCGAAGGGAAATTATTCAATCATTCGCTATATGGGGTTTGTTCCTAAAGATTTGGTTTTCGATACATCTTCGTTTCCTGGTTTTCGGTTGATGCCTCAAGACTCACGAACGTCTCCTGGCTTCGCAAGCGTAACTATTAACGGAAAAGAGTACTATTTCATTAAAGGTAGTCTTGGAGAAAGAGGTTTCCCTCTCAAAAAACGCATTGGATAAAAATACATAAAAAAGCAAAGCAACTATTAAAAAAACCGGGTTTCCCCGGTTTTTCTTTAATTTATTACAGCTCCGGTAACAGGGTCAGTGTAGACAGTCCCTACTTCACAAATTGCAGGTCTCGGCAAGTACGAGCAGTCGACATTCTCTGCTTTAAGTGCCTGAACATTCTCCTCTCTTGCCTTCGTCATATTGACATTACCACCCATTGATTCTAAAGCTCGCTCTGAAGGTAACTGTGCATTATCATTCTTATAAGGGCCCATATTAGCGACAGAACTCTCGGTGAAGGCCGCGTACTCATCAGGGACTTCTCCAGCTACAACTGCTGATTCAATATATTCAGTCATATCGATTTTATCCCAGTTAAGTTGCCGTACCTGTGAGATAGTCAACCCTACACAACCACTTTCTACAGGATTTATTCCTAATTGCGGATACGCCTGCTGCATAATAACTCTAGATAATAACGAGTTATAGCAACACATATCTGTCGCTTTTTTTATGCATTTCTTTGTGAAACCGACGTTGAGATATTTAACACAACGATCTGTATCAATGACAAAACATGCCCCTTGGTTTTTGTGAATTGATGCTTCCATTTCTTTTTGGTCGCATGCCAATAGCATCTCTAATAACATTTTAGTTATTTGATATGCTGTATAAATCCACCCTATTACGTTTAATGCAAGCATGAAATTTGTTACTGCCGATGAGAATACAGCCTGCCCTCCTGTTTCTGCTGCATTTTTAAAAACAAAGTCTCTGATCGTATCCGGCAACATGTCGTAAGCTTTATTCATCAACTGCTGTTTTATTGCAGCGAGACCGCCGGCCTGTAATCCGTCTTTGGTGAGCTCAGTTGTAACAGCGGAACCTCCACCTTCAACTGTTGATGAGCCAATAAGTCTCGATACGTTTCCTGTTATCGATTCATATGCAGAAGTTAGTGGTTCTGTCACACGTTGCCACATTTGTCCTACACTTGAAGATACACCGGAGGTCCATTGTCCGACGGCGTTCGTCATCGATGCCCACGTACCTGACTCACCACCAGTCCAGGTTGTCAGCTTTGCTGATATTTTTTCCCAGTTTGTGTTTCTGAGCATTGTCCCGGCTAAGATAATTGCCTCTAGTTTTCCGGCTGCACCTTTAGGAGCTTCGCAGCAATCTGTTTTTGCCAACCCGTTTACAAAGCCTACAGAACGGCCACACCATTGCTTCTCTCCGGAGAAGACAATGCAACTATTGGGGTCGTTAGGGTCACTACACATAGCATCGCCCTGCATGTTCTGAACCATGCTGCTATAGGCTGCGACCTTACCGAAATCACTGTTTTGTTCATTCGCACCGGTATTACAAGTACCTCCTGAACATGGGATCATGCCCACGCAGGTGTTTGCTTCGTTTGTTACTGTCACAGTCCTTGTTATTCCTTCATCACAGGTCCACTTTTGTTCGTACATGTAACATTGATTAGTAGCAGAATCGAACCATCCCTCAGCGCATGTTTGGCTGGACATGGTGCATGCAGAGTTTGTCGAGTATTTTGAACATGCATCAGGCATATTCTTTATCTGGTCATAGTTGTAACAAGCCTCATTGCCTTTCTCATCTTTAAGAATATTTCCTGATGAATCATACTGACATAATTTTTCTTTCCCTAACGGATCGCAAAAATATCCTTCTAGATTAGTTTTCCAGGTTAAGTTACCTTGGTCTCCTTCATATAAAGGTGATGCATATTGCAATATCGATTGTGGTAAACGTTTAGTGCCTACATCAAGATCGGCAAAACGATCAAACCTGCAAAATGAACCTGTTTGTTTAACAACATCGTAGCAGCCAGGTGGGTCCTGTATATGTTTATCTTCAAGTTTGATATTTTCAAAAATTAGTTCTACTTCAAAGTACCCTTCACCGTTACCCCCGACCCATACAGTAGATGACATTTCAACTTCGTGGTCACTTTCTTTGTACACGGATTCTGAAACTTGGCGCGTTATATCAATAGGTTCCTTTAATTTATTCGATTTATTTCTCTCCATGCCATTACGTGGTGGGCCATAACCAGGTTCGCGATATTCACCATCGATATGAGCAAAAATCTGCTTGCCATCAAGATTAACTTGCATGTGGTCATCCCACTCAGCATTTACTATGCTTGCTGATTTTAAGATAGCGTCCTGGTGGAAATGAAGCGTCATGCTATTGTCATAAACACCACCAGACCAGTAGTCATTACCACGCTTTCCGAACCAGATACGTATACAATTATCGCCACATACGCTTAGGTCACCATTACCACCAGAGATGTAAACTGGTACACTGAAGTCACGTGTAATAGTGCAACTACCATAATTATCTTTTTTAGGTGCGTTACAGTAATATTCCTTATAATCAGGAATATGTTTTTCTTTTGTTGTAGTTGTGGTCTGTGTTGAACAGTTTTGCAACCATTGACCCGTACCAGCCGCTGCGTTTGCTATTTCATTTCTGCCACTTGTAAACATTGGGTCATTTGGCGAAATATTAGGGGCTGGATTGGATTTTGTTGCAGCCACCAGCGAACGATATGCTTGCCCATCATAACTATTAGCAGTGAATAATTGACTCTTACGAGTTTTTATATCGTTAATGAATCCTTTCTCGTCACCATAACTATCACCGGCATTAAACTGAACATCAGCATTATTTTGCTCTGAACTATACATTTCAGCTGTATTGGTACTAGTGATCGCGCCTCCAGGATTGGGGTTGTTACTTATAGATATACTTCCATCTTGGTTACGTGAAAGTAACTTTCCACCGTTTTCTGAACCTTTTATGTTTATATTATTACCGTTCATGTTGGGTAGCATTACCGTACCAGCTATGTCCGAACCATCAGTTTTGGCATAATTCAAAACATCATCATTTGTGAATGTTTTTCCACCATATTTCTTCAGGTCCATTGACGAACTGTTAGTACTATCAAAACCATTTATTTTGTCGGTATAAGAAGGATTTTCACTATTCTTATATTTTTCTAAAATGTCCTCTGTAGTTACTGTTGAAGTTCTGTTCGCTGCAGGATTAGCAAGATCAAAATTGTTTTCCAGTTGTTCATAAATTTCGTTTGCCGCATAGACTTTCGGTGCCATCACTATATTGATAAGCGTGACATAATACGCCCAACTGAGCGTATTAGTTACGATTGACACAGCTACGGCTAAGGAAACTGCCCTTTTAAATTGCATCTCGACTCCTTAACCCAGCCACCTTACGCAGCAATCGTTATAACGCCAAAGCATGTATACATAGTTATTTACACCTATACGTTTTCGTCCGCCCTTCCGTGTCGACCAGTCATGAACAGAATCACCAAGCCTATGACAACATTCCGGTCCTTCCGCTTCCGGTACGGGATACAGCATCGAAAGCCTGTACTGTGATCTAGGCATGAAATAACTGAATCTGCGTTCGCACATAGCATCCTGGCCCATGGTTTTCATCAACATTCCTTGCCTGTGCAACTTGGTAATCATTCGTTGAGTTAATAATGAGGAAACCCTGACTGAATCGTCGTTTGCAAAAACATGGCCGGTTAGCGGATAGAGGTTACCATCACAACCTGCACAAAAATGGGCACTCAGATTGTCAGCCCCAGCTGTAACCTTCACACAGTCAGCCGCGCACCACATTGAAGCAATAGGATTTGCGAAAACAACTGCCTCAGGATTTAATACGAGCGTAAGCAGGTCATTTTCCCAGAGCGGGTCTACTTCACTAATGTAGGTAAGAGATGGGTCAATATAAGGCTCAGCGGTACAATCCCCCATAATGAGGAGCTTAAGCATCACCAGGATCGGAAACTCCCATAAGTGAACATCATAAAACCCTGCCTCATTACCCCCTTTTGGCCTGTTAGTTGCTCCTTTCCCCATATCGAAGCTGGAAGACTGAAGACTCACCCCTTCAAGGAATGGCGAACACCATGGGGACTGTACAACCTCTACTATTTTTACTGGTTGGAAAAACGACAGTTGCCATCCTACCTCTGGGACCCCATTTTGATCTGTGCAATAGCATACTGGCTGAGATGGTGCAGCCCCTTCTGGTGATGAGCCTACTCCCATAATGCGCATTGGAAAAATACAGCTCCAACAGATGTTTTTAATCAAACCTTTCCAAACACCAGCCGATTGACAGATTCCGCTACCCGTCTCCGCCCCAATCGCCATTCCTGGTAAAGCCAGGCTGAGCATGACAGCAGTGAATGCTGACAAAAGTAACTTTCGAATCATTGAGCGGCCTCTTTTTCTGATTGCTGATTTATACGCGTATACTCGCGTACATCTGCCTGAGCAAACTGCTGTACTTTGAAGTAGGTTCCTTCAACCGATATGATCGTAGGAGTGGACTTAATCAGGAACCGGCTAATTATTTCAGGATTGATTTTGTACATCTGCCCATAGAACTGGCCGCGCAACTCCTCTAAATGCTTCCAGCCATCATCACGTTTGATCCGCGTAAAAATGGGCATCACTTTTCCTTCGCCAAAACGGTGACGAAACTGTATTTTGGCCCATGTCAGCTGCTCGGAATTCATTGGGTCAAAAACGATCATTGTCAGTTTCTGTGGAAATTGAGCAAGAGGATTTCCCTTCTGCCCTGCGGCAGCAATGAGGTTACCTTGGTTATCTCTAATATCTTGGTTTACCTGAATTGTTGGGTCGATATACCAGATTTTATTCTCGTCAGATACGGGAAGGGACGCCATCCACTGATTTTGCCAAGTTGATTTTATTGCGTTCTTTTTGGCCGCCTCCCAGTCATATTTATTACTTCTCTCCTCAAGTTCCTGTACAATACTTTTCTCTTTTATAGGGAATGTTTGGGCTGAAACCGGGAAGGTTGTTTTTTCTGGGTTTTCCTCGATCTGTTTCATGAAATACTTAATGTTAATCGACCCACTAATCTTGTAGGTTTTATCATCTTTTCTGTACACCATCGTTGGAACTTCTTTTACGCTATACTGGGTAAAACTTTCCGGATCGAGGGTGACTAAAGGTTCTTTTTTTATTTTTGCTTTAGATATATAATCACGCAGCACTACCTGCATCTGAATAAGGTTTTCTACACCTTCCTTAAGCCCCCTGAACACCACGCGCGCATTGTTTTCCGATGCTGTTTTAATCAGGTCTATCAATACATAGTCTGGCATGCTGAATGATGCAAATATTGTCAAGCCATTATCAGTCGATAGTTCTTCATTTTTGTTGTTATCTAATTTACGTTCGAAGTCCTGTGCAGTAATCCCCGACTTCCCAAACATTTTTTCAACGTTGGAAGACTGGGTTCGCATTGACTCGTTTTTTGACTTGTTAATTGTGTCTGCCTCTTCAGAGAAGGCCTCTGTAGACTGATTCTTTTTTATGTCCTGCGCAATATCACTCATCGCTTCCGCTTCACGCAGCTTACCTGTGTGTTCTATCACCGCACGCACACTGTCGGAGACAGAGCTGGGATTGTACCGGGGTGTGCCGACAATCGACTCTATGCTTTGAGTCTTTGCATGATCAATAGAGTCATCGGCATATGACAGAGATGTAGCTAACAGGCAGCTAAAAAGTAACTTTTTAATACATTCAGAAGATGGCATATGCTTTTCCTGTGATTGTCGTTTCTGGTATTGTTCCCCAAAAACGGGAATCCCATGAGTAATCGGTCTGGCCAACTACGAAAATGTGTCCAGCTGGAACCGTGATTTCACGGTTCAGAATTTGCGGTTCTATATGGTATTTTTTAGCAATACGCCTTCCGTCAACCCGGAAAATACGGTCGCCATTTTTAACGTATGTTTCTGTAATCTGGATTTTGTCCCCACCCTTACCAGCAACGATTTTTATAACCTTCTCACCAGGTTTAATGAATCGAACATCTCTGTCCATGGTGAAGTTAATCATATCCCCAATTTCATAGCCCTTATCATATTTATCCACCATGTAATAATCAGCTGGAATACAGCCGTGCAAGAGTCCATGCCCCAGAGTGAAGCGGGAAAAGAACAGATGCATTAATACCGAGATGATCACCAGGTGCAGAATCAGTGATTTATCAACTCGTAAAACACCTCTTCTGTGCGGAGAAAGATATCTAAGGGACATCAACATGAGATGGGTCCTGAATGATTATTTCAGGATATTATGCCCGAAAGGAAGAGACCATTTGCTGAATAACAAGATGATTTTAATCATTTACCAAAAAAAATAGCCCCTGACTCAGGGGCTACTCAAGAGAATGACTTATGTCAGTTATTCAACGTAATGAAACTTGTCGCTGAATCACCGCTGTCATCGTAAGCAGTTATAGACACCACCAGCTTACCCTTATTTTGAGCTTTGGACAGTGTTGCAGTACTTCCGAACACACCACGAACCTGATCATTCACCTTCCAAACATAACTGGAAATCTTGCCGTCAGGATCACTGCATTTTGCAGTAAATGCCCAGCTCAGTTGCGTTTCAGTGTATGTCAGGTTACATGTAGGAGGCGTGTTCGGTATCACGTCAAAATCAACCACAACAACCCCTCTCTGACCCTGCGTACTGACAACGTCCATTTCCAGTTTATAACTACCTTCCATGATGTTCTCAAACGTCTGTGACCAGTAATTTTTGCCACCATCGACAGGCTTACCATTCAGCTTAAACGTTACATTGTCAATTGAGTCTGCCGAGTGGGCCAGCTTAACACTGGACCTCAAGGACAGGTCCAGCGGGGCCCTCATGAACTTGTTAGAGTATTTGGGAGTAACGCTAATTTCCATCGGACTCTGTTCGTTTACGATAAAAGTGTAATCAACCCGGGCTTCATTGTTCCTGTTATCCTTCAGGACATACGTCAACGTATGTGTACCCGATTTTGTTACCTGGAACACTTTCGTCCCGTTATTGTCGCTGGACAGCGTCATCACATTTTTGTCGTATTGCCAGTCCTGGGTGAACACAACTCCAGGATAAGAAACATCCACACCAGAGACTGATACGGTGAGTTCCGAAGGTATCATGGTGTATTTCAGTTTTGTATTCAGGCGTGGCTCCGGGAATTTGTATACCCAAGATTTTACGCTGATTTTCCGTTTTGCTATGGTTCTGTCTTTTGCCTCCGGCATGTAGGCCTGATACGTAAACGTTGCATACCCACGTTCATCTAACATGTCTTCGGTCAGGACGGTATCAAGCAGCCCCCCCTGTTTTACGCTTCCATCAGGGAGCACCCACTCCTGGACAACTTTAGCATCAGATGAGTACTCGATATTAGGGTTCGTGTAGGTACCCTGCAAAGTAACTTTTTTACCTACCTCTACCTGCGAGTTCCCCTCAACCTTAACCGACAATTTCTTATGCTTAATGACAGTGACACGAGCACGAGTTTCTTTCCAGGCCGATTTCCCGGCCATCTCGTCGGTTTCGGTATACCGTACTTTTGCAAAGATATACTTGGGCACCTCCGAGGACGTAATCATGTATTTAACCCCCCCCTCAGTCCATTCCTCACCATCCTCTGACCACTGGACTTCAACTGCACTACCTTGTACATCTTCATTGTTATCAGTCAGTGTCACCGGGATGCTGTGCCCCTCAAGAACCTTTCCAACCGAGATAACAGGTTTAGGTTCCCGGTAAGCAACCACCGTGAGATTATCGGTATATGAGACCTTACCTGTGTATTTGTTGGTCAGTTTGGCGCGGTAAAGCCACTTACCTACTTCTTTTTGTTTGATGCTTACGCTTCGAAGTCCGGTCATATCTTCAAGCGTATTCCAGGTTGATCCATTGTTACTGGACATCTGCCATTCAGTCGGACTCAGGGAATCATAATCATCGGTACTTTTCGTTCTGAATGAGACCATTGCTGACAGAGGAACTCGGCCTACAATAAGCGATTTAGACAGCCCACCTTCGAGGTTGGCCCCTTTATACACCCTGATACTTGTTGTTGATGTCTCACGTTTGAGTACAAAATCTTTAAACGGACTGCGTACCGTAGCCACTGCGATGATGCGGTGACTACCCAGAGTCAGATCGTCCATGTTGAGCTCACCGGTCGCAATCCCCTCAGAGTTAACGGGCAGATCACCGGTCAGAGGAGTTCGCTCAGTTACCGAAACATCTTTACCGGTTTCTTCATCCGTAACCCATTTAGAGGTAACTTTGTAAACCACCACATCCCACTGCCCCATTGTGGAGGCATCGTACAATGTACAGTTACAGCTGTTATTCCATTGGCCGATGTTTACCGATACCGGTACTTTCAAACTCGTTGCTGATTTACGCTCTGCAACTTTCATATAGGCACGAATACTGAAGTTTGGAACAGTATAAACTTTGAGCACACTGGATGACTTTATACTGGCTTCATTTTCGTAGGAAGCTTCGATGTTTACATTCGTTTGCGTCCACAATGGCGCTGCAGGTACTTTTATACGCTCAGAATAAGTTACCGGCGTATCACCACCTGATTTATTCTTGTAGGTTTTAGTTTCAGCGTCCTGGCCTTCAACCTTAGTTGTTAGGACAACGTTAGCCGGTACTGATTTTGCAAGCACCTTAGCTGCGTCTCCACCAGTGATATAAACCAGTGCTGTATCCTTACCAAGAGTCTCTACCGTTTTACTCATCTTGTATGAAATTTCAGGTGCAAACGGTTCAACGGCTTTAACGGTTTTACGGTTATGAGTGGCAATGGCTTTAGAGCCTTTTGTATTAATCACATAGACGTTGTAGTCAAGGACGTTATCGCCAACTTTAGAGAAGTAACCCGTCAGGCCAGGAACTTTAGACTTCGAGTAAAATTCGAGACCAGATGGAACGTTGTTCCACTGAACATAACAGGCAGTTCCATAAACCGCAGTTCCGAACTGGCTAAGAAACGCCTGAGCGTCTTCTTCAGTAGAGAATATCTTACAGGTATTCCCTGATTGCTGAGTAACCAGCGAAGTGTAAGGACGGACGTAACCGTAAATCGTAGACGCTGATTCGATGGACTTCAGAGTGAAAGTCATCGGCATATAGGTAAAATCGATTGAATAGGTTTTGGATATACCGTTAACATTCTCAGCAACAACCGTCAAAGTATGGACTTTGTTTGTTTCGAGTGACGGCATCGGCTTTAACCGGTAGATCCCTTTGACGTTTGTGGGAGTGTATGAAGCCATGACGTTATCAATGACAACGCTCTTGATGTCGGCAACACCCTCTTCGCCCTGGAATGCAGCAATAACGATCTCATTCAGGAAGTACACCTGGTCCCGCTTAACAAGCTCTGAGCCGTCCTTGAAAACGGAAACAGATGGTTCATCAGACAGTATAAGTTTAGATTCCGGTTCGGTATAACTGGAATCATTGCCCGCTGTATTAGACACAGAATATGTTGCAACGTAAGAAGCGCTGGCCAGATCGCTTATATCAAAAAAATAAACAAATTTACCCGCAACTTCCTGATATCCGGCGACAGGTTGAAGAGTTCGACGGGACGGAGTTGACCAAATTTTGTTAAAATTAAGCTCCGTACCATCATCTAAAGTAACTTTTGTCATTGGAGAGAAGCTACCATCAGGAGCAAGTGTGAGCGACATTGCAGCAGGTTTCCACCAGTCATTGGTATCTGACCGGGCAGGAACCGAGACAGCTACAGCGATCGTCTGCGGAGCAACGTAGATATCTTTATCTCCGATCTTGAATGACCGAGCTTCTTTAGAGACGTTCCAGAAGGTATTGTCTATCGCTGGAGCGCGGTAATCCCAGCTTAATCTCACCTTAGAGGTTACTGGTGGGGAGAAGTAATTATTGAACGAGTTTAAGGTTACGCCTACATCCCTGCTTCCGAAATCGGAACTCCCATCACTGATGCCTACGCTTCCGGTCGTTATAGAACATTTTGAGGCTCCTGCAGCAATGGCGCAGGATGTCCCAGAACCGACAGACGCGACCATATCGTAGTCTCGGGGTTCAACGGTTATATCAATATTTGAGAGTGTCTCGTTTTTAATGTATGACGTCAGTGTTGAACCGGAAGAACCGTTGCTCATTGAACCTTTTATAGAAGTAATCACAGGAGCTACAGGCGCAACAGTCTTGAAGTTGTACTCCCCTTCCTTGACTATGACTTTTTCACGTTCTGAGCCCGAGTAGTAAACGATTTGCCATGGAAGTTTGATATCCCCAGCGATGGCAGGGATGCCCTTCAGTGAGAACCCATTAGCAATCGGCATACCGGAATTATTAGGTAACCATTCAAACACACATTTCAGGCTACCAGCCGTACTTTTGACATTAGGATCAGAGGACACCTCGCATCCCTCAGATACCGGAATAGCTGTAACCGTACTTTCTTTCACGAAGGCCGTATTTACTTGTGAACTGGTAGAAAATTTGACATCTGGTAATGACGTTTCCAGGGTACCGGAAACCATTATCGATTCTGCGTTTGAAAAAGCACTGAACACAGAACAGAACATCAGGAAAGAGATTTTATTAATTTTAGTCATGGAACGCTCTGATCGTAGTTATGCCATAGTTACATCTAATGTATCCTATGAACAGAGCGTATTTTTCCCATTAAGGGAAGTATCTTCATTGAAATTCCCGTAAAACGGGAATGGCTGGACAGAAAAGTTACTTTTGTAGTTGAGCATTTGCATTAAGACGCATGCACGTTAGAACCGCGTCAGATGGAACCCCTGGATTTCGGGCCAGTATGACGGATAAGAGGAAAAGACCTAAGCGAAGGCAGGCGGCAGGATCAATACTAATTTTATGTATAAAGTTAATGTCTCGCTCGTCTTTGTTGATAGCTACAACGCCCCCCTCCAACATTGCTGTGGATTTACCATCAAAAGTAACTTTTACGTTTTTGTAGACTTGCTTATTATGGTGCTTTGTTTTTTTATCTTTCAGAACAGCCTCACGAGTAAGGCGAAGAAACGCCATACACAAAGCGATCACTTCATCATCACTCAGCTTTGTTGAAAAGGCCTTTTGCCCAGTCCAGTCAAACGCGCCCGGCTTAGATGCTAAAGGCCCAGCAAGGATAAGATTCACACTGCCATTTGTCTCAGAATAATTGAGCTCAAGTGCAGTCTTGCCGGAATTAAATACCTTTTCATTTCGGTAAGGTTGATGCTGTGGAACATCATTATTTATATTTTCCACCAAATATGTCCTTCACCTTCGTTGATTAAATCCTTCACCAGACCAATGTAGGTATTCCCTCCAGATTGCTTCATCGCAAAAATATAAGCACTGGTCTCTAGCATTAGATAGTCTCCCGATGGAGCACCAGGTGGAACCTCTGTAGAGCTAAGACTTTTAATGTACTCCTTTTTAACAATAGAAGGAATGTTGTTTATCATTATTGTTTTTTCATCAACGATCTTAAAATTCATACTGGTTTCAGCGCCCGCCAGACTTACGGCATGAACCGAGTTTTGCTTAAAGCTCGACAGGCTTGGTTTATTCATAGTTAGAGAATAAATACCTAGCAGGGTAATAAGTGGAACTATGAAGAAACTAACTTTTTTAATACTCACTATCTTCATCGTCATCAAATCCCCCTTGGGTCTGGCATGCAGTAATGTAAAGAATTCTAAGTTGATGTAGGAAATTTTCTGCTGTAGCACCACCTACAAATGTTATCATTCTGTTAATTCTGATGCCTGCATCTTCAAGTTCAAACTCAGCTATTCCACAATCCGACATTATTGTCATCGTGTTTTCATCTGGGTCTTCATCAAGCGAAGGGGGTATAATAATGGATAAGATAACAGTATCTACTGGAGCTATTTCCCAATTGTGTTCCTCTCGGGCCATAGGAATTATCTGAATAAAATACCCATCCAGGATCAAAGAAAGTGGATTGCGGGTGTTGTCAGCAAACCCAAAATTACTGGTTGCTTCTTCGAAGTTTAAGCCAGAGCGCTCAATAATCTTGAGAAGTTCCTGCTTTCGTACCCCATGGTAAATCATGCCATCTGTCATCTGTAGTTACTCATGTGCTTTGATGGATAGTGTGTCGCTAAAAATCATACCAAAAACAAAGTATTCCTACCTCAGCCAGAGTGAGAAAAAGTTAACTTTCGCTCTGAACCTGTAGGTTTATCTAATCTTAGCTTAACATGTAAGCTACCGATATCTGCACCGCTCATAATTCTAAGGGCTCGTATTATTCACTTGTTGAACTAGATCATCAATCGAAAGGAACACATTACAACGCGCCAAAAGTTACTTTTATCAGAATGCACACAATTTAGCTCGAATAAGAATCTGGATTGTGATTTGGTAACAGGATCTTTAACTTTAGCAATCAGAGTATGCCTTGCTTTTACATTGCAGTATCACCATTTAAAACAATAAGTTATAACGAAACGCCAAGTGCTGATAACATGCCTTTTCACTGGATCTGCGCTTACGAATGTGGCACTGAGGCAATTCTTTAACCTTGTAAAGAATGAGTGAGCCCGCGCTGGAGGTCAGACCTGTGGTTGCATTTAAACCACGTGTGTTACATGCCTACATGGGAATGATTCTCATCAACTATTAAAAAGTCACTTTTACATAAATCTAACAATGTACTGAAAAAAAATATTGTAAAAATAGCTTTTTTCCTCTCTGGCGACGTCATCACATCCCTCATAAATGTATGATCACACAGAGGTGATAAATGACTATTCTTTCAAATCTAAGTATTGACCTTACTGATTTTACAGGACGAATTCTTATCGTCAGTGACCTTTATGGACATTTTGAACTGTTACTCAAGGGCCTTTCAAAACTGACCCAGTCCGGTGATGAAGTGGTTGTTATAACTACTGGTAATTTGTTTGACTGGGGCCCTTCCCCCTGTCATCTGCTTGAGGCAGTGGTTTACAAAAAATTTGGTGACAGGAAAGTTCATTTTTTCACTGTGGTAGGTTTTCATGAATTACTTATGACTGATGCTATTACTCAAAAGTACCTTAAAACCTTCAGGTACTTTCCGGATACACATACTCGTAAACACTGGAGAAGTTTAGGTGGAAGCTGGCATGACTCTTACGACCAGATTTTGCTTGAACGTGATATTTATAAAATCGATTACCCACTGGTAATAAATCTCAAAACAAAACTAGGAACATACATAATTGGTTCGTCAGATATCCCCCACGATGGTGGTGACTGGAACACTCTCATGGCAACCTTGAACAAGTTGGATAACCAAAACTTACGCATTATGGCGAGTAATATAACCAGAACTAGGTATTTTCTAGAATCAGGAAAGACAATTGATGATATATCGCTTGTAGTATTAGGAGTGCATCAACCTGATCAATTAAAACGAATTCTATCAGGGCAAACTGAACTAGCTAAATCAACCTTGTGTCTGTTCCCTAACAACTGGGATGGACTCTCAAATGCACCACTGGATTTCAAAATTAGATTTCTTGACATCACTGAAAGTGAATATGGGAGTTGCTATGAGTTTTAAGAATTTAGCTTGTGTTATCTTATTGTTACCAAACGCAAGCTACGTAATGGCAGGCTCTCAGCTCCAGCTAAGTTCTGATGTTATGGTTGACCAGAAAATGAAAAACATTGTTGTCCAAACAAGTTATTTTAAAAACAAAATTGACAACACAAAATTTATTCGAATTAGCAATCACACAAGATCATTCCCATTAATCCTCTCCTTACCGGAAATTAAATACTCTGTCATCATAAAAAATGGACACAGTACGCTTCTCTCAGAAGATGATGGCATGATTTGGGTAGAACCTGGGAGTAACGTCATACTAAAAATTAAAGAAGCTGAAAAACTCTACGATTTCATTCCAATAGTCTACATTACAGGGAAAAAGAAACCAAATGTACTTACTGTTTTACCCGGTAAAGCAATTAGTGCTGCAAAAGAGACAAAGTTAATTGAATATAAAGTTTCACCTAATCAAAAAAGAATGTCACATGATGACAAGGTTGTTAAGCTATCAGGCTTTGCTAATATAAATAAACTGAAGAAAGGTATTTATGAAGTACAGGTCGACAAATTTACTTCTGTGAGCTTTGATAAGGAGGCTTTTATAATTACCCGAAATGATATGCTTGCGGGATCACAATATTACACTAAAAATCTTGTTGCCTATCCACATGAAAAAATAATAATGAACATTAGCGGAGAAACTCATGTTGAAAAATAGTCTGATGTTCCTTGTAATAATTTTACTAACAGCTTGTCAGCACACCCCAGGATGGCATAAAACGCTACCCGCGATTAACTTTAGCCCTGTTAAAACAGTTGAAATGCCAGGGAAGGTTACAGGGGAATATTCTGTTCGCGTAGTCAATGCAGGTATCGACGTATATATAATAATTGACAATGGTTATAATGAGTTTATGACTGTAGATAAACTTTCCTTATACGGGAATCGTTGCGGATATGAGTCTCAGGGGGAGTTGCTCATTCCTCCCGCTGCAGTCAGTACATATATGGTTCCTAATGTAGCATTATTAGGTCTGTGCTATACAGATGATATAAAGTTGATTTTCATTAACAATACATTCAATGGTTTGTCCAAGGATAAGAAGGATACAACTGTCCCTATTGAAGTGATGATGCAGTTTAAGCTTACTTCTGCTAAAGAAAAAGAGGAATTTAATGATGTTATTTATAGCTCGTGGAATTAAAAAAGTTTGCTTAGCTGGATTCGCTATTGTTCTGACAACAAGTGCATCATGGGCCTTTACCTATACGATTGACTCAAATCCCCAAGGAGCTGTAGTCATTAATGTGATCACAAAGGAAAGAATGGGTTTGACACCAATTAAAGTGGATATACCAGATACACAGGAAGGAAAAACATTTGGTATCCTTTACAAAGACTACCGAAATGTTGCCCTCATGATATACAAACCAGCACCAACCGCAGAGAGAGCTTTTACTAATAGTCCACCCGTTGTGGTCACTAGCGCTCTTCCTGGTGAATATCCCTTAAGTGTAAATATTGATGAAGTACGGGATAAAGTTGTTGTGGATTTGCGTCCAGTCATGTCACAACCTGTTACTTTACAATAAAAAAGGGGCTTATGCCCCTTTTCTCTTTAAGCAACCTGCCTTGTTTTCATGCCTAACTGTACTAGCTCTTCTTCATAAACCCTGTCAATTGCTTCGGCATACGTATATCCGTCATTAACAAGGTTCCATATTTTACGTCGGTCAGACGGGTCTGTAGTAAAACAAAGTTCCATTTTACGATCAACATAAAGACGGACGATTTGTTGCACGTTCTCAAAACGAATCATAATCTCTGAAAAAACATACTTTACAGTCCTGATCATCTTCATCCGTTCATATTCTGATGCTGATGCTGAAATATATTTATTTTTCTCCATTGAATCAATCGCCTCTGGGCTCTGCTTCATAATAAATTTCCATGGTGAGTTGTTGGCTATCGCTACACCGATTGGCGACTTGTAGAAGTCTTCGAAGCTCTGTGTAATACAGATCCCTGCACAGTTTGTTTTACGGAAACGACGCCATGCTGCTTCAAGGAATTTAGTAAAAAAGTTAACAGCAGCATCATCACCATTACTTTCGCCGATATACTCCCAGGCCTCATCAAGTATAAACAAACGACGACGACCATCCTTTTTAATAAACATAGCATGCTGTGCTGCCTGGATTATCGACATTAACACAACCCACTGAAGATGTGGTGTAGGTTTGAGTTCTTCAAGTTCAAGTACAATGAAGCGGCTATTAAAATTAATGGGTGGCAATGATGTTGTAAACCTCCTACCGTAAATGCCGCCTTCACACCAAGGTCCAAGTTGAATGCCTATATCTTTAATTTCTTGTTTCTCATGCTTCATGCATTTTTTAGCGAAGCCAGTAACTGAAGGAAGATATCCATCTTCAGGGCTATTTGATTCCTCAGCAATAAGACGAAGCATTACTGCTTCCTGTAAAGAACTAATGTTACCATTACTTGAAGCCATTAGTTTTAGTTGATTCAGAACCATGATTGTTTGAGCAATAATGTCTGATTCTTTACTTTCTTCTCCTGAATTTCCCGTTAATCCCTCCAATGATTCATCTCCTGTATATTTTCTCACCAGGAAAGCGAAAGGGTTAAGAGAAAAGGTAGCGTCAACTCCAAAATCAATAAATTGAGAGTCCTCAAATTGCTCAGCAAGCCCTTGATATGAACGTCCGATATCAACAACAAACACCTGAGCACCATCTGGTGACGCATTAAATTTGCCATTCAGGTCCAGAGGCGGATCGTATTTATCTGCCGTAAGCAGATCTCTAATATCATCAAAATGATAAAGCGGATTTATATGCTCGCCAGAACAAAGATAGTTGAGAATAATGTTGTTTGCTGCAAATGATTTACCTGCCCCTGAGGTAGCCCCAACGCATACGTTGTAACTGGCTGAAGTTTCGAAAATATCAATCATAACCAACTGTCCCTCGCGGGTTACAAATGGAATGACTGGATTTGTGGAGTTTCCTTTCCACGGGCCAAAGATAGGAGCTAGGTGAGCCGCACCCGTATTAGTCATTACATCACCACGATCCATATCTCTAAAAGTCGACGGATCATTACATAAAGGTAAAGCCGACATGACACCTGAAAAACAAATATAACTATCATCAGCCACAACGATTTTTTTCTCGCTGTAATAGTTAATTAGACTTTTTGCAGCTATTTTCACTTTTTCCAGTGTATTATCCATGACGATAAATGTCATGTAAGTTTGTAGTAGTTTAGCTTTATCCTCCAACTCTCTAGTCAATGCCGAGTAATCCTTGTCCATATCGGCAAGGCGAGGAAGATATTTTAAAACAATAGGTATTTTTGACTGATTATCTGTTATCGCTTTATAACGAAGATACTCTTTCTGTATTTTCTTTTGATGCGGGAATTGTATACAGAAGTTGATAATAAAAGGAGAGAAAATGGTTTTGCTTCCAGTCATCCAGTCAACAACCAACTCGTAAACAGCACCAAAGTTGACATATTCAGGGAATTTTGTCATCGACAAATGCTTAAAATATCGTTGAGCTGTCTCATCATCATCAGCAGACAATGACGCGAAATAATCCTCCCCCACCTCATATTTCCTTCCTGGAATGTTGACCTGATTATTTAATGGCATTAATGTACTAGCTTCAAGTCCACCATATTTCCATCTGGAGTCTTTTCCGGGGTTTAATATTTTATCAACACTGTACAACCATGTGTCAGCATTACCAACAATTGGTGACAAGGTTAAACCTTCTAGTTTAGATAGAAGGTCTTTAAAAAGGCCATCCAGTCGCATGGATTCGGATTCATTAGGAGAAAAACCTTTAATAGGTATCCTAACCGTTACCCACAACTCGAAATTCCTAAGCTTCAAATCATCAGCTTGCGTGATCTTAATGCCATCAGCTTCTTTCAAAGGCTCATATTGACTTTTTGTCAGGTAATCCAGTGAGTATACGGTAAGAAGATCCGCCTTTTCATTATCCCTACCTCCCATCCTGTTACCTCTGCGACGTAACCAACGGGACAATGATATGTTGACATCCGGTAAAGCAGCCAGTGTCATTTGCATAATGGACTCCGCAGGAAAATCCATTTTAAACAGATCCGTCAATAGGTTTTGTTGGTTATCATACAATCCAGGAGAAGGGTTGCAGACAAAAAAGAAACCTACCGCGTTATCTTCCAGCAAAAAATAAGGGGCATCCACCATTCTGTCGACCACGGGAATGAAGTGCCCTAAGTTATATCTTTCAAGTTCTTTTGCGAGACGTGAATTGTTCATACTGTTACCTTACATTCCGTGGAACACTATATTTATGCGTGTGGCTAGAAAGAACTACCGGTAACCCCATTCGCCGTTACGCCTTTAGTACTACGTTGCTGCTGCTGCATGTTGTCACGAGCGCGTTCCTGAATTTCCAGTGGGACAATTCGCGCCGGATTTTTTAATGCTGAATCACCTGCCACCCACGTTTGAGGCTTAACATTGACATATACATAGCCAGGGAGGTTCAAAGCGTCGTTATCGTCTGTGTAAGGCGCGATAAGCACACGCATAACTTTGCCTTGTCTTAACACAGCCAGCGGCTCAGGAGCGATAACAGCTTGTCTCGTACCCTGTACCTGATACTGACGCTCTTGATATGAACTCAGCGTTGGGTTTACCGGCTTGCCATCAAATTCTGAATACAGTCCCTTTCCTGCTGGTACGCGCTGCTGCGACACATAACTCGCTGTTGTCAGCGGCTTCACCGGCTTAGAAGTTCCGGTGAACAAGGGTTTAGGGCCAGCACTTACTACCGGTTTCTTTGGGTACTGCACGCCCGGTGGCGGAGTCAACGACGTTGGATATTTGCTATCTGCAATATCCTGCTTTCCCTCATCACCTTCCTTTTTTAAATATTTGAGATCGTCATGATTGTTAGTTGCTTCCATAATTGCCCGTGGCCCCATACACAGCACACCTTTTTCAATACCTGGGCAGCTGCTCTCAGATTGACCTATGCACCCTGATAAAGAAGACACCGCAGCAACAGACATGAGAAATTTCGTGATGTTGTTCATTTATATACCTTATTTGTTAAAGGGATTTTTAAGCAAAGGTTGTAAGTTCAGTTTTAACCAGTTTTTATAATCAGTCGGTAATCCATTGCCCAACACTCCATCTTCACGAACTACAGATGGGATGCCTTGAACGTTATAAATGGATGCCAGGTATAGACCTGTAACGATAGGTTCTACTGAACAATCTTTCAGATTTTCATGAGGAATAAGCCGGTTGTTTATATCTTTTGATTTTCCTAATAACGACTGAAGAATATCGTAATTGGTAATTTTACCAGCTTTAACAGAGCACCACATTTGTTTTACCCGTTTAGCTGATTCGCCAGGGCTGGGTAAAATAACAATATCAAAGCGAACAAGTTCCCTTTCTTCATTCATCTTTTTCAGAAAGTCAATACAATCTTGACAATCAAGAGAAATGAATATAACTGCCTGTCGTTTGAGGGACGGATTCCCGAACTGGATAGTAAAGGCATCCTCAGGTTTGAACGGTGCTTCGTTCAATGGTAAAAAGTAACTTTCTCGGATATCTGATATCGATTGAACTTGTTTTTTCCTGAGAACATCATAAACTTTACCTTCTGAAAAAGAGTAGCGACCCGTTGTGGTAACTAGGGTGAGGCCACTTCGCTGATCCTCAAATAAAAAAATCCCACCCGTCGGTAAGTAGACAGCATCCTTTGGCTGGTAAGGACTAAGCTGGCTAACTAATCCCCTTGACGACTGATTTAAAGCGAGGCCATTTTCAGCAGCAGCGTGTGTTAACGCCGCAGCTTCTGCATCATACTTATCAGCTGCAGCAGAATGAGTTGAATTGAGTAGTGCTATACACACGAGCAACTTGATAAGTAACTTTCTCATAATCACTGTTTACCCTCAAAATATTTAGGGTCTATACCATATTCAGTCAGTTCGCTTTCTACTTCTGATTCATCTATGTAAGCTATTTCATTTACTGTTGATGGTCGTGTAATGACATAATTCATATCGAGCACCAGGAAATCACGCGCTCGGTAAAGTGCCATCAACTTGCGAATATAAGGGAGATAACCTTCACCTTTTCCATTGTGTGCTTTTAAATACTGTTCATTTAAAGCTGAAGGGTTAAGAATGGCAATTTTTACGCTCTTATGAAACAGTCCTACTCCTTCATTCATTCTCTTCCCAATATACACTGAAATACATACCAGGATAGCGACGACAATGATGATTTTAACTGCCTTTTCGACTAAAGAATAAGACAGTGAGAATGTCAGGCTTTTCTGTTCGCTTGACACTTTTTCAAAATCAGCGTCATGATGGTCTTCATCTTTTACTGGTTGAGTCATGTTTATTTCGCCGATAAATTGGTTGGGATGGATGCACCACTAAGAACGACAAAAGTCGCATTAATACCCGGAGAAAGCTCTACAACTGGCCACTGCTGATCAATAATGTGGGTATACCAGTCTGTCAGCTTGTTTAATCCTCCCGAGACCATACCGCTTGCACCCACAGCGCCCAGAGCACCAATATTAGGTCCCTGGTATTGTGCTTGTGAGTTAGGGTCGATATTCAACTGGCTAACTTTGCTTGGGCTAAGTCCCTGCGCCAGCGCACTAAGTCCACCTGCAAAAGCACTACCCATAATGGCGTTACCGTTTCTTGAGATAAGCGTACCTTTGATACCGGCTTTACCATCGATTTCACTAACAGCGTATGCCTCCAATTTGATATCAAAGCTTTTGCCTTTAGAATTAACACAGCTCAGACTAGTTGTGCGGATATAGACTCGTTCAGAAGCCATATCTCCACGAGCAGTACCTAAGAGGTTGCAGTCACGTAGATCCATTCTGTAGTTATTGGGTAAAAACACATCGCGTTTAACCCTGAACGTTACTCCCAAAGGTTCTTCTTGAGACGACAATGATGTCGGCGCTTCAACACCTGTCACCAGAACTGCATACAGTTGAGACGTAGCAGGCAAATACTGGTCTTCAGCACGCTTTGAGTGGCGAGCATTGCTATCTACCGGCTTAGTACCATCGCCTGCGATAGCAGCTCCAAGTCCAGCTTTAACGACCCGCTTTTGATTAGCGTTAGTAATGTTCTTTTCAACAATTGGTGTCACTTCAAGTACACCGTTATTGGCAGTGGTAATGCTGTTGCTGGTAATAGTGCGTACCAACTGAGTACGTTGAGGCGCAATCCCTCCGGCAACTGGTATTTCCTGATTGCGATTCCCTTCTGCATTACGGTTTAGCTGATAGGCTGGATTTTGCTGCTGATTTTCATAGACCGGCTGGCCTACGCGATTATCAAGACTACGATTGCTCGCAGGTCCCTTTCCATTCTGCATATCAGAGATCTGTTGGTTCAGTTGCTTAATTTGGATTTTAAGTTCAGTTAGCTCACTGGAATTTTCGGCCTTATATTTTTCCATTTGCTTAACCTGATCCAACATGTTTTGTTGATCTTTACGGTTTTCCTGCTGAACTGTTTGCAAAAACCTTTTCTGACCTTCTTCATCCATATTGACGATGGAAGAAGTGTCAAGCAAGTTAGTCACAGGCTTAATTTTTTTAGCTTTCTTGCTCGAATCATCACCGCCCATAAGCGTGAAGGTTACCATCACAAGAGCCGCTAATGCTAGGACAAGCAAAAAAGCAATTCGAATTGCTTTATTTTCTTCCCACAATTCCTTCAGCTTCAAAGTTTTCATTATGTTGACCTTTATTACTTGGTGGTAAATATCTCTTTACCCTCAATGTCCTGACCTTTTCATCTATCTGCGGTACAGAGTAAGGAGGCTCAGCCCGTAAATTTTTGAAAACGTTATTTTCGAGTTGCTCATAGAACTGACTATCACTATCCAGTTCAATGTGAGGCGACTCTATTGCCTGTTCATTGGTTTTCTGATTAAGTGTGGTGATGTTTTTTTCATCATAACTTTCATCCGGTCTTGAATCAAAGCTACCCTTTCGAGTGAAATCCTTATCAGATAGCAATTTGTCAGAGTCATATACCTTAAAATCATCAAAGCCAGGGGGCGCTGATTCTTGCACTGTATATTCCGATGGCACAATTTGAACCATCGCGGTGCGTTCCTTTGCAAAATTCCCTATAAAAAAACCCATCCCTAGACCGACACTGAACAAAATGCCCCAAGTGAAAATTGAAAAGTTACTTTTTTTTGTCATTCATTAATCAGACTTGGTCGTTTAGTTACACGTGACTCCCGTTCCTGGTAAAGCTTGTCACGAAGGATATACAGCTCAGTTTTTTCACCCGGTTGTAAGAATGCTTTATCAAAGATTGCGGTAGCAATCACACCTGGTGTTATGCATTTTTGGTCATCAACAACCGATGGATATGTCAGTGTGTTTTGCACAAGAATGACATCAACCAGTTCACGAGCCCCAATAAGACGTTGCCCAAGTTTTGCGTAAAAATTAAACCGGCAAGGGGATTTTTCGTTATTAGGTATAACCGAAAGTTTATCTAGTTGGAGTGCAAAACCGGTAGGTACCTCACCGTTAGCAACTGGATAAAGAATATCGATTATCCTTTGTTTGCGGTCATCCTGAGCAATAGCTTTTTCGTCAAGCTCACCCGATTGCGCTTTTTCAAGAAGTTCTTTATTTGTGTTTTCAGCGATATGGCGATCACGTTCAATGGCCATGTTACGCGTTAACTGTGTTTGAACACGAATCATAGCTCCCGGTACATCGATGGGGATCAATGTCAGGTTATATGTTGATTCAGGAACCCCTTCTTCGGACAACATGATACCTATAGGCGCATCTTTTACAGTTGTTATAAAGACACTGCCACCTTCTACATAGATGGTTGTATCTTCTGACGGTGCAGTTGTAGAAACGCTTACGTTCTTAAATGTCGTCTGGATACGGTTTTGTAAACCTAATGAAACAGGGAGAACAATGTTTCCACCCGGCGGCACCGTGACGTTTTGCATTGGCTGATACCGTTTTTTTGCTTCGTTTACCGCTTTCTGCCCAGGCCCCTCAGAAGGGGTATTGTTCAACAGGGAATCGGTCATTGACCGAACCGCTGGTGAAGAAGCACTCGCTGGTGAAAGTCCGGGGGCAGCAGGTAGTGCAGTTGTTGGGCGGTTCGAATTAACAGGCGGCTGATTGCTGTCAATTGGAGGTTGATTAACGGCCACTGTCCCCGGAACTTGTTTAACTGCATTAGTTACAATATTCACAGCTTCGGCGGAATCTGGTGGTTCATCGAAAGCTTGTGTATTCACTGCCGACGCCGGAATACTGAACGGTTCATCTGCATGAACAAATGGAGCCAGCACGTTTAATGTGATTAGTATACCTAAGAGTTTTCTTTTCATATTATTGAGCTTCTGCTTCGTTCAGTTGCTTGTTCATATCGGTATTTTCAGTGAACTCTTTTTCCAATACCTTCCCGTTAACTGTGACTTTTTTGATATTAGGGGTCCCTGAATACTGGTTCAGATACAGTATTCGAGGTCGCCCACTTTTCACACTCAAAACCATCTCGTAGGTCCAACGCTCAGTTTGTTCCTTATCAGAGACGTTTAGGAATTTAGTTTTGCGTGTCCCCCATACATAAAGAACATTATCACCGGGTAAAAAGTTGACGTCCTCTGCAACAAACGTTTGATCAACCTTTCTGGCAAGCATTAAATCCGAGGCTTTTTTGAGTTCTGCTTCTAACTCGCTCTGTTTAGATGCCGGAAACATCTTAAGAATATAACTGGTAACGAAAGTAACATTCTTAGGATTAATGTTCCCCAATGTGGTTGCTATAAATAGCCCCCATTGCGTCTTGTATGACTCACTGGCCTTACTTCCGGCAACGGAAACTTCCTCAGTCATATCCGGAGGGATGGCAATGACCTCTGTTGTGGAAAAAAAAACCACTTTAATTACCAAAAGGCCAGCAATTACCGTCAATAGTCCATTGTTTAAGATTAATTTTTTGTCACGCTGAATTAACTGACTGTAGGTAAGTTCAGCCCCCGTTTTCTTCACTTCTTTGGGAGACTCGAGTTCTTTTGACAAATTCAGGATGGACTTATGACGCTGAATTTTATCAGTGCTGTAACTTTCAGTCTTTTCATGCTGGACGTCGTCAGCCTCATCATTCTTTGATTTATCAACTGTCTTCTTCTTCGGTACAAACCTGAAGAAGTTCATGACGTTCTCTAAAAGTGACTTTTTCTCGTTCATTACTTCTCCGGGGTTCATTTAGCTGTACAGCACTCTCATAAAGGGATCAGAGAAATATCGACTCTGGAAAACAGTTCTTCCAGGAAGAAAACCATTCCACCAAAGTTTATGTTTCAATCTCCCCCGTACAGAGCTTTCCTTAGCTTTGTTGTATGAGACCCAGTAAACAACTGCGGTTACTGTGGCTATCGTCATGCATTCAAAAATGTTCCCGAATGCCAGGAGTCCCATAACAACACCAATCTGCTTTGCATCAAAAAAGAGAATCAGCAAAGGTAAATTAATCCGGTACGGAAAGCGGTATGTGTAGTTATTTTCCATTCAGTTACCACCAGTAGTCATCATGCTCTCTATTGTACAGGTAATAAAAAGGGGACTTTCGTCCCCAAATTGTTGTTTTGCTCGTTTAGCAAAAATTTTTTTTAAAGCACAACACCCGCATCAAGGAATCCGGTGATGATTTTTTCGCCGTTAGCCAAAATCATCATCATAAGGAATGAAACGAGTGCCAAACCCGGGTTCGGACGGCCGATGGAGAAGTAGAATGCAGAGATCAGCATACATGCGGCCAGGGCCTTCCCGGGCGCGCCACTTAAAGCTTCTGAAAGTTGGGTCCAAATTTCACCCAGGGCACCGTCATCCCCGCCCGCCAAAGCAATAGATGAGAACAACGCAGCGCACAACAGCGCAATAAATACTTGGAACATTTTATTGCTAAGCATATTACGCAGGCTTTCAGCCAGAGTGTAGTTAGCAGTAGTGCCGCTCATAGCCATTGATTTCTGGATCATTGTGAAACTCCTGAATGCGAATATTGTATATGTGTTCTGGTGACTAACCAGCAATTGGAGAATACCCTGGGTTAATTTTTTATTTTCAAACTAAGGAACAAATTTTTTAAACAAAAAAGAGAAAACGCTGAAGTTATAAAAGTTACTTTTCAATGAGTTTTTTTCTTATCGACATGTCATTATCAATTAGTTACAAATTTCGCTCTGTTTCATTCATTTCACTTTGCCAAAGAAAACATATTGATTTTAAAGTAGATTTTGACAACCTCTTTTCTCCCGTAATCCTTTTTATCCTCCTGTACATTCTTGGTTTCTTCGAAAAAGTCACTTTTTTGTCCATGCAAACACTGTTTTTGCGATCATAAAAGTAACTTTTGGACCTGATAAATTTCGATGTCCTTTAAAAAAGTGACTATTGGTCACCATCTTAATGTTCACTTCTTGAGCAAGGACAACCAGGGAGTTGAGAAAAGTCACTTTTTGGCTGTGATACAGTTCAGGTGTTAATTTTCCCCTTCCAGCTTAACTACCATAATTAGTGGGTCATCAAAAGAGGCGCACAAATCCTCCAAAAATGGTCCTAGAATGTAGAGAAAATGGAGAAATTTTGAATAATTTGTAACCCACATAACATACTGATCTTTAATAGTTTAATGTTATTTTTGGAATAATTATCTAAATGACTACGGTTACACATAGCACTTTGGAACATAATCAGCTATAGAAGATAAAACTTATGCTTTTACCCTCTTCCCATGGGCCATTTCTAAATGTAAATTTAGGAGAATTCTTATGTTTGTCATGAAAGGAATATCATGAAAAGTCGGATGGTAGAGGTCGCTGGGTTAAATCTTAAAATTACCATACATAACAACATGTTAGCTTTGAGTTATAATATTGACGGGCTCAGTATTTACAATTCAAGTCGTATTATTCGCAACTCAAAACTAACCGAATCTGAGATTTTCGCAAGAATTGACGCTGATTTGGTTAGCAAAGTTTTTTCTGTAAATATCAAGCAGATAAACAACATCGTACACTCTAATGTCTGCGTAATACCTATACAGACTCAAGCTAAACAGGTTAACTTTGCGGCTGGAGTAATGGCGTCTTGTTTCAAGAATTTCTGATTAATAGTCTAGATACCATAGGGATAATCGGAAGTATTATCGCTCCCCTGCTCGTGATGTCAGCTGGTTCTGGTGACATAAAAATACCCCCTTACCTAGCGATCTTTTCCTGATAGGATTGGAATATTTGTGAGGGGGGTAAATATGTGGGTCACAAAAGATAATGAAATTATCTCAGATGCTGAACCGGATTCAGACGGTTTTATGGAAGTTCGCCGTCCATGCCCTGACTGTTTAGGTTCAGGTATAAACTGCCTCCAGTGTGCGGGTTCTGGCTCATTGCCGGCTGTTATGGAAAAAGTATATCCTGTGTACGAGTGGGCTTCTAAAAACTCTCTACAGATGCCATTTAAATCACCTGAACAAGCACTTATTAAAAGCTTTCTTAAAGTTATTTTAGAGGCACCCAATCAGGGTAAAAGTAATTTTTACTCAGCACTCATCCAAAAATTGGATAAAAGTTACTTTCCTACAAAGTTACAATTTCGATGTCTGAAACCTAATGGATATAGAAAAAGTTCAGCAGTCAGCCTTCAAGTACGGCCCTTTACTGCCAAAATCGGTACCAAACTGTATCTGGCTCTAACCGTAATTAAAATTCAGGTGCTCACCAGAAAATGCTCTTCTGAGAGTTTTTCATCTTTACTTTTGGAGACCTCTGACCACCGCCATTTTATTGCTTATGATACGCACCCATCAGGGTTTATTCTTGGTAATATAATTAATTGCAATGTCCAAGTTGTTAAACGACTCTGGGTTAATAATATGAGTATATTGCTGGTGAAAATGATTTCATCTTCTCTGATTAAGTGACAGTGGTTACCAAACAGAAGTTATAAGTCTTTTAAAGAGGCAATACTTACTCGTTATGAATAGTCATAAGAATTACAAAGAGTTAGGGTTATTGCAGGATTTTTTTAGAAAAAACCATAAAGCTACCTTTAATTGTGATCAAAATAAAGTTGAGATCACCTCTAGTGATATCACTCCACTTCTTGTTAAAGGTAAAAGTAACTTTCAACAGGCTAAGTTTTGTTTATCCGGACCGGTGATGCATTTACGGTATCAACCTTTATGGTTTGCTATTTTGCTGGGACTGAACGCTAGACAACCAATCCATCAAGAACTTCAGTTCAATATTTCACTTGTTGAACTTATAGAAAAATCGGGACGTGTTTGTCAGGCACTCGGAATCAGGCAAGTCAACTATACACTTGCTGAAGTTTCTTACTTTTTGTTGCTACTCATAGAGTTCAGAATCGAGATACAAAAAAGTAATATCTGTCAGACCTGTTCGGTTTTTACAGAAATCAGTCACGATATAGATTTTCAGTCTATCAGCATGGCTAGTGTTACTATCAATCCTAGAGTGGTTGACAAACTTTGGGAACTGACTAATTCGGCGTCAGTTTTTTTGACAACTCTCTTTTTTGCCAAGCGCCCGGAACTATACAGCCTACTGCAAAAGTTACTTTCAAAAACTGAAGAGGTTTCCCTTAGCGACATTGCTCCTGCAACGTTGCAACACGTACAGTTGTTATGCCGTCATGGCCTCGTCACCTACACTAAAAAGCATAAAATACTTGATATTCATAGTGTTAGTGTTTTAATTGAAGGTCTCCACCCATTGTAAACAACCAGTAAAAGTAACTTTCATAAAAAATTTACCAAACTGGCTTTTTTGACCACATAGCGAGAAACTTTTACAAAATAATACTGTACAGTCTAATTTCAGAAATGGTTCAGTCATAGGTAAGAAAATGAAACAAACAGCTGACTTTTTTATCTCTACAGAGCGGAACGGGAGGCTAGTCAAAAATTTGCGTGAATTTAGTGACGCAAATCCTGACATTTGCCACAAAGCGGTTAATGGCCAACCGTTTATGATCGACCCAAGGGCATTAGTGTTAGTTCCAAACTGGAACTGCCGTGAGATGGGTCTGGGAGAGGCATACTACAAATTACCAAAACCTGCCGAGCATATTCAGAATCTTAAAAAAGCATTTCTGAATGGGGCAGACATTGACCCTATAACTGTCGTTATTGTTGACGGTAAACCACTTGTTCGACAGGGGAACTGTCGTACAAGAGCTGCGCTTTTGGCTCAACAAGAATCAGGTCTCCCCATCCTAGTTAGATTGCGTGAGTTCCAGGGTGACGAGATAGAACAAGAATGGCATTCTCTGGATGGGGCGAAATCTCTCCCCCTTTGCCCCGTAGGTCGCGGCATTGCCTATAGCAGACTGGTAAATGATGCCGGGATGTCTGTTGAGCAGGTTGCACAACGGGAAAACATTTCTGAAATGGCAGTTCGCCAAATCATTTCTCTTGCAACCATCGATGACGAATTAAAGACGTTGATTAGTCAGGATGTGATTTCGTACACACTCTGTCTTGAATTAATTCGTGATCTTGGTGAAAAGGAAGCTCTTGATAAAATTCGGGCAGACCTAAACGCAAAGATAATGGTTATTAATAGTTCCACCGGGAGTGATACCCTTCCTCTGAATGTTGCCGAAATAATTAAGTCTCATGGTAGTCCTAAGGCTGTCAGGGTCACTAAATCTTCACTGGGAGTGCAACCAATTCCTCGTAAACTGGCACAAAATCTCGCAGCCAGTACTAAAGAGGTTTGCAACAGATTACGAGCCTCACTTCCCTCTTCGTTTGATCTCAATCAGATTGGACCCAACGAAAAAATAAATATTGAAGTTGACAGACATCTAATTGAACTTATATTTAATTCAGATGACTCTATTCGTGGCCATGAAGCTAAGCTCGAGCGTAAAACAACAAAGGGAAAACTTTCTAGTTCTGCCCCATCAGTAACATCAGAGGTAAACTCTAATGCGCTGCCAGCTAATGATCCTATGGAGGAGCCCGCTTCAGAAAGTCAGGAAAACGAATTTTCGCTATTGAATTTACATTCCGCAGTTTGAATTTAAACAACGAGATAATTTAAATGATAGAGGGTTGGGCTATGTCTGATAGTAAAATCAACGAGATGCAGGGAATTCCCCCTTTTCCAGAAAATGGAGAACCTATTGCAGTATTGGTTCCCCCGGTAGCAATGAATAATTTTCCGTTGGCTAATCCAGAAGAGGATTAACTACTCTTTGAACCTACTCGTCTTTAAAGTAAGGGGCTATTTTACAGCTCCTTATTTTATTGTAACTTAACCTTAAAATAGCCCTCTATCGTTATAGACACTGAATAAAATCAATTCCGCTGTTTTTATTGAATGTTTTTGATTTCTATAGATTAACTCCTTGTTCTCCCTTTTTTGTATTTTTAAAATAGGGTATGTACAAGCCTTTTTCATTTGATTTAATTGTGTCATACATAACGAGATGGTGGGGCCTATCCATGACACATTCGAATGAAAGATGGTATTCAGTTGACGGTCAGTTAATTGATAATAAACTTGTTTTCAATATTAATGAATTCAACGGCACTGCTCGGTACGAAAAAAATTTTATCTGCTCATATTGTAAAGGCTCAGGTCGTCATCGTATCAGTTATGCAAATTCTTCAGGAAAATGTTCCGCGTGTAAAGGTACGGGCAAACAAGGTACCTTAATAAAAGAGTGTTTCACCCTTCAAATGCTTTTTAAAAAGAATTATCTAGCTGCTAAAAAGATTGTTTCTTCACGACACTGGCGTGAGAGTCAAGGAAAAAATTTATCAGCCCTTGAGAGACAAATCATGTCTTCAAGCAACAAAAACCCCTTCCTTAAAAGCCTTACGCTTACGATTCAAAGTGGTCGTCATCTTTCAACAAAGCAGATTGCTGTAGCAGAAAGTATCCTTTCCCAACTTAGCTGAACCTCCGAGTTAAAATGTCACTATCAAAAGATGGTGACATTTCTTTCTTTTGCTCTCTTATGTCGGAAACCCAGAAATATCACATGATACTATTCTCGTATAGACCTATGAGTGTCTTTGAAAAGTAACTTTCGTGGCTTCTCACATAAAAAGGTTTCCTATGCGCTTTTCACTATTCTTAAATCATTCTGCTTTAGCTTTGAGTCTCTCAATAGCCACGAGCATGTTTTCCAACGCCCAGGCCCGGGTATACGAGTACACCTTTACAGATATCAATGGGGCGCAAAAAAGTGTCCCTGAAAGTGCGCCCTATCTTAATCCACATGGGAATTTTAACGCTCTCCTCATTGGTGGCTTGGACCAACAAATCCGCTTAACCGTAACTCGCGATGCTGATAACAGTGCTGTTTACAGCACAACAACAAGTATCATCTCAGTTGATGACAGGATTTCTTCCGCTAATGGAAATATGTTTTACGGAAAGACTGTCACTATTCCACCTATCAGTGATGGTCGTTACACCATAAAATCTGAGATTTTAGACTCAAAATCGACCGTTGTTTCAACAACATCCCATCCTTTTATAATAGATACGGTTGGCCCTACGTCTGATAACTTCTCTGTACCATGGATTCCTGGGTACAACATGGTTGTAACGGGACCTCGCTGGGAACTTGGCCAAGGTCAAGAATCTGCCATAAATCTTGCAATTAAGAATATCAATGATCTATCTGGTTTTGATAAGGCTATTGTTCAAATAATAAAACCAGATGGATCAATACAATCCAGCTATACAATGGCCTACGACGATGGGTCAAGAGCTGCTACAGCCCCTATAACTAAAGGTGGTGGAGCGATAGCTAAAGCTACATGGATGCCAGTGTCGGATGCCGATGTAGAGTTTCGCTTTCGAGCATTCCTTTATGATAAAGCCGGAAATGTTACTCAAGTCCCCGACCAAAAATTTGTATTTGATTCTTCTGCAGGTGAATATGAGCTATTTGCAGTTGCAGACCCCAATTCTTCAACTAGTGTTGTTCCCGGCATTTCGTCTGGCTACATTAAATATTCAGCAGGGATGACTGTTAATACTAACCCTGTTACTCTTGTGTACAAGATTCCCAAACATAATTATAGGGCTTATAACAAAGCTGGTTTATCCTTCGGTTCTTTGCTTACTGAAGATAATAGTTATGTATATATAAAACAATCCACCCCAGTTGGTACATCATTTACTATTCATAATGGATACCAATACGGAGGAGGTAACGCTTCGTATAATGTTAAGTTAAGTTCAATCGCTCCGAAATCCCCATCAATAAAATCCTACTCAGCAAACTTTTCAACAATTGACGATTTTTCTGCTGGCACAATGAAATTCACAAACATAGATTTGCCAGGTGAGTATCAAAGTATAACTGTGTTTGTAGACCCTAGGGATTATGTGCAGTCATTTTATAACCTTACACAAGGCTACGAAGTTTGTACTATTGAGCCCGGAGAAAGTTCTTGCACTGGTCCTTTTTCATACGCAATAAATAAGGGGAATGGCTACATAGCTCATTATTTTATAGTTCGCAATCAAGATAAGACACTTACATCAAATCAATTTGAGATTCGTAGCATCTGGAATACGGATTTAATACCTAAGATCACAGGGTATGATTACAAAGAAGAGAATAAATCTGTCCTTGTTTATGTCACACAACCCGGCAATGGCAATTGGCGTGATGTCTTGATGCTTTCTAAGCTAGAGATACTGGATACAATTTCCAATACGGTTCTTCTGACGGGCACAAAAGCCGCGATGTCTGGAGAGGACTATACTTATGCATTTGATTTATCGGCTATACCTGAAGGGAAGTATGATTTAACCTTCAGGGCCACTGATACTTTTAACAACAGTTCTCAGTTGCCGTTCAGATCTCTTATTATAGATAACTCCCCTCCTTCAATTTCATTTTCGTATGAAGGGAAACCACTGTTATCAGAAAGTACAGTCTATGGATTAGAAAACATCTCAGTAGCTGTATCTGATGCTTTAAGTAAGTCCAAGATCTCTCAAATGGTTCTTCAAGGAGGCCCTGCATCAGATGATGTAGAATTAGGATTTACCCATAACACAGATGGTTCATACACACCACTTTATCCTCGTTTGTTTCCTTCACTTGATGAAAAAACTGATAAATACACACTTGTAGTTAAAGCTATAGATGATGCAGGTAATGAGTCATCAAAATCTATCCGTTTTGCATATTATCCTAAGAATCTCATTGTTCTTGATAAACTTAATACCCTTGCGGTTAACAAACCTTTAAACCTTTCTTCAGGTGAACCTCTGGCTGTTCTTAAAGCAAGTCAGTTACGCCGTAATGATGGTTCCTTAGCAAAAGGCGTACAGACAGCTTTAATTACTGTTAGGGGTGACTCAGCATTCCCAATTAGTGTTATTGGAAACCTTGTTTCTCCAGGTGAAACGAAAGAAATTCAAATAGATTTAGGTTCTGTAGGAAATGACGTTGTTGTCCCTATATTCCCAGGAGTATCTGGCGTTGTCGGTGCCTCCGGTTTTATTGTTGAATTCCCTCAACTAAAATAATTATTAACCACGCCAAAAACCAGCTTCTGGCTGGTTTTTGTATTTTTTTAATAAAGATGGCTGATATGCCTAGCCCCCTCCCCTTTTATTTTACATGACCTGAAAACCCATCTTCTTTTTTTTTCACATATCCTCCCCCTTCGATATTTACCAGTCATCCCCTGAGCTTCCGCAATTACCTGAAGTGATAATATGCTGAACACCCCCCCTCTTCCCGGTGATTTACTTGTGACTTAACTTACTCATGAAGACCTGTATGAATAAAATCATCCCGTTATTCGCAGCTACATCCCGGAAGCCTCTAAATTCTGATGATGCCCCACATATGCAGTACGATCCCTGTTCGCAGTCGTATATCTTAAGCCTCAGCGGATTCCTGATGCGCAGCAGCTGAAAACAACCCCCTTGTTCGCGGTCAGATACCTTAAGCCTCATCAGACTCCTGATGTGCAGCAGTTGAAAACAACCCCGTAGTTCGCAGTCGGATACCAGAGTCACAGCAGACTCATAATGTGCAGCTGGTGAAAACAACCCCGTTGTTCGCAGTCGGATACCAGAAGCCACAGCAGACACATAATGTGCAGCCGGTGAAAACAATCCCGTTGTTCGCAGTCAGATACCTCCAGCCTCATCAGCCCCCCGATGCGCAGCAAGTAAAACCCCATGTTCGCAGACGCATACCTGAAGCCACAGCAGACTCATGATGTGCAGGAGGTGAAGACAACCCCGTTGTTCGCAGGATGATACCTGAAGCCACACCAGACTCATAATGTGCAGCCGGTGAAAACAACCCCGTTGTTCGCAGTCGGTTACCAGAAGCCACAG